>JANYCX010000136.1 GCA_025360065.1 Acetobacteraceae bacterium | reverse complement strand
CGCCACGATCTGGCGCGCCGAGCCATCGCAAACCAATTGGCCAAGGGTTTTCTCGTGCCACGCGATGCCGTGCCGATCGACCAGGGCAATGAAATCCTGCGCGCTGTAAGCGGCCAGCGCCGCCCGGGCGAAATGCGGGTTCTCTGACAGGAAGCGCTGGGCCTGCGTGTCACGATTGGTAAAATTGCAGCGCCCACCGCCCGAGATCAGGATTTTCTTGCCCGCGGCCTCGGCATGATCGAGCAGCAATACCCGCCGGCCACGCGCACCGGCGGTCATCGCGCACATCAGGCCGGCAGCCCCTGCCCCGAGAATAATCACATCAAATGCAGTCGACACCGGCGCGCCTGATTGGTTGCCCGGCACGCTTAGCACATCGACGACCTGCGTGCCGCCTGGTTCGCATGCCTGCCCTGCCCATCTGTGGGCTGCGAGACAGCGGCAAAGCTTGGGCATAGTAAAGGTGAAATTCATTGGCCCAGGGGCACAAGATGCAGAAAGCCGTGATCGATGTCGTGCCGCAACGCGCCGCCCAGACCACTGGGATGCCGACCACTGCGGTATTCCCGATCCTGTTCGCGCTGAGCTTCTGCCACCTGCTTAATGACATGATGCAGTCGCTGATCTCGGCGCTGTTCCCGATGATTAAGGCCGATTTCAACCTCGATTATACCCAGATCGGGATGATAACACTGGCGTTCCAACTCACCGCGTCACTATTGCAGCCGCTGGTTGGCACCATCACCGATAAGCGGCCAATGCCGTATTCAATTTCGATCGGCATGGGCTCGACCCTGATCGGATTGGTGCTGCTCAGTCAGGCGCATAGCTATGGCGCGCTGATATTCGCCGCCGCGATGGTTGGCATTGGCTCGGCGGTGTTTCATCCCGAATCGTCGCGAGTGGCACGCGCCGCGTCCGGTGGGCGCTTCGGCTTGGCGCAATCATTGTTCCAGGTTGGCGGCAATGCCGGGGCCGCGATCGGACCGTTGATGGCGGCCTGGGTGGTGTTGCCGCGCGGCCAGGGCGCCATCGCGTGGTTTTCCGGCACCGCGCTGCTGGCGATGGTGGTGCTGTTTTTGGTCGGCAACTGGTACAGCCGGCGCGGCCTTGCCGTGGTGCCGAAGAAAATGGTTGCCGATGGCGCATCGGGCAAGACCCTCAGCACAGCCCGGGTGGGGTTTGCGATCTTCATTCTGGTGGCGCTGATCTTCTCCAAAAACGTCTATTCGGCGGCACTCGGCAGTTACTACACCTTCTATCTGATCGAGAAATTCGGCCTCAGTGTTGCCAACGCCCAAATCATGCTGTTCGTCTATATGGGCGCGGTCGCTGCCGGCACCCTGATCGGCGGGCCGCTAGGCGACAAAATGGGCCGCAAGGCGGTGATGTGGGTGTCAATCCTCGGCGTGCTGCCCTTCACCCTGGCGCTGCCCCATGTCGGCCTCGAAATGACCGCGGTGCTGACGGTGATCATCGGCCTGATTATGGCATCATCCTTCCCTGCCATTCTGGTCTACGCGCAGGAATTGCTGCCCGGCCGGGTTGGCATGGTCGCCGGCATTTTCTTCGGCTTTGCCTTCGGGCTCGGTGGCTTGGGCGCGGCGGCACTGGGGCGCCTCGCCGACGCCACCAGCATCGACTTCGTTTACCACGTCACCGCGTATCTGCCGGCGATCGGGGTGTTGACCGCGCTGCTGCCAACCCTCGGCAAGCCGGCAGTCCGGACGGTTAGCTGACTGCTGCGACATACCCATCGCGCTGCGGATCGGCGCCGCCATCGAGCTGCCCGTCCCACAGGCTGATACCGTGGACCCCGGCAAATGGGAATGTCGCGGCGCTGCGGTTGACTTCGTAGCCCATTGCCTCAAGTGCGCGCTGGGTGGCGCGCGGGATGCGGTTGCCGATATCGATCACATCGGTGGTCGCCGAGAAGCGCGGCGCCATTACCGCTTCCTGCATCCCCATGCCGAAATCGAGCAGGTTCAGCAGCGCCTGAGCCACCGCCACACCAATCCATGCGCCACCCGGTGCGCCAAGGGTTGCGACCGGTTTCCCGTCCTCGAACACAATCATCGGCGTCATCGACGAAAACCGCCGCTTGCCGGGTGCGATCGACCCGGCCTTGCCCGGACGCGGATCGTACCAGTTCATCGCCCCGTTTAGCATGAAGCCAGCTCCTGGCGGAATCACTCCGGACGGTACCCCGAGTGTGTGGGTGACCGACACCACCATGCCATTGCGGTCAACGCAGGAAATCGTGGTGGTGCCCTTGCTGTCGGATAATGTGCGGGTGAGTGCGGCCTTCTCGCCGCGCCTGATGCGTGCGGCGCACGCGTCGGCATAGGCGTCGGACAGCAAATACGCGAGCGGCGGGACAACGAAATCCGGATCGCCAATATGCTCGTCCTTGTCACGCCCGGCGATCTTCATCGCTTCGGAGACCACGCGCATATAGTCCGGGCTGTTATGGCCGAGTGCAACCAGATCGAACCGTTCCAGGATGCGCAGCATTTGGGCGACCATGATGCCACCAGCCGGCGGCGCGGGCAAAGCAAGCTGGCGCCCACGATAGGTAATCCATAGCGGCGCGCCCGGCCTGGGGGTGAAGCCGGCCAGATCGGCCGCCGAGAGCAGCCCGCCATGGGCTTTCATGTCGGCGACGATGGTGGCGGCGATGGCGCCGGTGTAGAAACTTTCTGCCCCGTCCCGCGCGATGGTGGCAAGGGTGGCGGCCAGCGCCGGGTTTTGCACCGCATCGCCGAGCCGCTTCGGGGTGCCATCCGGGCGGCAATACAATGCCGCACCTTCCAAGGTATGGCGCAGTTTCTCCAGATAGGGTCGCCGGCCATAAATCGCCTCATCGGTGCCGAACACACCCGCGACATGCGGCCGCACAATCCAGCCATCGCGGGCGAGCCCGATTGCCCCCTCGAACAGATCGCCCCACGGCTTGCGGCCGTAGCGCGCATGGGCAAGGGCAAATGTCCGCAAAATTCCCGGTGTGGTGACCGCCCGATGGCCAAGCTCATTGGCCGCATTGCGCACCCGATAGCCATAGCCGTCGCTGCATTCGCCCTCGAAATCGGCGGCCCACATCTCGGGCGTGCAGGCGGCCGGACAGGTTGAAAGCCCGTCGATCACCTCATGCCGGCCGGTTGCCGGATCGCTGATATGGATTACCCCGAGCCCGCCAATGCCGCACATCAGCGGATCGACCACACCTTGGGTGAAAGCGGTCGCAAGCATGGCGTCAACCGCGTTGCCGCCAGCTTCCAGCATCGCGGCGCCGACTTCAACGGCTTCCGGCTGGGGGGCGACGATCATTGCGCGTGGCGCGGGAATAGTGCGGGTTGGGCGGGGCATTGGCGTGGCCTCCTGACGGGGAAGCGCCGATGGTGCGGCAAAAGTGGGGTATCGCCAACTCCTGACCCAGGCGCCGCGATGATTGTCGCAGAAGTTCTTTTTGTGAACAAAAAGAACCAAAAAAACTTTTTAATAATTTGTTGCCGTTGGCGTGACTCCCTCCGCAGACCCGAGCCAACGGCAACTCACTCCACCGTTGACGCCAGCACAGCCCGCCGTTCCGCGAGGGTGATTTGCGGCTTGCGCGCGGCCTCAGCCTCGGTCAGCACCGGCACAGCCGCGATCAAGGCGCGGGTATAGGGATGCACCGGGCGATCGAAAACATCGTCGGTCTGGCCTTGCTCGGCCAGCATGCCGCGCCACATCACCGCGATACGGTTGCAGAAATTGCGCATCAGCGACAGATCGTGGCTGATGAAGACGTAGGTCAGATCGAGCTGTTCGCGTAAGCTCAACAGCAGATCGACGATGGTTTTCTGCACTGACACATCGAGCGCCGAGGTCGGCTCGTCCAGCACCAGGATTTCCGGTCGCACCGCCAGCGCGCGCGCGATTGCCACGCGTTGTTTCTGTCCGCCGGAAAGTTCGTGCGGGTAGCGCCGCGCAAATTCGGGCGGCAGTTCGACTTGGGCGAGCAATTCGGCAACGCGCCTGGGGTGGGCAGTATCACCGGCGAACGCCAGCGGCACGGCGAGCATTTGCGCCACGGTGCGTTTCGGGTTCAAGGACGAGGCCGGATTCTGGTAGACCATCTGGATACGCCGCCGAAACGCCGGATCGCGCCGCAAGCTGGCGATGTCGCGGCCGCCGATTTCGACCTTGCCCGCGGTTGCCGCCAGCAGCCCCATGATCATCCGCGCAACCGTGGTCTTGCCCGAGCCTGACTCACCGGCAATGCCGAAACAATCTCCGCGATTGATCACCAGGCTGACATCGCGCACCGCCATCACCGACGGCGGCGGCTTGGCAAACCAGCGCTTGGGCGCGGCAAAATGCTTGGCGGCAGCCGCCAACTCAATCAGCTTTGCAGTGCCGCGCCCACTTTGCGCGGTAACGCCCGCGCCATAAAGCGGCGGAATGGCGGCGATCAACTGGCGCGTGTAAGTGCTTTGCGGGGCATCGAAAACCTGGCGCACCAAGCCGTGTTCCATCAGGCGGCCATGCTGCATCACATAGACGTAATCGGCGTTTTGTCGCACCACCGCGAGATTATGCGTCACCAGCACCAGCGTCAGATTCTGCGCGGCAACCAGATCATCCAGCAGGCGCAGGATTTCATCCTGGGTGGTAACGTCGAGTGCGGTGCCAGGTTCATCGGCAATCAGCAGCTTGGGGCGGTGCAACAGCGCCATGCCGATCAGCACGCGCTGGCGCATGCCGCCCGACAGTTCGAACGGGTAGCTGTGGCGCACCCGCGCCGGGTCTTGCAACTGCACCTGGCGCAAAACCGTGGTGATGCGGTCCCCGCGGTCGGCGGCGCTGCTTGGCTGGCCCAGGCGCGCATCGGCATAGCGCAGCACGTCGTCCATCTGGGTGCCGATGCGGAACACCGGATTGAACGCGGCCAGCGGGTCCTGATGGATGATGCTGATATCGGTGCCTTTGAGCCGATCGCGGTCGCGCGGCGCAAGCGTCAGCAGATCCTGACCATCAAAGCGGATGGCGCCGCCAAGCACGCGGCCATTGGGCGGTAAAGTGCCGAGAATGGTTTTCATCGTAACGGTTTTGCCAGAACCCGACTCGCCGATCACCGCCACCCGTGCGCCCTGTTCGACCCGCATCGACAGATCGCGCACCACATCGGTTGTTTCACCGTCGCGGGTGAAGCCAACACTGAGGTTGTCGATTTCCAGCAGCGCAGTCATCCGATTTCGACGTCCAGCATGTCGCGCAAACCGTCCCCCAACAGGTTGAAGCCGAGGATAGCGTAAAGCACCCCAAGCCCCGGCATCACCGCTTCCCACCACTGGTCAGGCAAAAATTGCGCGCCAGTGGACACCATTGTCCCAAGGTCGGGGGTTGGCGGCTGCACGCCCAATCCCAGAAAGCTCAACGTTGCGCCAAACAGGATGACAAATCCGGCATCGAGGGTGGTTTTCACCGAAATCGCCGCCATGCAGTTGGGCAGGATTTCACGCAGCAAGATATGGGTGTGCGATGCACCGGACAGGCGCGCGGCCTCGATGAAATCCTCGGTGACGATGGCGCTGGTCACCCGGTAGATCAACCGGCAATGCCAAGTCCACCACAATGCGGTAATCGCGATCATGGCGTTGCCGAGATCTGGGGTGAGGATGGCGGTGATCGCCAGCGCCATCACCAGCGGCGGCATCGCCAGCATGATATCGGTCAGGCGCATGATAATAAATTCGGTACGGCCGCGGAAATACCCGGCTGCCATCCCAAGAATGACCCCGAACGGCATGGCGACCCCAAGCACGCCGGCAACCAACGTGAGCGAAACCCGGTAGCCGAATATCACCCGGCTGAGGATATCACGGCCAACGTTATCGGTTCCCATCCAATGCAGCGCGTCGGGTGGGGCATGACGATGACGGAAATCCACCACCGCGCCGGCATGGCTGGGGAATGGCGCGACAAAGGGGGCGAAAATCGCGGCCAGGATCACCGAGATTACCATGAGCCCGCCGATCACCGCGATTGGATTGTGCCGCAGCCGCCGCAACGCGCGCTGGCGATTGGTGATCATGCCCGCCGCCGCAGGCGCGGATCGAGCACGCCGACCAGCATGTCGATCAACAGATTGGCGACAACGAAGAACAGGCCGGATACCAGCACCACCCCCATCACCGCGTTGAAATCCTTGCTGAGAATGGCGCGCACCCCATAGCTTGCGATGCCCGGCCAGGAGAACACCAATTCAACCACGAAGGCGTTGCCGATCAGCGAGGCGAATTCCAGACCCAGAATGGTCAAGGGCGCGACGGATGCCAGGCGCAGCATGTATTTCAGTGCGATCACGTGGCCCGGCACCCCGAAGCTGCGCAACGTATCGACGTGTTCGCGCCGGGCGATGTCCAACATCGCTGATCTGGTGATCCGCATGACCTGGCCGATGCCGGCGGTCGATAATGCCAAAGCCGGCAGGATCAGATGCAGCACTGCGTCGCCCGCCACATCCAACCGGCCGCGCAGCAGCGCATCGACTACCAGCAAATGGGTGATATCAGCGCTAAACGACATATCGGGCGACAGGCGGCCGGTGATCGGCAAAAACCGCCCGGTTTCGGCCGCCAGCAATTGCAGCAGGATTGCCACCACAAAGCCCGGCGTCACCACGCCCAGCAACGACACCAGCCGGCTGATATTATCGATCGCCGAGTTGTGCCGCCGTGCCGCTAGCATGCCGAGCGGCATTGCCACGCATGTCATCAGGATCAGGGTCAGCAGGACCAGTTCCAAGGTCGCCGGCAAGGCCTCCGCCAGATCACGGGAGACCTGGCGGTTGGTGAGCAGCGATTTGCCGAACTCACCGCGCACGACGCCGGAGATATAGGTGGCGAACTGGATGATGGCGGGCTGATCGAGGCCCATTTCGGTGCGCAGCTGAAGCACCTGTTCGTGGGTGGCGAGCGGGCCAAGCGCAATCCGCGCCGGATCGCCGGGCACGATGCGGGCGATGACGAAGATCACCACGGCAAGGCCGAACAGGACGAACACGAAGCCGGCGGCGCGGCGGAGGAGATAGCTGCCCATGGACATAAGGGCAGAGTAAGGGCGGACGGTGTGGCTGAAAAGGCCCTCACCCCGGCCCTCACCCGGAGGGGGTGAGGGTGTCTTGAGCCAAATTGTCATTGGCCACGCGGACGTACCTGGGCAGTTACTTTGGTGTCAAAGAAAGTAGCCGCTTGGGTCCCTAATGTGTCAGAAAACTCGGCAAAGTCATTGCCGCCAACAGGCTCCGCGTCACCCCGCCAAACGCCATTTCGCGCAGCCGGCTATGGCCATACATGCCGCAGACCAGCAGATCGGCACCGCAATCGGAGGCGTAGGACAGCAGCGCCTCGCCTTCGGAGATGTCAGTAACGACGGTTTGCCTGGCCTCAGCCACAACCCCGTGGCGGGCGAGATGGCGGATCAGGTCATCGGCCGGGCGATCGCCGTCACCGGTGATGCCGCGCTGCGGGTTGATCGACAGGACGATCACCTGTTTCGCGGTTTGCAAGATCGGCATGGCTTCGTGGACGGCGCGGGCGGCCTCGGCGGTGGCGCTCCAACCGATCAGCACGGTCTGGCCCACGGTCGGGTAATCGCCGGCATAAGGCACGACGAGCAACGGGCCGCCGGTTCCCATCAGCAACGCCGGATCGATGACGCTGCCTTTGTCGGGCGCGGGCTGGCCGACAACGACCAGATCGGCGTAGCGACCATGCAGCACGATGGCGTCGGAGACATCGCCTTCAACCTCGCGCCATTCGCCAGCAATGCCGTGGCGTTCTGTTGCGGCATCGAACTCGGCGCGCAATTTAGTGGATTGTTCAACCCGGGTGGCGCGCATGCTGTCGAGGATCGCCTCGACCTGGCGGGTATCGTAATACATTGGCGGGTCACCGATAAAGATTTCGGCGGTCGGCAAATCGTAGACGTTAAGGCCAATCAGCCGCCCCGAACTGCGCGCTGCCAGACCGGCGGCGATATCGAGGCGGGTGGCGTTGCGCGGTGTGGTATCGAGATGAACCAGAATGTCTTTAAAGCCCATGACGTCCTCCTGTAGATGCAAGGATTATGGTCGTGTGCGGCCTCTGCGGCATTGATCGAAGTCAATCCGACCGCTTGCGCGCCAGCATCGCATTGAAACGCCCGAAGATCAAACCGACACCCCACACCGCACCGGCAGTCAGCACCACGGCGGGTCCGGCGGGAATATCGGCGTGGAACGAGATCAGCAGCCCGGCGAGTGAGGCCATTATGGCGATTGCCACCGCCATCCCCACCATCCCGGCCAGGGTCTGCGCCCAATGCCGGGCGGCAATCGCCGGCAGCATCATCAGCCCGATCGACATCAAGGTGCCAAGGGCCGCAAACCCGCCGACCACGCAGGTCACCACCAGCGCCATGAAGGCCAGATGCCAGATGCCGCCGCCCCCGCCGACGGCCGCCAGGAACCCCGGATCGACGCTTTCCACAATCAGCGGCCGCCAGATCAGCGCCAAGCCCAGCAGGCAGATGCTTCCCGCCCCGGCCATCAGAAACAGCGCCGCATCATCGACCGCCAGCACGCTGCCGAACAGCAAATGGGTCAAATCCACCCCACGGGTCGTTGACACAATTGCCACGCCTGCGGCCAGCGCCACCATCGTCACCCCGGCCAACTGGCTATCCTCCTGCCCCGCGGTTGCCCGCGCCAACGCGCCGGCCAGCACCGTTACCACCAGCCCCGCGATCAACCCGCCAAGTCCCATTGCCGCAAGCCCGGCGCCGCCGAGCATCGCGCCCAGCGCAATGCCGGGCAGGATGCCGTGCTGGAGAACATCGGTGGTCAGGCTCATCCGGCGCAGCACCAGAAACACCCCGAGCGGCGGGCCGGCGAGCGACAGAGCGAGGCACCCGGCCAGCGCACGACGCATGAACCCAAGATCAAACGGTGCCACCAGCAACGCCTCAATCATGCCGCATCGAGCCAGGGATCGAGGGCCAGCCGGGCGGCGCGGCGGTTTTCGGCCGACAGCACCGTGTCGGTTGGGCCCCAGGCAATCAGCCGGCGCGCCAGCATGACGGTATTGGGGAACATCGCGCGCACCAGATCGATATCATGCAGCACCGCAATCACCGTGCGGCCAGTGCGCTGCCAGTCGGCCAGCATGTCGCGGAACACCGCCTCGGAGGCCGCATCGACGTTTGCGGTGGGTTCATCGAGCAATATGACCTCGGCGTCCTGCACCAGCAGGCGTGCCCACAGCACGCGCTGGAACTGCCCGGCCGACAAGGTGCCGACCAGCCGGGGTTCCAACCCGGCAAGCCCGACCCGCACCAGCGCCGCGGCCACCCTCGCTGCGGCATCCGCCGGCAAACCCGCGAAAACGCCGATGTGTGGGATGGCACCGAGCGCCACCACATCGGCGCAACTGATCGGAAAGCCGCGTTCCATCCGGCCGGCCTGCGGCAATAATGCGATTTGCGTTTGGGCCAGATGCGTCTGGGCCAGGCCAATTTTGGCGATGGTCCCGGACGCGGGCGGATGAACGCCGGCAATAGCGCGCAGCAAAGTGGTTTTACCGGCGCCGTTGGGGCCGATGATCGCGGTCATGCTGCCAGGGGCGAATACCCCCGAGACATCATCAACCGCCGTCACCCCACGATATTGGCAGGTCACGTGGGCCAGGGTGATCATCGGGCCCACAGCACCGCGAGCCAGATCAGCCCAACAAGGGCCGCGGCAAGAACGAGGCGGGCGACTAGGCCACCGGACACTGCAAGGGGGCGATACGGCATGGGGTTATAGTATAACATTGCGCCGCCTTCGGCAAATTCAGGCGCAGTGGTCGACGTGGGCGACACCAAGACGATGGAATGCGAAGGCGCAATCCACGCGACAAGTTTCGATTGGTCGGTGCTTCGTGTTAGAAAGGGCAATGGCCGATCCCGACCGCCCTGCCCGCCGCCGCCTTGCCCGCCATCGCGCGGTTGCCTCTGCCCTGGTTGTTGCCATGGCGGGGCTGACACTTGCGACCTTTGCGATGCCGCCTGGTTTCTGGACCGAATTGCTGCAAGCCGCGGCCAAGGCCGGGTTTGTTGGTGGAATTGCCGACTGGTTCGCGGTGACGGCGCTGTTTCGCCATCCGCTCGGGTTGCCGATCCCGCATACCGCGATCATCGCGCGCGAACAGGGCAAGCTGGGCCGGGCGCTGGGCCGCTTTGTTGCCGACCATGTTTTTACCCAGGCCGATGTCGCGCGGATGCTGGGGCAGCTCGATCTGGCCGGGATTGTCGCCCGGTTTCTGGCCGATCCGGCATCAACCCGTCCGGCCGCCGAGGCGCTCGCCGCCACCCTGCCGCGCCTGCTGGCGACGATCGAGGATGGCCGCGCCCGCAAGGTAATGACACGGATTCTGCCGCGCGTGCTCGGCGGCCCGGAAGCAGGTCGGGTGGTGGCGCGCGCCCTGCGACAATTGATGGACGGCGGGCGGCATCAGGAGGTGTTCGGCTACGTGCTCGGCCAGTTCAAGACCTTGCTGGCAACGCGCGAAGAAGCGTTGCGCCACGCGATCGAGGAACGGGTGCGCGAACAGGGTGGCCGGCTGGTGGGCTGGGCGCTCGGCGCCTCAATCGCCAAACGTGCGCTCGCGGTCATCACCACCGAGTTGGACAAGATCGAGCCGGACGGATCGGAACTGCGCGCAGCCTTTGATGAATGGATGCGGCGCGAGATCGCAAGGATTGAAGCGGACCCCGCCCGCGCTGCCGAACTGGGGGCGGCGGTTCGGTCGGTGCTTGGCCATGACAGCGTGAGAACCTGGTTCTGGGATGTGTGGTCGCGCGTGCGGCTGGCGCTTGAAGCCGACGCCGCCCGGCCGAACGGGCGGACGGTGGCGTTCCTGGCTGAGGCGTTGGGCAATCTTGGCGAGATGCTGCGGACCGATCCGGCCGCCCATGCCCGCTTGCAGCGCGCCGCTGAAGGGGTGGCATCGGGGTTCCTGCCAGCGGCGCAGGGGCAGCTCGCCGATTTCATCGCCGAGGTGGTCGATCGCTGGGATAGCGCAACCTTGGTGGAACGGCTGGAACTGCGGTTGGGGCCGGATCTGCAATATGTCCGGATCAACGGCACGCTGGTGGGGTTTCTGGTGGGTGGGCTGGTCTATCTCGCGCTCAATGCCATATTCGGACATGTGAGTTTTTGACCCAAGGCATCCCAATGCGGCTTTCCGTCCTCGATCAATCCACTGTCGTCAGCGGCCGATCCCCCGATGTGTCAATCCGCGAGTCGCTGGCGTTGGCCAAGCACGCCGAAGCCCTGGGCTATCATCGCTATTGGTGCGCTGAGCATCATAATTCGGCCTCGATCGCCGGATCGGCGCCGGAAATCCTGATCGCGGCGATTGCCGCCACCACCAGTCGCATTCGGGTGGGGAGTGCCGGGGTTATGTTGCCGCATTATTCGGCGTTGAAAGTGGCCGAGCAATTCAGGGTGCTGGACGCGATCGCGCCGGGGCGGATCGATCTTGGGCTTGGCCGGGCGCCGGGGTCGGATGGGTTGACCGCCTATGCCCTCAATCCCAACGCGGCGACGGCGTCGGACCAGTTTCCCGCCCAGGTGCGCGATCTGCTGGCGTGGCTCGCTGGCGAAAAACTGGTCGAGCGGCACCCGTTCCGCGACATCAGCGCCCAGCCGCAAGGGCCAAATTTGCCGGAGGTGTGGATCCTCGGCAGTTCCGATTTCGGCGCCCAGGTCGCCGCCCATTTCGGCCTGCCGCATTGCTTTGCGTATTTTATTTCCGAAGGGCGCGGCGCCAAGGAGGCTTTGGCGCTCTATCACGACGGATATCGCCCCAGCCCGCGCCATCCGGTCGCGCAAGGGGCGATCTGCGTGTGGGCGCTGGCCGCCGAGACAATGGATGAGGCCGAACGCCTGTTTTCGAGCCGCGCCTTGGCCCGGATATGGCGCGATCGCGGGATTTTCGCGGCGTTGCCATCGCCCGAGGAAGCGCAGGCCTATAATTATTCGGACGCCGAACTGGCCAAGCTGGAAACATTGCGCGCGCGCAGTTTTTACGGGACGCCGGATATTGTTGGCCGGAAATTACGGGAACTGGCGGATGAGGTCGGGGTGGCGGAGATGGCGGTGCTGTCAACCGCGCATGACCCGGTGGCGCGTCGGCATAGTTACACGTTGATCGCGCAGGAATTTGGTCTGAAAAATTAGCGGCTGGCGCGCCGGCGGAAGATATACCAGCGCAACGCCAAGTAGCCGATCACCCCGGCGAGGAGCAGAAACGGCAACAACAGCAAGGTGAACCATAGCACCAGGCCGATCGTCAGTATCGCGACCGTGAGGCCAGCGAGGCCAAGCGCCCAGCCGATCATGCGGTCAAACCAGGGGCGCGGCGGCGGCCTGACAAATTCGCCGTTGGGCGTCATGTCCAAAACGCGGTTGTCGGGAACCTGAGGCTGGATCACGATCTTCATTGTCATGACGTGGCGCAGCGCCGTGCGCGGGTCAAGCCCTGACAGGTTAATCCTTGTCCAGATCGGCGGATTTTGCTGCGGAAAACAGGGCGGCATCATCCAGTTTGCGGAACTTCTTCCAGGCGCTGGCGATGTCGTCATGATAATTGCCGGCCCGTCCTGCGACAAAGCCGCGCACGAGGCCGCCGCCATAGCCACGTCCGCCGGCGCGGCCAAGCTGTGCCATCAAATCGGCGGCAACGCTTGCATCATTCAAATGCCCCAACGCCTCCTGCAAATCGGACAGGCGGCGGAGGTAGCGGGCGATGGCGTGCGCCGGGAAAGCTGGCGCAAGGAACTCGGCACTGTAGCGCAGGTGCTTGGCTTGCAGGCGACAATTGTGCAGCTCAGGCACGGTAAGGGTCGCGATCCCGGCGCCGTCCGGGCCCTCCCCGCTTGCCCGCAACCGCTTGTGGCGCTTTTTTAAGATCCGCGCGGCGAACGCGGCAAGGCCGGGCACTGTGGCGGGCGATCCATGCGACCCGGCGCGCTGGGCGGCAAAGACCGCGAGCTGGGCGCCAAATTTGCGAAACGCAGGCCCGTCGAGGGTGCGGCGCAATGACGCGTAGGCAATCTGCTGCTGGTGACTGGCAGCACCCAGGAGGCGGGCGACCGCATCATCATTGGGCAGCGCCGCCGTGAGGTCGGCTCCGGTGCCGGCCAGGAAAACGTCCCAATCACGCGGCGGCCCGAGAACCGCGGCCAGGGCGCGAGCACCAGCTTTGAGGGATGCGGCTTGCGGGCAGTCGACGATTTTGCCGAACAACCCGAATGCCGAACGCAACCGCCGTGTGGCGATCCGCATCTGGTGCACGGGTTCTGGCCCGGCGCCGAGGACCGCGAGCGGCGCGGTTTGCAAAATCACACCGGTTAGGTTCCCGAAAATAGGACCGAATATCGCCTCGACCTGCATGTCTGGCGTAATAAAGGGCATACGTTTCAGGCCCAGCCCCCGCGATGATTGCACAGGGCTATCATCAATTGCCGTCGGCCAGGTCGCGCGGTGCCAAAAAGCGCTGCAATCGAGCGCTGCCCGCAGACAAACTCGCCCAGCTTCCGGGGACGGTGAACTCGCATAAAGCGCCGGTCGGGTAGCCCTGCGTGAGACGATTTGTATCGGGGTTCATTTGCGCCGACGACCCGCCGCCGATCATATGGAGGGCCAGTTCGTGCATGCCGGGATTATGGCCGATCAGCATCACACTGCGCAGCGTTTCTGGCACGGCGTGAAGCACACCCAGCAAGGTGTCGAGATCGGCGAGGTAGAGCGTATCGATCACCTCGATCAGCGGGGTTTGGTCCCAGGGTTCCAACAAATGCAGCGTTTGCAGGGTGCGGCGGGCCGAGCTCACCAGCACCAAATCGGGCGTGAGGCCAAGCTCCAACATCGCGCCGCGCATCGCCGTGGCAGCAGCCCGCCCGAGCGCATTCAACGGTCGGGCATGGTCGGAGAGGCTCGGGTCATCCCAGCCCGACTTGGCGTGGCGCATCAGCAGCAACTGGCGAAGGGCAGCGATGGCAGGTCTCCAGCGTTCACGTTAATCGCAGGTTGGCACACTCTGCCGTCGCTGCCGAGGGGGGCTAGTGAAGCCGATCCGCCCAGCGCAAGCCGGCGGCGATGTGGTGGGCTTGGATCATATGGCCACCCGGATGCAGGCAAAGCTGGAGCGCAAGGCCGCTGCCACAAGAAGCCCAGTCATCGCAATCGAGATCGCCGTCATGAAAGTGGCGAGACGGTTGGGCGGGACAATTGTTGACCTCGCGCCAGCGGGAAAAGCCGTCGATGATGTTGCCTTGCTGCATGCGCTGGCCGACCGCGCGGCCGGCGAGCGGAAAAATTGTATCGGTGCGCCCGTGGCTCTGCCGTAAATTGACCGGGCCCGAGGTGCACGACGCGGGCAGCGGCGCCCAGAACCCGCCGGACAGCGGCAGGAAGGCGGTGACGCCCGCTGCATCGTGGCAGGCAAGGTCCCAGACCAGCGACGCCCCGATGGAAAACCCGCCCGCGACGACAAAGCGCGGATCGATCGGCCAGCGGCGGCGGACATCATCCAGCACCCGATGCACAAATCCGATATCGTCGCGCCCGCCCGTCGGGCTGCCGCGAAACGACCAACGCTTGCCGATCCCGTCAGGTGCCACCAGCAAATACCCAGCTTCAGCGGCGGGGCCGGTCACGTCGGCATCAGCCAGGATGTCGGCTGCGGAATTCTGCCAGCCGTGCAGGAATATCAGCAGCTTGAGTCGGGTTCCGGGGTCCCAACCCGCAGGTGCCACGGCGCGGTAGCTGCCATCAGGCAGCACGCAGGGATCGCAGGGTTGGGCATGGACGGCGCTGGACCAAAGTGCCAGGGCCAGCACCGCAGCGCGCGCCAGACCAGTCATCGGGGTTGGAACAACGCGACCACATTGCCCGCAGGGTCTTCACATAGAATTTGCCGGCCGCCAAGCCAAAGCTGCAAGCCACCCTGTTCGAGGATTGCCATCGCAGGTCCGAATTGCTGCTTCAAAGTGAAGCCCAGCCCATCACGATAAAACGCCACCGCCGATGCAACATCATCAACCATGCCTCAACCCTCCCCCGGCAGATCAATCCACGACAAATGCCCGCCCTTGCCAGCCCCGGTATCGACAAACACCGCCCTGCCGCCCAACGCCCCCGTGCGGCTATAGGGGCGGCCATCGGTGCTGCGCCGGTCATGTCCGCAATAGACCAAAAGATCAGCGGGGATGCGGTCAACCCAGCGCAGGCTGCGTTCGGGATAGCCGTCGGCCTGGATCCGCCCGGTCGGCTCGCCATAGAGTGCCCGGCCGAGCGCACCGTCGGCATGGCTAGATGCCATCGTTGCCGGCGGCAAATGGAGCATGTCGGTATGAAATCCGCCATGAACGAACATTATCTGCCCCCAACGCAACCAGGCCGGTGCGGCGGCAATGGCGGCCAATGCGGCGACACGCAGATCGGCATCGAGGCCCGCGATGGTGTCCGCGAGCGCCGCATTGATCCGAACCTGCCGCCCGGCAAGGGCGCGGGCGAGCTTCAGATCATGGTTTCCCAACAGAAACACGCCGGCCTTGCGCGCCGTCAGATCAAGCGCAAGCCGCAACACACCCGCGCTGTCGGGCCCGTAATCGACCAGATCGCCAAGCTGGACCACAAACAGATCGGTGTCGCAGGCAATCGCGAAGGCGCGCGCATCGCCATGGACATCGGCGACCACCCGTACCCCGCGTCCCGCTGGAATGACGGGGGGCGGGATCATGCGGCGGCGAGCAGAATCTGCCCGACATCGGTCCAGCCAGCACGAAACCCGGTTTCGCAATAGGCCAGATAATATTCCCACAAACGTTTGAAGCGGGCGTCGCACGGGCGCTGCTGCAAACGCGTGGAGCGTTGAATGTCGGGCCATGCCGACTGGAACGCCGCGTTCCAGCGTTGCAAAGTCTCGCCATAATCCTGGCCGAACCAGTGCGACGCACGCTCGGTCAGGCCGGCCCGGGCATATTGCAATTGCAACTGGCGCGGGCTCGGAAGCATGCCACCGGGAAAGATATGGCGTTGGATGAAATCGGCATGGGATTGATAGTCGTCAAACAGGGCGTCGCTGATGGTGATGATCTGCAAGCCCGCCAGGCCCCCAGGGGCGAGCCTGTTACGCAGCGCGTCGAAATAAGCTGGCCAGTACTGCCGGCCCACGGCCTCGAACATTTCGATCGAGGCAATGCGATCGAATGTCCCGGTGGTGTCGCGGTAGTCCTGCAAGCGAAACTCCACCCGATCGGCCAATCCTGCCGCCGCGATCCGGGCTGTGGCATAGTCGAGTTGCGATGGCGACAAGGTGACGCCGACCACATGGCAGCCATAATCGCGCGCGGCGATCTCGGCGAATCCGCCCCAGCCGCAGCCAATTTCCAGCACCCGCATGCCCGGTTGCAGCCCGAGCATGATGCAAAGGCGATGCATCTTGCGGGTTTGCGCGGCCTCCAGATCTTCCCCAGGTTGGTCGAACACCGCCGCGGAATACGCCATCGAGGGATCGAGCCAGGCGGCGTAGAATTCGTTCCCAAGGTCATAATGTTCGACGATGTTGCGCCGGGCGCCCTGGCGGGTGTTGGGGCGCAGCCGGTGGGCGAGCCGCGAAATAAACCTGATCCAAGGCCGGCCATTGAGGATCTGGACCCATTGCGCCTCGTTCTCGGCGGCCAAGGTCATCACATCGCGGATCGACGGGCTGTCCCAAAGACCGTCGACATAGGCTTCTGCGAGGCCGAGACTGCCGCCAAGGATCAGCCGTTTGGCCGCGCGCGGGTCCTTGATTACCACGGTTGCCGCCGGGTGCGGGGTGCGGACAACGCGCTGGGTGCGCCCGTCGGGCAACACCACGGTCAGGGTGCCGACCCTGATCATCTCGGCCATGCGCAGGGCCACGCGCAGCCAGCGATTGCGCGGCGGATTGGCCAGAATGATGTCTGAAATTACCTCGGCGCCGCTCATGGATGGTCCCTCGATGGGTCGGTCATTGCCGGGTCAGGGCGGGAATGGAAACGCGCGCCGCGTAGCCACAGGCGCAGTGCCTGCCAGTGAATGGCGGCGACAACCTTGAGCGTCACCGCCGGCAGCAGCACCAGCAACCGGGCAAGGGCACGGCTGGAAAACCTCACCGGCGCCAGATCCATTGTCGCAGTCAGGCGCGGGACATCGGCGGTTGCGTAGCGGATTGCAAGCCGGAACGGCGTGCCGCCGGGGGTGAAGTCGGGTGGGGTGAAGGTGAACTGGTAGCCGCCCGCCAGATCGAAGAATGGCGAAACATGCAGGCGCTTGGCGGTGG
>JANYCX010000102.1 GCA_025360065.1 Acetobacteraceae bacterium | reverse complement strand
CCAATTCGGTGAGTTGGCACGCCAACGACAACGAGCAGTTAAACTTTTGCAAAAAAGGAAGCTGTATCCCTACCCTTCAAGTATCCGCCCGATCACCGCCACCGCCTCCTCCGTCATCGCCGCATAGCCCGCATCGTTGGGATGCAGCCCATCCCCACTATCGAACTCTGCCCGCAGGCCCGGCCGTTCGCCGCCGGTTGAAACCACCCGATCGAAATCCAGCACCGGCACCCCGGCCGCGCCGAGCGCGCGCACCCGATCCACGATCCCTTGACGAACTTTATGATGATCCGGAGACGCCGAGACCCAAGGCAGCGGGGTGGAGAGCACCGCCACCCCGCCGGCTTGGCGGACGGTTTTGGCCAAACCAAGCGCCGCGTAATAGGCGGCATCGGCAGTGGCCGCGGACTCTTCGCCCTGAAACACATTATTTGGCGAATAGGGCGCGATGCAGGTGATCTCAGGCGCAATCGCCGCCAGTTGCGCCGCGCCGTTGGCCAGATAATCGGCTGAGACCTGCCCGCTCCAGCCGGCATTGACGAACGACACCGGTCGATCTGGCCGTGACAAGCGCGCCGCGGCGCGTATCCCCCAGGGCGAGTGCTCGCTGGTCCCGCCCTGCCCCCTGGTCAGACTGTCGCCGACGCAGAACAGCGTGGCCCCCGGCAGCCGTCCGATCGATTGCACCATGTAGGGCACGATAAAAGGATGGGGTTGCGCCTCAGCCAGGCTCGCCGCCGCGTCCACCGCATTGCCTGACTGGTTGAACCCCCATATCTGGCGCCCGAAATGGCTCGGCTCGGCGTTGAAGCTCGCCAGATTGGCCGCAACTGGCGTGACCGCGCGGCCACCTTGGGCCAGAAAGCTGCGACAAATCAGCATCGGCGGGCGGCTTTCCTGGGCGCCGCCACCGATCGGGGCGATCCAATCGGAATAGGCCAAGACCGGACGGCTGGCATTCTGGCTGCCGGGAACCGCCAGCATGCGCACGCCACCTGGCGGGCTCGGCGCTTGCAGGTCCTGCCCGGCCGCATTGAACGTCACCGGCGACCAAAAAATTTGCACCGATCCTTCTTGCGCCAGCGCAATCGCGGCACTGGTCACCTGGTAGGGCCGCGGCTGGTCATTGGCGTAAACCAGCCTGATGCGGTCGCACGGCCCTTCCAGCGTTTGGACCAGCACGAAACTGCAATCGGCCGGCAAATCCCCGAACGGGTGATTGAAGAAGCGCTGGCTGCGACGCGGTCCTAACATATGTATCAATGGCCTTGCATCGTCAGTGTCCATCGGTGAGGTCTGGCGCCGACGGCCCCGCTCCGTCATTATGGCATCGGAAACGAACCAGACGCCAGGACCCGCATGATCAAACTCATCACCCTTGTCGCCGCCGATAGCCGTCTGGTCCTGGCCCCGGAAATCGGCGGCTCGATCGCGTCCTGGACCCAGGGGGACCGGCCGATCATGCGCCCACTCGCCGACGGGGCGTTGGCCGAGGCTTTGCCGCGCAGCCTGGCGAGCTATCCACTTTTCCCGTTTTCAGGCCGGATTGCCAACCGCCAGTTCACCTTCGATGGCACAACCTATGAATTGCCGGCGCTGCTCGGGAGCCATGCCATCCATGGCTGCGGCTGGCAGGAGCATTGGCAGATCGAGGACGCCGATAAGCGGTCGGCGACGATGCGGCTTGATCATCAGCCCAACGCATTATGGCCGTTCGCCTTTGTTGCCACCCAGCGTTTCACTTTGTCAGCCGATCGGCTGGTGGTCGATCTGATGATCGAAAACCGCCATGACCGGCCGGCGCCGCTCGGGTTTGGGCTGCATCCATTTTTTCCGCGCTCGGCGCAGGCGACACTGCAACTGCGTACCGACCATGTCTGGCCCAATGGCGCGGACGCCATTCCAACCGCAAAAGTCACCCCGCCGGCCAAATGGGATTTTTCCACCGGGTTGAACGTGGGTGCCGATTTCGTCGATAATTGCTTTGGCGGTTGGGACGGGATGGCGCTGCTCACCTATCCCGATCTCGGCTATCGGGTGCGGCTTGAGGCGGATAAGGAACTCGGCCATGTCGTGGTGTTCGTGCCGGACGGCCAGTCGTTTTTCTGTGTCGAGCCGGTGTCGCATATGCCCGACGCACTGAACCGGCTGGCAACCGAGCCGACCCAGGGAATGGTTATACTCGGCCGAAACCAGCGCCTGACCAGCCAGGCGCGCTTCATCATCGAAAGCCTCTGAGATGAAAACCGTCCGCTATAACTCGCTGGAAAATCGCAGCGTGCTGATCACTGGCGGCGCGTCGGGGATCGGGGCGGAAATGGTGCTGCGGTTTCTGGCGCAAGGCGCGCGGGTCAGCTTCATCGATATCGACGATGGGGCAGCCGCCAGCATCATCGGTGCCAGCTATTATCATTGCGATATCACCGATATTACCGCCCTGCGCGCGACCATCGCCGCGATCGAGGCAGATGGCCCGATCGACGTTCTGATCAACAACGCCGCGCGTGATGACCGGCACGAGATGGAGACTGTGGAGCCGGAATCCTGGCGCCGCACCCTGGCGCTGAACCTCGACCATCAGTTCTTCGCGACGCAAGCGGTGCGCGCCGGCATGATCGCGCAGGGGCGCGGCGCGATCATCATGATGGGATCGGTTTCGTGGATGCGAAGCCGTCCCGGCATGGTTGGCTACACCACCGCCAAGGCTGCCATCAACGGCCTGACCCGGACCCTGGCGCGCGAACTCGGCCCGCACGGCATTCGTGTCAACTGCATCCTGCCCGGCGCTGCCCGCACGCCGCGCCAGACCGCTTTGTGGCGCACGCCGGCAGTCGAGGCCGACATCCAAGCCGCCCAGGCATTGAAAATCGATCTCGATGCCAGCCATATCGCAAGGATGGCGTTGTTCCTCGCGTCCGACGAAGCCGCTGGCTGCACTGGGGCGAATTTCATCGTGGATGCCGGGATCAGTTGATGCGGATCGCGCACGCCGCCGATGGGGTGTCGTTGTGGCTTGGCGACCGGGAAATCCTGCGCCACAGCAGCGCCGCACCCTGCCTGTTCGCCGGACGCGGACCGGCACCCAGGCGCATTGCCCGCTGCTGTGGGGCGGCGACCAATGCGTCGATTTCAGCCGCAATGATCCGTTGCAGCACCTGGCGGGCGGCGGCGGGGTCCAGGCCCTGATCGGTCCGAAGGCGCTGCCATGCCTCGAAGCTCAGCAGCAGGTCGATGGCGGCAATGTTCGTCGATCCCGTGCCGAGCAGGTCGATCACCGGCTGGCGCAGGCGTTGGACGAATTCGCGGTGGCCAGCCTGCAAGGCGGCGGATTGATGGCGATGCAATTGGGCTGCCCGCAGGAACGGCGCCAGCCGCTCGAACGCCACGGCCCGACGGTCAACCAGTTCGAGAATCTTGCCGTCGCGCGTCGTCGCCTTGAAGGCTTGCTGGGCCAATTCTGCCATCTCGGCCGCCAGACCGGCATGCATTTCGCGATACCGGCATGCATTTCGCGATAGAGGCTGTCCATGTCCTTGAAATGGCGGAACACTGATCGCAGCCCGACCGAGGCGCGGGCGGCGACGAGCTCGGCGCTTGGGGCCAGCATGCCCTCCCCGATCAGGCCGACCAGGGCCGCGACGATGCGTCGCTGGCTAACCGCAGAGCGCTGCTTGCGACCGTCGTGCTGCGCCACTGGTGCATTCTGGTCCATGGCGCACACTAGGGAATATGGCATCTAGCATGTCAATATTCAGCTACCCTTTGACCGCCCCCGCCGCCAGGCCGCGCACCATCGCCCGCTGCACGAAGGCGAACAGCACCAGCACCGGAATGATGCTGAGGATGCCGCCCGCCGACAATGCGCCCCACGGCAATTGGAACTCACCCACCATCAACTGCATCCCGACCGGCCAGGTGCGGGACCCGGATGACGTGGTCAGCATCAGCGCGAACAGATATTCATTCCATGCCCCGATGCCGGTGAAGACAGCGCACGCCCACAATCCGCCTTGCACCAGCGGCAGCACCACGCGCACCATCGCGCCGAGGCGGGTGCACCCATCGATGCGGGCGGCTTCTTCGAGTTCGAGCGGAATGGCGTCGAAAAACCCCTTCATCATCCAGGTGAAAATCGGCAGCAGGAACCCGCTATAGGCCAAGGCCAGCCCGATCTTGGTATCCAGCAGTGACGTATCGCGCAGGATGATAAAGAGCGGGATCACCATCAGCACGAGTGGGAACATCCGCAACAGCAGCAAAAACAGCAGCACATGTTTGCGACCACGAAAGCGCAGCCGCGACAGGCTGTAGGCGGCCAAAGTACCCGCCGTGACGCAGATCACCACAGTATAGAAGGTGGTGATCGCCGAGTTGATCATTAGATCGGGCAGGTTCGACTGGGTCCAGATTGCATAGTAATTGTGCAGGGTCGGGGCAACAGGAATTATCTGGATCGTCCGCGTGATAATGTCCTTTTCTTCCTTGAACGATGTGATCAGGGTCCAGATGATCGGGAATGCCGCGAAGAAGGCGAAGGCAAGCGCGATCAGATAGGCAAAGAACCGCTCCGGCCTGGGGGCGCGCTGGGCCATCTCAATCGTCCTTCAACGCGCCGGTGAGCCGGACATAAAGCCAGGCCGAACCCATCAGCAGCAACAGCATCACCACTGACAACGCGCCGGCATAGCCGAAATTGAACTCGCGGTAGGCTTTCTGGAACGCGTAAAGCGACAGCACCTGGGTTGATCGGCCCGGCCCGCCGCCGGTCAGGATGAGGATCAGATCGGGCGAGTTCATCAGGCTGATCGCGCGCAGCACCACGGCGGCGGTCATTACCATGGTCAGGCTGGGGAGTTGGATGTGGCGGAAGCGGTGCCACAAATTGGCGCCATCGACGGCGGCTGCTTCGTAAAGTTCGGTCGGGATGCCTTTCAGGCCGGCCAACAGCAGCAGGGCGAAGAATGGGAAGCCGTGCCAGGCTTCAACCAGGATCGCCATCGGCAGCGCCCAAGCGGGGTCGGCAAACCAGGCCTTGAAATCGTCGAGCACGCCGATACCGACGAGTGCGGCGTTGATCACCCCAAGCCGCGAGTCGAGCAGGAGCGCCCAGATATTGCCGGCCACCACGATCGGCAGAAACCACGGCAGCAGGACGATCACCGCAATGGTGCGAAACCACGGCAATTCCATGTCGAGCACCACTGCCGCCAGCATGCCCATGGCAAGTTCGATGCCGACGGTGCTGAACACCCAGACGAAGGTGTTCTGCAACGAGACGTAGAATACCGGGTCATCCAGCATCGCCCAGTAATGCCGCAGCCCGACATAGCCGGTGCCGAGATCGGGCCGGTTGAGCCGCATCTGGCGGAAGCTGAGATCAATTCCGGTGGCGGTCGGATACAGCACCACCGCCATCGCCAGCAGCAGGCACGGCGCCAACAACAGCCACGGCCACGCCTTGGTGTCCGAAATCCCAGCCAGCCGCGACAGGAAAGACCGCTGCACGATCAGACCACCGCGATGGCAGTCTTTTCCAGCGCCGCCCAATCAAACTCCCAGCCTAGGCCTGGAGCGTCAGGAACTGCCAGCACGCCGGCGGTGATCGGCATCAGGCCGGCCGGGTTCTTCAGGCCACGGATCTGCTGGCTCGAAATCACCAGCTGCTCGTAATAATCATTATTGCGAATGGCGCCGCAAAGATGCGCCTGCCCCACCCCCATGCCATGCACCTGCGCCTTCATGCCGTGGCATTCGGCCAGATGCGCGATCTTCAACGCCCCGGTGAGCCCCGCCTTCATGTCCGGATTGGTGCGCATCATGTCGAGCGCGCCGTCCTGAATCCAAGTTGCCGCATTCCAATGCGCGCCGTCCGAGGTTTCGCAGGCGAGCACCGGAATATCGAGGTCGTCACATAGTTTTTTGTAGCTGCGCAATTCGAACTCGCGCATCGGTTCCTCGTACCACAGGAAGCCCTGTTCTTCGAGCCGGCGGCCGAACCACAGGCTGGTCGGGTAGTCCCAGCCCGCTGAGCCGTCGAACATCAGATCGGCATCGGGGCCGGTCCAGCGGCGCAGATTCTTGCACAGCAGCGCGTCGGCCTTGGCATCGCCCCAGGCATGCAGTTTGAAGGCGGTAAAACCCTCGTCCATGCACTCCTTGATGTGGCGTTCATACTCATCCATCGTATCCCAGGTCACGGTCGATGCGTAAACCGGCACGCGGTTGCTGTCGCCGCCGAGCAATTGATACAGCGGCAAGCCGGCTTTTTTCGATTTGATGTCCCATGACAGCATGTCGATCAGCGCCATGTGGTGCAGCTGGATTTCCTCCAGCCGGTCGATTTCCCACACCAGATGCCACAGCCGCTCGGTCAGCAGCGGGTTTTCCCCGACCAGCCGCTTGAGCCGGCGCAGCACCAGTGACATGACCGCATCACCGCGGCCGATTTTCAGGCAGCCGGTGATGCCTTCGTCGGTGTCCATGCGCAGAATTGCACTGCGGGGAACGTGGCCGTCCGGCGTCCCGTCGCCACTGCCGGGCAGGCCGGCGCGCCAACGGAAGCTGTCGCCAACATACGGGTCTTCGATGAGATAGGCGCTTATGTTGGTAATTTTCATTTCGGTTTCCAGTCAAGCTGTTCTTTTTGTGAACAAAAAGAACCAAAAAAACTTTTTGATAATTTGTTGCCATTGGCTTGCGTCAACGGCCGTTTTCTAGGTTAATTAATCGTCGCATCCAGCCCTTTGAGCATCGCGTCGGTCGCCTTCTCCGCGGTGGATTGCCCAACCAGGATTTTCTGGAACTCCGGCAGCACCACGTTCTGCGACCACCCGGCGAGGCCGACAAAGGCCGGCGGCAGGCGCCCAAAACCGAGCGTTTCAGCGGCGGGCTTGTACAATGGGTTCCCGGTAATGCGCGGATCCTTGGCGGTCGCAATGCTGGCGGGGAAATAGCCGGTTTCGTTCAGGAACGCGATCGACGGATCGGGTTCGCCCCAGAAGCTGATCCAGTCCCAGGCCGCCTGTTCGTTGTCTTTTTTCATCAAACCATTATAAAGATAAGTCAACCGCGCCACCCGCGCCGCCGGGCCAGCAGGCTTGGCGGCGGTGCCGAACTGGGTGGGTTTCAGCGCGCGCACCATTTCGACCAAGGAACCAGTATGGTGCCAGGTCATTGCGGTTTGGCCGGTCTTGAAACCTTCCATGATCTGGCGGAACCCGTCATTGGTCGCACTGGGCGGGACAACTTTATGTACGGTTGCCAGATCAGAATACCATTTCACTGCCGCAAGGGTCTTGGCGCGGTCCATCGCGTTCTTGCCGTCAACCACAAAAGCCGAGCCGAAGGATTCAATAAGATCGATGAGATAGGCTGCCCCGCCCGGTCCGCCGCGCATGCCGAAACCGTAACGGTTCTTCGACGGATCGGTGAGCTTCTTGGCGGTGGCGACGAATTCATCGAGCGTGGTCGGCAGCCCGGCAATGCCGGCTTCTTCGAACCAATCCTTACGATAATAGACCCAGTCGATGAAGGTGAACGCGGGTACCCCGTAAATCTTGCCTTTGGAGGTAGCGCCGAGCCAGCGATCAGCGGGGAAATTGGCCTTGTTCTTCCAGCCATCAACCCGCGCGGTGATATCAACCAGACCGTCCATCGCCAGCATGTCCGGCAGGCGTTCGGCGACCACCATGCTGACATCGGGGCGGGATTTTGCCATGACCGCGGCGGTGAACTTGGTCATGTATTCCGGATTGGGGATGTTTTCCTGGGTCACTGCGATATCGGGAAAGCGTTGCTGGAACAGCGCCATCACGTTCTTCAGGCCGGTAAATTCCTCCTGGCTGGTGAAGTGGTGCCAGTAGGTCAGTTTGGACGCAGCCTGGGCGCGTGCCGCCAGTGCGGTGGCGGCAAGCGCAAGTGCGGTGCGGCGGGTCAAACTCGTCATAGTGCGTATCTCCGTCTTATAATTGGATTGGGGCGGGCGGCGCGGGTCGCACGCCTTCGGCAAGTGTAGCAACAGCGTGTTCGCGGCGGGCCTGATCGGACAGCGTGATGCCATGGCCGGGGCGGTCCGGCGCGATGGCGTAACCTTGTTCGAACAGCACCGGCTGAGTGGCGAGATGATTGTAGTTTTGGAACGAATACTCGATCCAGTCAGCTTCCGGCAGCGCCGCCGCCATATGCACGCCGATTTCCAGGAAGGTGTTTCCTAGCGCCACCCGCACGCCATATTCCGCCGCCAGCCACGCCGCCCGCAGCACATCGCCGGGTTTGCCGTGAACGTTCATAATATCGACCCCACGCGCTTCGAGCAGGCGGCGCTTGCCGGCGAGATCGAGATATTCGCCGGTGTTGATCTGGGTAAACGGCAAAGCCTCCGACACTTGGCGCAGCCCGTCATAATCGTCGCGGATGCACGGGTCCTCGATCCACAAAATCTCGTGGCCCGCATCGCGAAAGGTGTGAAGGCGCATGATCGCCTCCTTCGGGGTCCACGCTTCATTGGCATCGACCATGATGGCCGACGGGGTGCCGACCGCTTCCTTGAGCAACCGCAACCGCTTCAGATCCCAGGCAAGATCGGGGTGGCCGACCTTGATCTTGAAGGCATCGAAGCCGAGCGCGCGGGCGCCGGCGAAGAACTTCACATAGTCGGCGTCAGACAGATTGAAATCCAGTCCGCTGGCATAGGCCCGCACCCTGGGATCGCTGCCGCCGAGATAGCGGTACAGCGGCAGGCCGGCCTGCTGGGCGGCAAGGTCCCATAAGGCTTGTTCAATCGCCTCGCCAAAGCCATGCGACAGCGGCCGGTTATTGCCGCCGCGCGGGCGGGACACCCGATGGATCAGGCCGGCCGGTGGCTGGCCGCGCAAACCGGGCATGGCTTCACGGGCAAAGGCACGGTCGAGTTCGACCCGGTCCGGCAACGGGTGGAACAGATTGAGAAAGAACCCGAGCCCGGTTCGGCCATCGTCGGTGTGCAGTTCCAACGCGCCGACATGGCATTCCTGGATCGCGACCTGACTGTCACCGATCACCCGGTCGCGGGCGAAAGCGAAGCGGGTGATGGTGAAATCCGCAAGTGTTGACATGCGTGTTACCTGTTCGGCGTTTCCTGCCCGGGACGCTAGGTCAGATGGGTTACATGGTCAAACCGGTGCCGCGCATCAGAACCGTATTGAGGCTTCCGGTGATTTCGCCGTGATGCGCCATTGCCGCCGCATCCAGGTCGGCGGCCGGACGCTGTTCCGGGGCGAAATTTCCGAACCGATCGACCCCACGAACCAGCGTCGCACTATCCCGGGTTGCCACGGTCTGGCGCACATAGGTCGGCAGATAGCGGATCGCGAAGCCAAGCCGGCGGCGGGACGACGGGTTAGGCGCCGAGCCGTGCACCAGGCTGACATGATGCAATGACATCTCTCCCGGTTGCAGTTCCAGTGCCACCGCGCGTGTGTCATCGACGTCCACCGCGATCTCCTGCCCGCGGCTCAGCAGATTATCTTCGGCGAAGGTATCGCGATGGGCGATCTGGTCGAGCAGATGCGTGCCCGGCACCACCCGCATCGCGCCATTGCCGATATCGCTTTCCGAAATCGCCACCCAGGCCGTAACGATGTCGGCGGGATCGAGGCCCCAATAGGTTGAATCCTGATGCCAGGACACGAAGCTCGGGTCATGCGCATTCTTGATGAAGAACCCGGCGCCCCAGCACAGGATATCCGGACCGAGCACTGATTCCACCGCATCCAGCACACCAGGATGGCGGATCAGCGTGTCGGCCCAGGTGAAGGCGAGATGGGTCTTGTTGCGCAAATAGGGCGTGGCCGCGATCGGAGCAGCCTCAGCAGCTTCGACCTGCTGGCGCAATTGGGCGGCTTCGGCGGTTGCGATCGCACGGATCGGCGCCACAAAGCCTTGGGTGAGGTAGTGTTGGATCTGAGGTTGGGTTAGGGGCATGTACGGACGATAGCAAAGACTTCAGGTAAAGGAAGCGGTTCCTTTTATGATCTTGCAGGATCTTGACGGATGGGCACGGCTGTTTCGGGTCAAAGGGGTGGAGCCGGGATAGCGATGGGTCAGACCCGGTCCGCGTGCTGTGCAACTTTGTGGGGGAACATCATGGCTTGGACGGCGCGCATCCTGGCGGCATCGGGCGCGGTGCGGAAGGCAATGGCCCACAGGCTAAAACTGCCGGTGCTGCGCTGGACGACGGCGTCGGCGAACCCTGCCGCCATCAGCGCCATGAGCAGCGACCGATCGGTGAAGCCAGTGCGGTGGCCCATGAAATCATTGCCCTGGGCGATGGCGGGGCGAAAACCATACAGGATATCGAGCGGGGCGATCGGGCCGAGCGGGGACATGTAGGCCTGGTCGGTCAAATTGCCGGTGACAACGAGTTCCGCGACCGATTGCAAATCCGGGACGGTGATCAGCGCGATGCCATCGGGCGCGAGCACGCGCACGAACTCGGCGAGCGCCAACGGTACTTCGTGCGCGGCGAGATGTTCGAGGTTATGCGAAGAATAGAGCGCCTGCATGGTGGCGGATTTGATCGGCACCATATTGGTGATGCTGGCGATGACGTCTGGGATGACGCCAGGATCGATATCGAGACGAACTTCGCTCCATCCGGGGCCGGCGAAGGCGGGATGGAGTTTACCTTGGGCGGGGCCGCCACAGCCGACATGGAGGATTTGGCGGATCGGGGCAGTGGCGTGATGGGTGGGACGTTCGAGGGTGAGGGATTGCATTGGGGTGCCTCATGAGGATGATGGGCAGGAGGATGGCGAAAAAAGGTGAAGGATAGGGTAACGCGGGACGATCCGTTGTGGCGGCGAAGATCCGCCCACCCTGGACCTGGGTCGCTTCGCCTGAGAGACTGCGCAGAATGAGCGAGTTCGCAATCGACGAAATGGTGGATGGGCGTGGCCGCCTGCGCCCGCATTGGCGCGAATTGGTGGATGCATTTTCCATGCTCGGCGATGGCGGCCTGGCCGAACGCGGCCGCCGGCTGGAGCGCGCCTTTGCCGAAGACGGTGTCACCAGCGTGATGCCGGGCGAGGCGCGGCTGTCATGGCGGATGGACCCAATTCCGTTTCCGATCCAGGCCGGTGAATTCGCAGCCGTCGAAGCCGGGCTGAGCCAGCGCGCGGGGCTGCTGTCGGCAATCCTTGATGATGTTTATGGACCGCAAACCCTGCTCGCCGAAGGATTGCTGCCGCCGGCGCTGGTCTTCGCCAATCCGCGCTATTTGCGGCTGGGGCCGGCGCCTTTATTCGGACCCAAACTGCATATCTATTCCGCCGATCTGATCCGCGGGGCGGATGGGGCCTGGCAGGTGCTCGCTGATCGGACCGGGCAGGCGGGCGGGATCGGGTGGGCCCAGGAAAATCGCCGGCAATTGACCCGGGTGCTGCCCGAAGCGTTTCGCGCGGTTGGGGTGCGGTCGTTGCAGCCGTTTTTTGACCGCTGGCAGGAAGCGCTCCGCCCACTCGCGCCGCCGGGGCGGGCCAATCCGTCGATTGCAGTGCTGACCCCTGGCACTGGGCACCGACTGTGGTTTGAACATATGCACCTCGCCCGGCTGCTGTCCTGCGCGCTGGTCGAAGGCGGCGATCTGACGGTGCGCGATGGGGCTTTGTTCCTTAAGACCATGCGCGGGCTGCAACCGATCGATCTACTCCTGCGCCAGATGGATGGCAGCCAGATCGATCCGCTGGAACTTGACGCCGAAAGCTGGATTGGCGTGCCCGGCCTGCTCGATGCGGCGCGCACCGATCGCGTGCGCATCCTGAACCGTCCTGGGACCGAGATGGTGGAAGCGCCCGGGATCGCGGCCGTGCTGCCGATGCTGTGCCATCGCTTGCGCGGCGAGGCGTTGCAGCTCGCCAATGCCCGCTCCCCCATGCTGGCGTCAATGGCACCCTGCCTCGGTACCGGTCAGTTCGATCCGCGCCCGGTGGTGTGGCGGACATTCCTGATGTTTGACGGGTTGGCCTGGCACATGCTGCCGGGTGGGGTCGCGCGGGTGATGGAACCGGGCCAGGATGCGGATCAGCCCGGCATCGCCAAGGATGTTTGGGTGCTGCATGACCAACAGAGCGATAGTATCGGCCCGATTGCAGCGCCAACGCCGCGCCTGGGGTTGCGGCGCAATTCGGGCGAATTGCCCAGCCGGGTGGCCGATAACCTGTTCTGGCTTGGCCGCACGGTGGAACGGCTCGATCGAGTGGCACGGCTCGGCCGGGCGGCGCTGGCGCGGCTGACCCGAATGGCAACACCGCGTGAACTGGTCGAGTTGCAGGCGCTGACCGCGTGCCTGATCGATGCGCAGGTGATCGATGCCGAACACGCCGCACCGGAAAGCCTGGGGCCGGCGCTGCTGGCGGCCTTGCGCCCGGGTGGCGCGATTGACGGGTTGTTTGCAGGCGTCGCGCGACTGACCGAAAAAGTCCGCGACCGGCTGACTGGCGACATGTACGCAACCTTCACCCAGACCATGCGCGCCGCCCAGGCCGAGGCGATCCAGCCCGATCTTGACGCGACCCGCCTCGGCATGGCGGCGATCCTGCGGTTCTGTACTGCGGTTGCAGGCGTTGCCGCCGAAAACATGGTGCGCGGCGGCGGGTTCCTGTTCCTCGATCTCGGGCGCCGGATCGAGCGCGCCCAGGCGGTAACGCATGAGGTGAGTATTGTGTTGAACCTGCCGCCCGCACGGATCGAAAGCGGGCTGCTGCTGGTGCTGGAATTATGCGACAGCGCGATCACCTATCGCAGCCGCTATCTCAATGTTTTGCAGGCCGCCCCGGTGCTCGATCTGGTGTTGGCCGATCAGGCAAATCCGCGTGGCCTCGCCTTCCAGCTGGTGGCGATGCACGGGCTGCTGGATGAACTGGGCAGCGAAAGCGGGGTGCGCGAAATGCTCGCCGGCAGTGCCGCAGGGCTGCTGGCAGAAGTTGAAATGATGGTGGGTGAGGTGTTGGCCGCCCCCGATCAGGCGAGTGCTGCAAGCGCGCTGCCGGGGCGGCTCGCTGGGTTCATGGCCGAACTCGAAGGCCTGTCGAGCCGGATTACCCGCCGCTATTTCGCTGTGCTGCCAGCGATCCAGCTGGTGGGCACCGGCGAGACGCTGGCGCTGCGCGGGGCGGCCTAGGATGCGCTATCGGATCCGCCACGAAACCATTTACACCTATGCCAAGCAGGTCGATCTTGCCGCCCACATGCTGCATCTTTCACCGCGCAGGCTGGATTTTCAGCACGTCGCGCACGCCCGGATCACTGCCGAGCCACCGCCATCGCGCACCAGCTGGGGGGTGGATCATTTCGGCAATCAGGTGTGCTGGATGTTCCTCGACAAGCCGCATGACCGTTTCGCGGTGACGGTGGATGCCGAGGTTGAGATCGGGTTCCCCGCCCCACCCTTGCCGGAGTTGACGCGGCCGTGGGAGATGGTTGCAGCCGACGCAATGCAGGCAGCGGCGGCGGAGTTTGCCTTTGCGAGCCCAATGGTGCCGGAGGGCACCGGCGCGGGCGCCTACGCCGCGCCGAGCTTTCCGCCAGGGCGACCGGTCTTCGCGGCCCTGCTTGACCTGACCGCGCGGATCAATCGCGATTTCGCTTTTAAACCGGGGGCGACGACGGTGAATACCTCGGTCGATGATGTGCTGCGCCTGCGCGCCGGGGTGTGCCAGGATTTCACCCATTTGATGCTGGCGGGGTTACGTGCGCACGGGCTGCCGGCGCGCTACGTGTCGGGGTATTTGCGCACCCGGCCGATGCCAGGCCAGCCGGCGCGGCGCGGGGCGGATCAGTCGCATGCCTGGGTGAGCGCGTGGCTCGGGGGTGCGATGGGGTGGGTGGATTTGGACCCGACCAATAATCTGGTGGTGCAGGACGAACATGTCGTGCTCGCCTGGGGGCGCGATTATGGCGATATCAGCCCGGTGCGCGGGGTGATCCTGGGGGGTGGGGCGCATAGCGTCACAGTCGGGGTGGATTTGGAAGCAATCTGATTACGCGACCGGTTGTAAAAGTTCCGCACCATCGTTGCGAACATTGCCGACCGCCGCGCCGACCTGCCAGACCCGGAACCCGGCGGCGGATGGACGCAGCAAGGCAGAGACATCGCCAGGGGCCTCGCCCAGCCAGTGCGGAAAGTCCGCGGCTTCCAACACCACCGGCATGCGTTCGTGCAGATGGGCGAGCGCCCGGCATGCCGTCGTGGTCAGGATGGCAAAGCTGCGGATCACCACCCCGTCCGGGCCGCGCCAGCCTTCCCACAGCCCGGCGGCAACGATCGGCTGGTCGTCTTGGCGGGCGATAGCGTGGGGGATTTTGCCGGCTGGCGTCAGCCGCCATTCGTAGAACGCATCGATCGGCACCAGACAGCGACGGCGCGCCAGGGCGTCGCGAAACATCGGCGCCGCGCCCGCGGTTTCACTGCGGGCGTTGATCGGCGACCGTGCCTCGGCAAGGGTTTTCGTCCAGCGCGGCACCAGTCCCCAACGCAGCAGATCGAGGTGCCGTGCTCCGGTTTCCGGGTGGCACCGCACGACAGGAGCGAGCCGGGTTGGCGCCACGTTCCAGCTTGGCTGGATGTTGGGTGGTGGGTTCACGGTTGCGAATAGCGTCCGCAACCGGTCCCCGTCGCGATACTGGGCGTAGCGTCCGCACATGTCGCCACTATGTGGCATGCAGGCTCTGGCGCAAATAGGCGTTGCGTGCTGCATTATGGCGATCATGCGAAGGATGGGGCGATGCGGAAGCTGGCATATTGGGCGGTTGGCGGCGGGGCGGTGCTAATCGCCAGCAGCGCGGTCGCTGGCGGCAATTTGCGCGTGGGGCTGGGGTCCGATCCCGATCTGCTCGATCCGGCGCGCGGAGTGTCCTATGCCGGCCGGATTGTGTTTGCCGCCCTCTGCGACAAGCTGGTGGATGTTGATGCCAAGCTCAATCTGGTGCCGCAACTCGCCACCGGCTGGGCATGGTCGGATGATCGGCTGAGCCTGACCTTGAAATTGCGCGATGGCGTGCTGTTCCAGGACGGCGAGAAAATGACCGCCGATGCTGTGCGGATCAACATCGAACGCTATCGTAGCGCCGCTGAAAGCCAGCGGAAATCGGAATTGCGGCCGATTGCAGCGGTCGAGGTGGTTGATCGCTTGACCGTCCGGCTACGTCTGGCATCGCCGTATGCGCCGTTGCCGGCAGTGCTGGCGGACCGGTCGGGGATGATGGTGTCGCCGAAAAACATCAACCAGATGGGTGCCGAACTCGGCAGCAAGCCGGTCTGCGCCGGGCCGTTCAAGTTCACCTCCCGCATCGCACAGGACCGCATCGTGCTGGACCGGTTCGATGGCTACTGGGACGCGTCGCGGGTCACGCTTGACCGCATCACCTACCAACCGTTTCCCGACAGCACCGTGCGTTTGGTCAATCTGCGATCCGGCCAGTTGGATATGATCGAGGGGCTGGCGCCAGCCGATGCTGGCACGGTCAGGAATAATCCCAAACTGCGATTGCTGGCGCAACCATCGATCGCCTACCAGACCATGCTGTTCAATCTCGGCAATTCTGCCCTCGGGCGGTCAAAATTCGCCACCGAACCGCGGTTGCGGGAGGCGTTCGAAAAAGCCATCGACCGTGGGGTGATCAACAATGTGGCCTTCGAGGGCACCCAGATTCCGTCCAACCAGACCGAGCCACCGGGCGGCGTCTATTGGAACGCATCCTATCCGGTGCCGGAACGCGACCTCGGCGGCGCGAAGGCGCTGATGGCCGCGATGGGGCTGACCAACGTGCCGGTGCAACTCGTGGTCGGCAATTCGCCGATCGCGTTGCAAACCGCCGAATTGATCCAGTCGATGGCGGGTGAAGCCGGGTTCGACGTGAAAATCCAGGCGATGGAAGCCAATGCAGCGGTGGCGGCGGTGCAGCGCGGCGAATTCAACGCCTATATCGGCATCTGGTCGGGCCGGCCCGATCCTGACGGCAACGTGGCAATCTGGCTCGCCAGCGACGGGTTCCTCAACTGGGGGAAATACGTGAACAAGGAGCTCGATGGGTTGCTCGCCAAGGCGCGTGGCATCACCGATGTGCCGCAGCGCCAGGCAATCTATCGCGATGTTGCCGAAACCTATTTGCAGGATCGGCCGATGATGGTTCTGTATCATCAGACCTGGTTGTTCGCGCTGAGCGACAAGGTCATCGGGTTTCAACCGGTGCCGGACGGACTGATCCGGCCCCAGGGCATTACAGTGAAGGAATAATCGGATGACGCTTTCCAATGTTTCAATCGACGGGGCGCGGTTGCTTGCTGATCTGTACAAATTGCGCGGCTTTGGCACCTACAAATCAGGCGTCCACCGCCCGACCTATTCGCCGGTCGATATGCAAAGCCGGGAATGGATTGCTGACCGGATGCGCGACGCCGGGCTGGTGCCGGAAATCGACGGGATCGGCAATATTATCGGCCGTGGCGAGGGCGATGGCCCACGGGTGCTGCTGGGCAGCCATAGCGACACCCAACCGCAGGCCGGCTGGCTGGATGGCGCGCTGGGGGTGATATACGGGCTGGAAGTGGCGCGGGCGGTGGGGCGCGGGGTCGATGTTGTTTCGTGGGCGGACGAAGAAGGTCATTGGGCATCGTTTCCAGGAAGCCGGTCCTTCATTGGCGATTTCTCTGATGCCGACATCGATGTGTCGCGAAACCGTTACGAAAACCTGTCGCTGCGTGAAGGGCTTGCGGTGGCGGGCCTGGCAGGACGGCCGATGGCGCGGGTCGAGCCCGGGCGGTATCGGTGTTACATCGAAGCCCATATCGAGCAGGGCGATGAGTTGGACAGCACCGGCCGCAAAATCGGCGTGGTGAGCAGCATTGTGGCGATCTGGCAATACAAGATCATCTTCACCGGGGTGCAGAACCATGCCGGCACCACCCGCATGGCAATCCGCCGCGATGCCGGATTGGCGGCGGCGAAACTCGCGGTGGCGATCGATAAGCGTTTCCCTGAAATCTGCGCGGCGCGCAGCGTGTGGACGGTGGGGCGGATCACCCTCGATCCAGGCGCCGGCAGCATCATTCCGGGTGGGGCGGAAATGGTGTTCCAGTTCCGCGATGTGGATATGGACGTGCTGCGGCGGATGGAAAGCGCCCTTGAAGCACTGGTCGCCGAGGCCAATACCGGGCCGTGCGAGGTGGTGCTGACCAACGTATCGCGATCGACCCCATCCTTGATGGCCGATGATTTGCAGGCCGCCCTGGCGCGCGCCGCCGAACGCCATGCGCCGGGGCTGTGGCAGACCATGCCATCGGGCGCCGGGCATGACGCGCAGTTTCTGGCGCGGGTGATGCCGGCGGCAATGCTGTTTGTGCCGTCAATCGGCGGGGTTTCGCATCATTGGACTGAGGACACGTCGGACGCCGATATTGTGCTCGGGTGTCAGGTGATGGCGAGCGCGGTGGCGGAGATTTTGGGTTCGTAGGGTCAGACCAGTGATTTGGTCGCCTTCTCCAAAGTATCCCGACTAAGCGTAGGCACCGCCAGAATACGCCGCAGCGCGCCCTGCATCATCGCCGCGCGCGCCGGGGTCTGCCGCCGCCATGCGGTCAGCGGGTCGATCATCCGCGCCGCCACCTGACCGTTGATGGCATCCAAGGCGATGACCATGTCGGCGAGAAAGCGGTAGCCGGCTTCGGTATGAAAGCGCACCAGATTGGCGCAGAACCCGCCGATCAGGGACCGGGCGCGGTTGGGGTTGCGTAAATCGAAATCCGGATGGGCCTGCAAGGCGCGGACGGTGTCGATGGCGTCCGGGCGCGGGGCCATGGCCTGCACCGTAAACCATTTGTCCAGCACCAGCGGATCGTGCTTCCAGCGCGCATAGAACGTCGCCAGCGCGGCGGCGCGATGCGGACTTTCGCTCCCGGCGAGGATATCGAGGGCAGCGAGGCTGTCAGTCATGGTGGCAGCCTGGGCGAACTGGGCCTCAGCGCGGACGAGGTCCCCGCCGGCGGCAAGATAGGCGAGGCAGGCATTGCGCAGCGCACGTTGGCCGGGGCTGTCGGGGGGCGTGGCGTCGCAGGTTCTGGCGAGCAGGTCGTGCAGGTCGCTACCGATGCGCCGGCGCAGGGCCTGGCGGTTGGCGTGGACCAGATCTGGGTCGGCGATGGCCATCTGGTCACCGACATAGGCTTCCGATGGCAGTGCGAGCAGTTCGGCGGTGAAGGCGGGATCGGCTGGGTTGGCCAGCGCGCCGGCCAAGCCCGCGATCAGGCCGGCAACAAGGTCTTCGGACGGCGCCAGGATCGCCGCGACGGCGATTTGCTGGCTGGCATCCCAGCGCATGAACGGATCGCTGTCGTGGCGGGCGAGAAACAGCAACTGGTCATGCGGTTGATTGCGCAAGCGGACTGGGGCGGAAAAGCCGCGCAACAGCGACGCCACCGGGCGCTGGGCGATGTTGGCGAAGGTGATTTTGGTTTCACCCTCGGTCAGCAGCACGTCGCGTTCGGCGATGTCCTGGCCGTTGGCGCCGAGCAGGCCAAGTTTGACCGGGATCGGCAATGGCGCGCCGCGCGTGGTCTGGCGCAAGGTCAAAATATAGGTGCTGCCGTCATAATCTTCCGACATGGTAAGCTCCGGCGTGCCGGGCTGGCCGTACCAGGCAAGGAACTGGCGGACGTCGCTGCCAGGGGTGCCGACGGCCATCGCTTCGACAAAGTCTTCGATGGTCACGGCTTGATTGTCGTTGCGGGCAATGTAGCCATCCATGCCGCGCCGGAACCCATCAGGCCCGAGGCGGTTATGGATCATGCGGACGATTTCGGCGCCCTTTTCGTAAATCGTCGCGGTATAGAAATTATCGATGGCCAGATATTCGTCAGGGCGTACGGGATGCGACAAGGGGCCTGCGTCTTCCGAGAACTGCCGGGCGCGCAGAGTGCGGACCTGGCGGATGCGCTCGACCGCCGGACTGCCGTGGTCGGCGGAGAATTGCTGGTCGCGGAAGACGGTCAGGCCTTCTTTCAACGACAATTGAAACCAGTCGCGGCAGGTGATGCGGTTGCCGGTCCAGTTGTGGAAATATTCATGGGCGATGACCGCGGCGACGCCGTGCAAATCGGTATCGGTGGCAGTTGCGTTGCTGGCCAGCACATATTTGGTATTGAAGACGTTGAGGCCCTTGTTTTCCATCGCGCCCATGTTGAAATCTGACACGGCAGCGATGTTGAAAACGTCGAGATCGTATTCGAGGCCGTATTTTTCTTCGTCCCAGCGCATCGAATCCTTCAGCGCCTGCATCGCGTGGCCGCACCGATCCTGGTCGCCGTCGCGCACCCAGATGCCGAGTGCCACGTCGCGGCCGGACTTCGTGGTAAAGCTGTCCTGCACGGACACCAGATCGCCGGCGACCAGGGCGAACAGATAGGATGGTTTGGGATGCGGATCGACCCAGCGCGCCCAGTGGCGGTCGCCATCGACACCGGTGCCATCGGGATTGCCATTCGACAGCAGCACCGGATAGGCGGCGCGGTCGGCGCGCAAAGTGGTGGTGAAAACGGCCATCACGTCGGGCCGGTCGAGGAAATAGGTGATGCGGCGGAAACCTTCCGCCTCGCACTGGGTAAAAAAAGCGCCGCCCGAGGTGTAGAGGCCGCTGAGCTTGGTGTTGGCCTGGGGCGAGATATAGGTCTCGATTTCCAGGGCAAAGCTATCTGGGACAGCGGCGAGTTCTAGCGTGCCATCGCCATGCAGAACGTATTGATCACGCTTGAGCGCAATGCCGTCCAGCGCAACGGACAACAAAGTCAGTTGGTCGCTGTCGAGGCGTAACGGCACGCCAGGGCGCCCGGCCGGATTGCGGCGCAGGACGAGGCGGGAGCGGACGATGGTGGCTTCAGGATCAAGATCGAAGCGGAGATCGACGGTATCGATCAGGAAATCCGGGGGCAAATAGTCGAGACGGCGCGTAACGGTGGTGGACATTCCTGGGCTTCCATCGGGACGGGATGAGATATTGCAGGGTGTGAATGCAACTACTCGTCCGCCGATGCAACTGATGGTGTGGGCCGCTCCTTACCCGCCGCCGTCGCGCAGCAAGGCTGGCACGCCGCTGCGGCGTTCGGCGAGGAACAGAAACTCGACAATCGACCGCATGCCGGGCTGGTGATCGACCCAGTAGATGTTGGTCAGCGGCCGACGCGGGATGGAGGGATCGAATTCCTCGGTCTCGGCCCGCCCGGTGCCGGTCACCAGCAGCACCGGCAAGCCCGGATCGCTGCGGGAAACCGCGCGCAGCGCCGACCAGGCGGTGATGTCGCCCTCGGGCGCGTGGGCCAGCAGCCCGATTGGCCGTTGGGTTGCAAGTGCGGTTTCCAGCGCCCCGATGGTTGGCACGCATTCAACATCGACCCGCAGGAAATCCGCGAGTTCGGCCAGAATGTCCGAAATCCGTGGCTCGGCTTCCAGCACCAGCGGGCGCGGGGCGGCATCAATCATGTCGATCGGACTTGCGGACGGGGCCTCGCGCGTGGGGAAAGCAAGATGCGTCATGACCATCTCTCCTGCCTGACTTTCCTGGCGATACAGCCGGAAATCGGCACCGGAACCATGACAGCCAATGCCGTTGTGACCGAAGTGAGTTAAATGTGAACCCACGGCAGTTCAGCGTGAAATCGCTTATTCGCAATGCCGGATGTCGTCATCGCCGCTCACAAGCGCTTGCCGTTCCATCTGGCGCGCCCACCCGGTGACGATCGTCTAGTTTTTTTAGGCTCTCCAAGGACAGAGTATCCCCTACGCCGCCTTCGCAAACGTCTTCGGCACCCCCGCGCGCGCCAAATTGCCGTACATCGGCTCCTGCGGCAGTCCTTCGTGTAGCACCGCGCGGGCGGCGATCAGTTTGTCGAGGTCGATGCCAGTGCTGAACCCGCTGCTTTCGAGCAGGAATACCAGGTCTTCGGTAACGATGTTGCCCGAAGCCCCCGGTGCGAACGGGCAACCGCCGAGGCCGGCCAGGGCAGAATCGAATTTGCGGATGCCTTCTTCGAGGCCGGCCAGCGCGTTGGCGATGCCGAGGCCACAGGTGTCATGCAGATGCAAACCTTGCAGCACCGGCCCGATTTCGGCGCGCACGGCCCGCACTTTGGCCCTGATGTCGGGCGGGCTGCCATAGCCGACCGTATCGGCCAGCACCACGGTATCGGCGCCGGCTGCGGCCAATGCCACGGCAACACGCACCACCGCCGCCACTGAAATCACCCCATCGAACGAACAGCCAAACGCGGTGGAGCACGCCGCATCGACGAACACATGGCGCGGTTGGGCGCGCAACCACGCAACCATGCGGCCGACCTCGGCGATCTGGTCATCGGTCGAGCGATTGGTGTTGGACCGGCTATGGCCCTCGGAGACCGAAATCGGGATGGAGATGCGCTGGGCGCCGGCATCGTAGGCGGCCATGGCGCCGCGCAGGTTGGGGGCGAGGGCGACGATTTCGAGGCCGTTTCCGACTTGTGGCAGCAACACCGCGCGGCGCACGATCGCGTCGGTATCGGCCATTTGCGGGATCAGCTTGGGGGGAACGAAACTCCCGACCTCGATCTGCGACAGGCCGCTGGCGGCCAGCGCGGCGATCCAGCGATGCTTGATGGCGGTCGGCATGATCGCCTTGGCGATTTGCAGGCCGTCACGCGGCCCGACTTCGCAAACTGTGACAAATTCAGCCATGGTACGCTCCTGTTGCTCATTCGGGGGCGAAATTGGCGCGACATGGGCGGGAAGACAAGGGCGCGGGTCGCCAAACCCGGCCAACGTGCCATATGTCGGCCTGGGGTCCAGAATCGGGCCGGGGTGGGATGGGGTTTGCGCATGCGTTCTGTGGTGATTGCGGCTTTTGGCGTCCTGATGGCTTCGGCCGCGCAGGCTCAGTTTGGTCCGGGGGGGCCGCCCGCGGTTGGGGTGGCAATTGTTGCCAAGCAGTCGGTGGTTGAGAGCAACGCCTATGTTGGCCGCATCCAGACCACCGACAAGGTCGATCTGGTGGCGCGCGTGATCGCCGGGTTGCAGGAACGGCGGTTTGTTGAGGGCAGCGAGGTCAAGCAGGGCGATCTGCTGTATCGGCTGGAGCGCGGCACGTTCGAAGCCGATCTGGCATCGAAGCAGGCGGCGATCGCGCAGACCACGGCGTTGCTGAAAAATGCCAGCATTACCCTGGCGCGGGCGCAGTCGCTGATTAACTCGCCGGCCGGGAAAATCTCGTCGATTGATGATGCGCGTGCCCAGGAAGCGAGCCTGGCGGCGAGCTTGCAGGCCAACCAGGCGTTGCTGCGGGCGTCGCAGATCAGCCTTGATTACACCGAAATCCGCGCCCCGATCAGCGGCAAGATCGGCCGCAGCGCGTTTGCGGTGGGCAATGTGGTTGGCCCGACATCCGGCCCGCTTGCCACCATTGTCAGCCAGGACCCGATTTATGTGGTGTTCCCGATCGCGATGCGGGCGGCACTCGATCTGCGCAATCGCTATGCCGACCAGGGCGGGTTTGCCGCGATCCAAATCCGACTGCGGCTGCCGGATGGAAAAATTTATGCCGAGCTTGGCAAGCTCGACTACGTCGATCCGTCGGTGGCGGCGGCGACCGACACGCTGACCTTGCGGGCGCGGATTGCCAACGCGGTCCGCAAGGGCGGCAGGGTCGATGATATCGCCAATCGCGAGTTATTGGACGGCGAGTTCGTGACCGTGATGGTCGAAGGGGTGACCCCGGTGCAGGCGCTGGCGGTGCCGCGGGTGGCGGTGCTGTCCGATCAGCAGGGCAATTATGTCTATGTCGTCGATGCCGAGAAGAAGGCGCAGATACGGCGGGTTGAACTCGGCCAATCGACGCCGGCGCTCGCCACCATCATGTCCGGGCTGAAAGAGGGCGAGACGGTGATTGTTGACGGGTTGCAGCGGGTCCGGCCGGGCAATCCGGTTGCGCCTGCCCCGGCCCCGAAAGGTTGAGGCGATGATTTCGGGCGTCTTCATTGACCGGCCACGGCTGGCGATTGTCATTGCGATCATCACCACGCTGGCCGGCGCGATTGCCTGGTTGCAAATTCCGGTGGCGCAATTCCCCAACATCGTGCCGCCGCAGGTGCAGGTCAGCACCAGGTTCCCTGGCGCATCGTCGGTCGTGGTGGAATCAACCGTTGGCCAGCCCTTGGAAGCGCAGATCAACGGTGTTGATCAGATGCTTTATATGAAGTCGAACAGTTCGTCCGACGGCACGTATTCGCTGACGGTGACGTTTGCCATCGGCACTAATCCGGACATCAACACTGTCAACGTCAACAACCGGGTGCAGGCGGCGTTGTCGCGGATGCCGGCGGAAGTGCAGCGCCAGGGGATTGTGGTTTCCAAGCGCAACTCGGCAACGTTGGAGTTTATCGGGTTCACCTCGGAAGGCGGCAAGCAAACGCCGCTGTTCCTGTCGAACTATGTCACCATCAACGTCGTCGATCAGTTGGCGCGGGTGGCCGGCGTGGGCGGCGTGCAGGTGTTCGGCGCATTAGACTATTCCATGCGGATCTGGTTCGAGACCGAACGTCTGGTCAATCTCGGGATGGTGCCGTCCGACATCATCCTGGCCTTGCAGGCGCAGAACGTGCAGGGCGCGGTTGGCCGGTTGGGCGCCAAGCCGGTCGATGACGGCAATCCGTTTCAGCTCAGCCTGCAGACCAAAGGCCGGCAGGCGACGCCAGAGGAATTTGGCGCGGTGGTGCTGCGCGCCAATCCGGATGGGTCAGTATTGCGGGTGCGCGATGTGGCGCGGGTGGAGTTGGGGGCAGCGAGCCAGGACACCGAAAGCCGGATCAACGGTCAGCCGGCGGTGAACCTCGCCATCAGCCTCGCGCCCGGGGCCAACGCGGTCGATACCGCCAAGCGGGTGAAGGATACGCTCGATACGCTGGCCAAGCGCTTTCCCGATGGCGTGAAGCCGATTATTTTCTATGACAGCTCGGCGTTTGTGTCAGACACCATCAGCGAAGTGCTGAAGACGCTGGCCGAGGCGTTCGTGCTCGTGGTGCTGGTGGTTTACATCTTCCTGGGCAACATGCGCGCGACGATCATTCCGGCGGTGGCAGTCCCGGTCAGCCTGATCGGGACGTTCGCACTGCTGCTGATTTTCGGCTTTTCGGCCAATACGGTTTCCCTGCTGGCGCTGGTGCTGGCGGTGGGCGTGGTGGTCGATGACGCGATCGTGGTGGTCGAGAACGTCGAGCGGGTGATGGAGGAAGAACCGCATCTGTCGCCCAAGGAGGCGGCGAAGAAGGCGATGGTGCAGATCACCGGGCCGATCATCGCGATATCGCTGGTGCTGCTGTCGGTGTTCATTCCGATCGCCTTCGTGCCAGGAATTTCCGGCCAGTTGTTCCGCCAGTTTGCGGTCACCATCAGCGTGGCGATGGTGATTTCGGCGATCAATGCGCTAACCCTGTCACCGGCGTTGTGTGGGGTGTTCCTGCGCCATACCGACAAGAAGCGCGGCGTGATGGGCCGGGTAATGCGCGGCATCGATGGGGTGCGGCACGGCTATTCGTATCTGGTCGGCCGGTTGTTGCGGGTGTCGGTGCTGGCGGTGGTGGTGATTATCGCGTCCGGATTCGGGATTTTCGGGATGTCCAACATCACCCCCACCGGGTTCCTGCCGGAAGAAGATCAGGGCGCATTCTTTGTCGCGGTGCAATTGCCGGATGGCGCATCGGTGGCGCGGACCCGGGCAGTGGTGGCGCAGGTCGAGAAAATCGTTGGCGCACAGACCCAGGTCGAGAACGTGCTGTCGATCGTTGGGTTCTCGTTCCTTGATGGCGGCGCACAAAGCAATGTCGCCTTCCTGGTGGTGCGGTTGAAGCCGTTCGCTGACCGAACTGAACCGGCCGACAAGGCTGCCGCCGTGATCGGGCGGATTGCTGGCGCGGTGCAATCGATCCGATCAGCGCTGATCTTCCCGGTGCCGCTGCCGGCGATCCAGGGCCTGTCAACCAGTGGCGGGTTTGAGTATCAGTTGCAGAATCTGGAGGGGCGCGATCCGTTTGAGATGGCGTCGGCATTGCAGAGTCTGGTGATTGCGGCCAATCAGGACAAGCGTCTGAGCCGGGTGTTTTCGAGCTTTACGCCGACCGTGCCGTCGGTGTTTCTCGACATTGATCGTGACAAGGCGCAGGCGCTCGGGCTGTCGGTCACCGATGTGTTTAGCGCCTTGCAGGCGACGTTGGGCGGGATTTACATCAACGACTTTAATCTGTTCGGGCGAACCTGGCAGGTTAATCTGCAAGGCGAGGCGCTGGACCGCACCGATCTTTCGGCGCTGTGGCGGATTTTCGTCCGGTCCAAAACCGGCGCGATGATCCCGCTGCGCGCGATTGCGGACGCACGGATTGTGCTGGGGCCGCAAACCATTAGCCGGTTCAATAATTATCGGGCGATTACGGTGCAGGGCTCGCCCGGCGCTGGGATTTCGTCGGGTGATGCGTTGACAGTGATGGGGGAGATTTCGGGCAAGGCATTGCCGCCGGGCTATGCGTATGAATGGTCGGGTGGGTCGTATCAGGAAATCCGCTCGGCCGGGCAAACCGCACCGATCCTGGCACTGGCGGTGCTGTTCGCGTACCTGTTCCTGGTCGGGCTTTACGAAAGCTGGATGATCCCGGTGCCGGTGCTGCTATCGGTTACCATCGGGGTGCTGGCGGCGTATGGCGGGCTTTATTTGCGCGGCATGCCGATGGATTTGTATGGCCAGATCGGGCTGGTGGTGCTGATCGCGCTGGCGGCCAAAAACGGCATTCTGATTGTCGAATTCGCCAAGGAACAGCGCGAGGCGGGGTTATCGATTGTTGACGCTGCCATCGCCGGCGCCAGCATGCGGTTCCGCGCGGTGGTGATGACCTCGATTGCCTTTGTGCTTGGGCTGGTGCCGCTGATTACTGCGGAAGGGGCCGCGATGCTGTCACGCCGCGCGGTTGGCACGCCGGTGTTCTTTGGGATGCTGGGGGCAACGATTATCGGGATTTTCCTGATCCCGATGCTGTATGTGACATTCCAGACCTTGCGCGAGCGGGCCAAGCGCGCATTTGGATCAACCCCACACTGACCGGAGACTGCCGATGTTCGCGCCGATCCCCACGCTTGACCATGTTGTTGTCAATGTCCGCGACCGGATGGACGAGGCGGTTGAGGTTTATCGCGGCCTGGGCTTCACCATGACGCCACGGGGGTATCATACGCTCGGGTCGATGAACCATCTGGCGATGTTTGGCACGGATTATCTGGAACTGATCGCGGCGGACCCGAAGGCTGCCACGCCGCGCGCCGATGTGATGCAGTTTCCGTGCGGGTTGAACGGGTTGGTGTTCGGCACTGAGGATAGCGCGGCGACCTATGCGGCGTGCGCGGCGGCGGGGGTGCCGGTGCAAAAGCCAGTGGAGTTCTCCCGGCCCGTGGCATTGCCTGGTGGCGCAAGGGATGCGGTGTTTCGTACCGTTCACCTCGATGCCGGGACAATTCCGGCCGGGCGGGTGTATTTCTGCCAGCATTTCACCCGCGATCTGGTGTGGCGCGATGAATGGCGGCACCACCCGAACGGGGTGGTCGGGATTGCGGCGGTGGTGATGGTGGCCGACGATGTTGACGCGCCGGCGGCGGTTTTTGCCCGGATGTTTGGGCGGGATGCGGTGGGGGCAATGCCAGGTGGGGTGCGGTTGGCGGTGGGGTTGACGTCGGTGGAGATTATCTCGCCGGGGGAATGTGCGGCGCGCTATGGCGAGGCGGCGCCGGATGGCGCGGGACGGGCGCAGTATATGGCGGGGTTGGTGTTGCGGAGCCGGAGCGTGGAGCGGATTGTGCCGGCGGGTGCGGCGATGGGGGCGGTGCTGGATTTGCGGGTGGGGTGAGGGGGAACAAGTTGGTTGCGGTATCTCCTGCGCGAACCTTGTTGTATTTTCTTCGTCCAATAGTTATACTAAAATATAACTAAGGAATCTTCGATGCACACCACCAATCTCCGCAAGGTCGGCGGCTCGGTCATGTTGGCGGTGCCGCCGGCGATTCTTGAATTGCTGCAACTCAGCGCCGGGGTGACGGTGGGGGTTTCGGTGGAAAATGGCCGACTGGTCGTCGAACCGCAGTCGCGACCGCGCTATACGCTCGCAGAATTGCTGGCAGGGTCGGATTTCAGCGGACCTCGCTCGGCGGAAGAGCAGGCATGGGTCGATTCAACGCCAATGGGTCGTGAACTGATATGAACCGGGGCGATATCTATATGGTTTCGCTTGATCCGGTGGAGGGGCGCGAGCAGCGCGGACATCGGCCAGTGTTGATCGTGTCGCCGGCGGCCTTCAATGCGGCGACGCGGGCGCCGGTGGTATTGCCGATCACCAATGGCGGCTCGTTTGCCCAGCGGATCGGGTTTGCGGTGCCGCTTTCGGGCATTGCGACCACCGGGGTGGTGCGGTGCGATCAGCCGAGGGTGCTTGATTTGGCGGCGCGGCAGGGGAGGAAGGTCGAGGAATTGCCGGCGGCGATTTTGGCGGAGGTTATGGCGCGGGTTTCGGTGATCTTTGCGTAGGATAGCGCCCTCACCCCGGCCCTCTCCCGGAGGGAGAGGGAGAAGAAAGGGGTTGCGAAGCTGAGAATGAAGATGGGGGCCAAGACGCTGGTAAAAACCAATATCCAGGCCCCCGTCTTCGCTAAGCCGCGCGAAGGGCCGCCGGCAATCCCGTAATCGCCCGATCGACCAAAGCTGCATCA
>JANYCX010000101.1 GCA_025360065.1 Acetobacteraceae bacterium | reverse complement strand
ATATCGTGATAATCCTTAATTTCTGGATATTCCGATGATCACGCTCCCCTTCGTCGCCGACTACTCGGCCACCGATTTTTCCAAACGGGCGAGCCAGGTGCTCGACATGGCTGGTCACGGCGCCGTGCGGGTGCGACGCAGGAACGAAATGTTCGTGGTGCTCCGTGAGCGTCAGCTCAACGACATCGTGGAAGATGCGCGTGATCCGCGGCGGTGTGGGGCTGCTGTCCGGGTTGCACTGCCTGGATTACGCATCGCGCGATATGCAGTTCGAGGCCAAGGCCGCCACCTCAATCGTTTCCGAGGCTAATCGACGACTGCATATGATTTTTCCTTAAAAGCCGCCCCTACCTCTCCAGCATCCGCTGCTTGAACACCAGATCAAGCGACAGCCCGAACTCCGTGCCCACTTCCCGCAACGTGCCGAGCATGCCCATCTACCTGTTGTTCATTGAAACCGAGCGAAACGATTTGGGCATGCATTCGTCGGCGGCAGGTTAATGCTGGGCGACGACAAGGGAATAATGCCTTTCCCACGGCGTACCATCGGGGCGTGTTGTAACTTCGCTGTAGGGCTCAACGACCACATGGCCGAAGCCAGCTTCGCGATGCAGTGCGCGGATGGTTTCGCTATCGCGGAGGCGAAAGCCAAACTCTTCGCGGGCAAATGGCGCAGTCGCTGCGATTGACGGGGCGAGCGCGGCGACGATGCTGACCCCATCAGGCCGCAGCACCCGGCGCATCTCGCTCAAGGCTCGGACCGGATCAGGCCAGAAATAAAACACGTTGATCGCAAAGACGCGATGGAAGCTTTCACTGGCACAAGGAAGCGCCTCGACGGGCCCAAGGTTGAACGAGGCGCGGCCGGACGCGACAAGATCGGCATTGAAAGCCTCCGCCTCGGCCACCATCGTCGCTGCAATATCGAAGCCGACATAGGTAAGGCTGTCGGCTATGGCAAGCAAAGAAGGCAGCAACTTGCCGTTGCCAAATCCGATCTCTAACACATGGTCTGCACGCTGCAGGTTGAGGCGTCTGTAAACCGCCTCCGTAATGCCAAGGTTAATTCGGTTCAGCATTTCGCCAATTGCGCTGCCGACCTCGCCTTCCGGCTTGCCGAGAAATTGGGCCATTTCTGCCGGCGCAAGGTTGCTAAGATCTACCACGTCTTCCCCCAATTTTCCTGGCAGAATATCGTAGCTTGGCCCCGATTCTCCAGCAACATCCAAATTTGCCGCATCGTGGAAGATGCGCGTGATCCGCGTCCGAAATCGTTGGAAGATATGCTCGAAGGGTAAGATGCCGACGAAATCAAGGCCAACCTCAAAGCCTGGTTGGACGACAAACCCGCAGGCAACGAAGCACTCTGACGATGGCGCGTCGAGGGGATAATTTTCAGGACAATAGCTATGTTCCTGAACTTGGCGACATCGTGCATCTGAATTGGGCGCCGGCGATCGGCCATGAAATGCTAGGGCCGCACTATGGCCAGGTGCTGTCGGCCACATTGTTCAATACCGCCACCGGCACGGTGGCCGTTGTCCCGATTACCACGCCGCGCAACAAGCTTTCCGGCTTTGAAATCCCGGTGCAGGCCGGGCGGTTTCGCGGTGTGGCACTGCTGTCCGGACTATGCTGCCTGGACTATGCGTCACGCGACATTCAGTTCGAGGGCAATGCTGGCGCTTCAGTCATTGCCGAGGCCAATCGACGGCTGCATATGATTTTTCCCTGAGCGCCGCCACCCACTACCTCTCCAGCATCCGTGTATGAACACCGGATCAAGCCAGCGGCCGAATTTGGTGCCCGCTTCCCGCAGCGTGCCGACGCGTTCGAAGCCGAGCCGTTCATGGAGCTCGATCGAGCCGGGGTTGGCGGCATCGATGTCGGCGATCATCGAGTGTTTGCCCAACGCGGCCGCGCGATCCGGCGGGGTGCGGATATAAACCGAATGTTCCACCCTGTGGCGGTATCCCGGCCAGGGCGGAACTCGACGCGGGGGACGCGCATCGGCCACACGACAAAGATTGACATCGTCCCGGGATGAATTCAGCTACTCTGCGCAACGATCGAGCAGGGGACATGGCCATGATGGCGTTTCCGACGCGGATAGCCGCGTTTTGGCTAGCGTTTGGCGTGGGCATTTCTACGCCGGCATCAGCCAGTGTGCTGGTGCTGACCACAAATGCGACCATCGTCTCGGGGACTGATCGCGGCGTTTTTGGCAATATCGGCGATCTGGCTGAGCTGTCGGCGACGATACGGCAAAGCTTTGACAATGTGCCGGGCGCGGAAAGCAACGGTGCGACCTATGATCGGCTTTATGGCAGCGTTAACGGAGCCAATCTCCCGGTATTTGGGCCGATCAGCCTGCAGATCACGGTTGGCGGACACATGTTTAACGAAAGCCTGTCGTCGGGGCTTTCCGGGCATTTGACGTTTTTTACCGATGGCGGCGCCAGCCAGATCGATGGCGGCATGACTTTCTATCTGAATATGAGCCCCACACCACAATATGTGAGCGTCGATACGCTGCTGTTTGCATATGGCACTGATGTTTTCGGCGGCGATCCCCGGTTCCGGCCATTCAGCCTGAACCCCATGCCTTTTGGTAACGGCCATGCCGGCTTTGATGGTTATGCAAATTTCGTTACCCAAGGGCCGCTCGGGACCAGCGATTTTCAGGCGACGCCTGGGATTACCACGCTGGAGATTTTTGACGCGCCGGAACCAGGCTGGCTTTGGCTGGTCGGCCTCGCGGGAATTTGGGCGGCGCGTGGTGCAAACGGGCGCTACCGCCGCCGCCAGGTGATCACCGATGACACGGCGTAGTTCCACACCAGGCTCATCGCCGCCCCGATCAGGCCGGCGAACCACCAGGATGAATGCTGGGCACCGAACAAAAACGACGCGACGCCGAGATTGCCCACCGCACCGACCGCGCAAATCAGGCTGAAGGTGGCAAGCCCGCCGACGAACCGCCAGCCTTTCAGCCTGCGATCGCCGAAGGTGAAAATATTATTGAGCAGGAAATTGCCCAAAATGGCGACGCCGGTTGCGCTCAGCTGTGCCTCGGCAAATCCGAGATGCCCGAGCGTCAGCCCGATGCGCAACACCAGCAAATGGGCGGCGATGCCCAACGCGCCGACAAAGGCGAACATCACAAAGCGCACCGGCACGATATGGCCGATCAGCTTGTCGATCAGCAGTAGGGCAAAATCGCGCAGCACCCCGGCATCGAGTTTGCTTTCGCCGGCAACCCGGCTGCGGAACACATACGGCAGTTCCTTGATCCGCGGAGGGGTTGGCAGGGACGCAATAATATCCAGCAGGATTTTGAAGCCGATCGCCGACAGGCCACGCACGGCTTGCTCAAAGACAGGGCGGCGGATCATGAAAAATCCGCTCATCGGGTCGCTGACCGGGGTTTTCAGCACTGCGCGCGACAGGCGTGTGGCAATGTCTGACATGCCGGCGCGGGTTTTGTCCCACTCGCCGAGGCCCCCGCCGGCGACATGCCTGCTGCCCATCGCAATGTCATAATCACCACTGCGCAAAGCTTCGACCATCTGCGGCAGCAACCGCTCATCATGCTGCAAATCACCATCCATGACGCCGATCAACGGCGCGAGGCTGGCTTGGGCGCCCTCAACGAAGGCGCTGGCGAGGCCCCGGCGGCCGATGCGGTGCAGAAGGCGGACATTGGGATGTTGGGCTGCAATGTCAGCAATCGCGGTTCGCGTGCCATCGCGGCTGTCGTCATCAACAAAAATCACTTCCCACGCGATACCAACCAGCACGCCGTCGATCAGGCCAACCAAGGGGGCGATATTGGCCCGCTCGTTCAGCACTGGAATGACCAGACAAAGCTCGGGAATTTGGGGCGCGATGATATTGGTCATGGCCGACACCTAACGTATTTGTGCGGGTCGGGGCTAGCCGCCACTTGCAATCGCCGCGGCCGAAGTTTACATCCCCTCCACTCTACATCTTCCATCCGCTACGGAGGGTGGCCTTAATCGGCCGCCTATTTTTTGTTAGGAGCTCGTTCCGCGCTTGACCGAGGCCGTATTACCTTCGACTGAAATTGATCTCGACCTGCCCCAGCATACCGGTTTGGAGGGCAAGATCGCCGATATCATCGTGCCAACCCTCATCGATCTCGGTTATGATCTGGTGCGGGTGGCGGTGCTTGGTCGCGAACGTCCGACAGTGCAGATTATGGCCGATCGTGCCGATGGGGCGATGATCTCGGTGGAAGATTGCGAAACCATCAGCCGCAGCGCCGGCGCCGTGCTTGATGTCAACGACCCGATCCCTGGGGAATGGACGCTTGAAGTCAGTTCCGCCGGGATTGACCGGCCACTGACCCGCCGGCGGGATTGGAACCGGTTTGTCGGCCATCTTGCCCGCGCTGAAACCCAGTTCCCGATCGACGGCCGCAAGCGCTTCAACGGGACGATCCTGGGCGCGGATGCCACCCACGCAACGATCAGGCTGGATGACGGCAGCGATATCGCGCTGCCGCTGGTCGATATCCGCCGTGCCAAGCTGATTCTGACTGACGCCTTGATTGACGCCACCGCCATTACCCCAAATCTGAACTAGACACGAGGTTTCCCGATGGACACCGCCATTGCCCGCCCCGAATTGCTGCTGGTCGCTGACGCGGTCGCGCGGGAAAAATCGATCGACCGGGAAGAAATTCTCGAAGCGATGGAGCAGGCCATTCAAAAAGCCGGCCGCGCCAAATACGGGCACGAGAAAGACATCCGCGCCACCATCGACCGCAAGACCGGCGATGTCCGCCTGTCGCGCTGGACCGAGGCGGTTGAGGTTGTCGAGAACGAGGAAACCCAGATCCCGGTCCATATCGCGATCAAGTTCCAACCCGGCATCAAGGTCGGTGAGCACATCGTCGATCCGCTGCCGCCGATCGATTTCGGCCGCATCGCCGCCCAGACCGCAAAGCAAGTTATCGTGCAGCGGGTGCGCGAATATGAACGCAAGAAGCAATACGACGAATTCAAGGATCGCGTCGGCGAAGTGATCAACGGTGTCGTCAAGCGCACCGAGTACGGCAATCTGATGGTCGAGGTCGGCCGCGCCGAGGCATTATTGCGCCGCGATGAGCTGATCCAGCGCGAAAGCTTCCGCAATGGTGACCGGGTGCGGGCCTATATTTATGACGTCCGTGACGAACAGCGTGGGCCGCAAGTGTTTTTGTCGCGCACCCATCCCGGATTCCTGGCCAAACTTTTTGCCCAGGAAGTGCCGGAAATTTATGACGGCATCATTGAAATAAAGGCCGTTGCCCGCGACCCGGGCAGCCGCGCCAAGATGGCGGTGATCAGCCGCGATAGCTCGATCGACCCGGTCGGTGCCTGCGTCGGTATGCGCGGATCGCGGGTTCAGGCGGTGGTGCAGGAACTGCAAGGCGAGAAGATCGACATCATCCCCTGGTCGCCCCAGGTCGCGACCTTTGTGGTCAACGCGCTGGCGCCCGCCGAGGTGACCAAGGTTGTAATCGATGAAGATGGCGGCAGGGTTGAAGTGGTGGTGCCGGACGACCAACTGTCCCTCGCGATCGGACGCCGCGGTCAGAATGTCCGCCTTGCCAGCCAGTTGACCCGGTGGGACATCGACATCCTGACCGAGGCCGAGGAAAGCGAGCGCCGCCAGGAGGAATTCCGTCGCCGCACCGGATTGTTTGTCGATGCTTTGGACGTAGATGACATGATCGCCGGCCTGCTGGTCCAGGAAGGCTTCAACACGATCGAGGAACTTGCGTTCACCGCGATCGATGAACTGGCTGATATCGAAGGCTTCGACGAACAGGTCGCCGAAGAACTGCAACGCCGTGCGGAGGCTTTCTTGCTGAAACGAGACAATGAATTGCATGATCGTCGGGTTGAACTCGGGGTCGCTGATGACGTTGCTGCGATTGAGACGTTTACACCGGCGATGCTGGTGACGATGGGCGAAAAAGGCGTGAAAACGCTGGATGATCTTGCCGATCTGGCATCTGACGAATTGATCGAAATGCTGGGCGAAGGCTCCCTCAACGAAGCGACTGCCAACGAGGTGATCATGGCCGCGCGCGCCCATTGGTTCGCCGACGATGTCGCCAAGGAGGACGGTCACGCCTGATATTGAAGCCGATGACGAGCCTGAAACCGGACCGCTGAGGCGCTGCGCACAAACCCGCGTGCGGCGACCAAAGGAAGAAATGATCCGTTTCGTGGTCGGACCCGACCAGCGGATTGTTCCTGACCTTGCCGCAGACCTGCCCGGACGGGGAATATGGTTGAGCGCGCGGGGTGATGTGCTAGAAGCGGCTCGTACCAAGGGTGGGTTTGCCCGGGCGGCGCGAGGTCAGGTGGTTGTGCCGCCGGATCTGGTGGCGTCCATCGTGGTCGCGCTGACCAGGCGTATCGTCGAGACTTTGGGGCTTGCCCGTCGCGCCGGACAGGCCGTCAGCGGTTTCAGCAAGGCGCGGGAATGGTTGGTTTCAGGTCGCGCGGCCCTTGTGGTGCAAGCGTCCGATGGCAGCCAGGATGAGCGGGTGCGTTTTCTCGGCGCAAACCGGGGCCGTGCGCCAGTGGTGGCCCCGCTCGATGGATGGGCGTTGGGGGCGATTTTTGGCCGGGACGCTGCGGTGCACATCGCGGTGGCACCGGGGCGGTTGGCGGAGCGGCTGTGTGTTGAAAGCGCGCGGTTGGCGGGCGTGCTGGGTTTACAGCCCGAGAGTTCGACTTCGACTGGGACGACACCCGAGGCGCCGCCTGGGGAAACGATGCAGGATGGTAACGATTAGATGAGCGAAGGCAACGATCAGGACGCGGGTAAAACCAGGCTCTCCTTGCGGCCAGCAGGCCGATTGGAGTTGGGCCGGACCGTGGATGCTGGTTCCGTAAAACAGAGCTTCAGCCATGGCCGCACCAAGACAGTGCAGGTCGAGGTGCGCAAGAACCGCGCGGTGGGATTGGTGGCGGGGAAGCCGTCGCCCGCCATCGCGCCGGCCAGCGCATCTCCCGCGCCCAGCGCGCCGCGCCCGCAAGCGCCAGCCGGGCGGCCACCTTTGGGCGCCGGCCGAGCGCTGACCGCCAACGAGCTTGCGACCCGTCAGCGGGTTCTGGCTGAACAGTCACGCGAAAACGCCAAACGCGAAGCCGAACGCCGCGAACAGGAAACCATTTCGATTCTGTCCGCCGCTGAGGAAGCGCGTCGCCGCGAAGAAGAAGCCAAAAAGACCGCCGTTGAAGACGCGCGCCGCGCAGCCGAGGAACAAGCTGCCGCCCGTGCGGTCGAGGAAGTGCGTCGCGCCGCCGAGGCCGCCGCCGCCGCCCGCCGTGCGGCCAACCCGGACGCCGCACCCGAACCCGAGCACGTCGCGCCGCCGGTGGTCGTGGCCCCTGCGGCCGCAGCACCGACCGCCGAAGCCCCGGTTGCGGGCCAAACCACCCAAGTGCCCGCCGAGACACTGCGTTTGCGCCCGGCGCGGGCCGACGAAGAAGAAGATAACCGGCCGCGTCGCGGTCCGGGTGGCGTGATGGTGCCGCCACGCAAGGCCGCCACAGTGGTCGCCAAAAAAGGTGCCGATGGCCGTCGCGCCGGGCGCATTGACGTCCAAGCCGCAATCGAAGGCGAGGATGACCGCGTCCGCAGCCTTGCCTCGGTCCGCCGCCAGCGCGATCGCGATCGCCGCCAAGCCGAACTCGAACGTTTGCGCGCCGATCAGGTCAAGGTTGTGCGCGAGGTTGTGTTGCCCGATACAATTTCGGTGCAGGAACTTGCCAACCGTATGGCCGCCCGCATTCCCGACGTGATCAAGGCATTGATGCGAATGGGCGTGATGGCGACCGTCACCCAGGCGCTCGATGCCGATACGGCTGAGCTTGTGGTGCAGGAATTTGGCCACAAGGTGAAGCGGGTCAGCGAGGACGATGTTGAAATCGGCCTCGAAGGCGCAGTTGATGTTGATGACGCAATGCTGTCGCGCGCCCCGGTAGTAACCATCATGGGACATGTCGATCACGGCAAGACCAGCCTGCTCGATGCGCTGCGGTCAACCGACGTGGCGGGCGGCGAAGCCGGTGGCATCACCCAGCATATCGGCGCCTATCAGGTGAAGCTTAAATCGGGCGACAAGATCACCTTCCTCGACACACCGGGCCATGAAGCCTTCACCGCGATGCGGTCACGCGGCGCGAGCGTCACCGACATCATCGTGCTGGTGGTTGCAGCCGATGACGGGGTGATGCCGCAGACGATTGAGGCGATCAAACACGCCAAGGCGGCCGGCGCGCCGATCATTGTCGCCATCAACAAGATGGACAAGCCCGACGCCAACCCCGAGCGGGTGCGCCAGGAACTGCTCAGCTACGAAATCGTGGTCGAGGAAATGGGCGGCGACACCCAGAACGTGGAAGTTTCGGCCACCAAGCGCCTCGGCCTCGACAAGCTCGAAGAAGCCATCCTGTTGCAGGCTGAAATTCTCGATCTGCGCGCCAATCCGGATCGCAGCGCCGAGGGTTCAGTGATCGAAAGCCGACTGGATCGCGGACGTGGCCCAGTGGCCACGGTGCTGGTGCAAAAAGGCACGCTGAAACAAGGCGATATTATTGTCGCCGGTGCGGAATGGGGCAAGGTGCGGGCGCTGCTTGACGATAAGGCGCGCCAGATTAAGGACGCCGGCCCTTCCACCCCGGTCGAAGTGCTTGGGCTTGGCGGCGTTCCGATGGCGGGCGAACCGTTCGTCGTGGTCGAAAACGAAAGCCGGGCGCGCGAGATCAGCGAGTTGCGCCAGCGCCGGGTGCGCGAGAAGAATTCCGGCGCGATGACCGCTGCCCGTGGCACCATGGAAGAAATGCTCGCCCGCATTCAGGCTGGCGCGCAGAAAGAAGTGGCGATCGTTATCAAGGCGGACACCCAGGGCAGTTCGGAAGCCATTCAGGCGACCGTGATGAAGCTTGCGCACGAAGAAGTGCGGGTGCGGGTGCTGCTGGCCGGTGTTGGCCAGATCACCGAGAGCGATGTCCAGCTGGCCAAGGCGTCGCAAGCGGTGATCGTTGCCTTCAATGTGCGGGCCACCAGCCAGGCGCGTGAACTGGCGACCCGCGATGGGGTCACCATCAGCTATTACAGCATCATCTACGATGTGGCTGACGACATCGAAAAGCTGGTCAAGGGCAAGGTTGCGCCCAAGGCACGCGAGCGTTTCCTCGGCTATGCCGAAATTCGCAAGGTGTTCGACATCACCAAGACCGGCAAGGTCGCCGGCTGCATGGTCACCGAAGGCCTGGTCAAGCGCGGCGCCGGGGTGCGGCTGCTGCGCGAAGGCGTGGTCGTCCATAATGGTGAACTCACTCAGTTGAAGCGCTTCAAGGACGATGTTCGTGAAGTGGCGCGCGGCTATGAATGCGGGTTGTCGTTTGCCAACTTCAACGATCTGCGTGAAGGCGACGTGGTCGAGTGCTTCGACGTCGAGATGGTGCCCGGGTGAGCAACGCGGGTGGGCGCGCGGCGGTCAAAAAGGCCGGGCGCCCCAAGTCTCCGTCCGCGAAAGCCCCGAGCCAGCGGCAATTGCGCGTCGGCGAAGAAATTCGCCACGTGCTGGCCGGAATTTTCGGGCGCGGCGAATTGCGTGACCCGTCCTTGGCCGATGTTGTGGTAACGGTGACCGAGGTGCGGATCGGGCCGGATTTGCGGCGGGCGACGGCGTTTGTCACCCGGCTGGGGCGGTCTGATATCGATCAGGCGCTGCCGGCTTTGCGCCGGGCCGCGCCGTTTTTGCGCGGGCAATTGGCAAAGGAGTTGCGGCTGCGGGTTGCCCCCGACCTTTCTTTCCAGGCTGACACCAGCATCGACTACGCGATGTTTGTCGATACGCTGTTGCGCAATCCGGTGGTGGCGCGCGATCTTGAGAACCGGGGCGAACCGGATGATGGGGGCTGACGATGGATATCAAGCGCGCAGTTGTGACGGCTATAGCCTACGTACAGATGCTGTACGTTGATGAAACCGTAGAAGATATTGGACTTGAAGAAATAGAATACGACACAGAACATAAACGTTGGCTCGTCACCATCGGATTTACTCGATCCACTAAGGTAAATAAGCTATTGACCGGATTGGGGGGTGTAACCCGCAGGTCTTATAAACTTGTGACAATCGACGATACAAAGCAGGAGCCAATTTCGCTGCGGGATCGAGAGTTGTCTCATTGATTCAACAGCGGATTTTGCTCGATGCAAACCTGCTCGTGTTGTTGATTGTGGGCTTGACGAATCCGAAATTTATTGCTGCGCATAAGAGGTTGGCGAGCTATTCCGAGGGTGATTTCAATATTCTATTGGATTTGCTTGGGCCGCCTGGAATTTCAAGTCTGATTGTTACACCCAATGTCTTGACCGAAGCATCAAACTTGCTTCGCCATTCCGCTGAGCCGCGAAAAAGCGCGATAATGGATAAATTTCGTATCTTCCTTAAACAAGTGTCGGAAGTTCATGTACCAGGGAATCAGGCTGCCGACCGCCCGGAGTTCCTTCGTCTTGGGTTGACCGATGCGGCACTTATCGAGTTGGACAATGAAGAAGTTATGCTGCTGACTGCCGACGCGCCGTTGTATGCTGCGGCGCTCACCGCCGGCCGGCATGCCGAGAATTTTGCCCACCATCGCGTCAAACAGCTCTGACCGAAGCGTCGTAAGCTCCAAACAGGAACAAAGTAATCATCATGCGTCGAGGTAAAGTGCGTGGCCGTCCGTTGGATGGCTGGCTAATTGTTGATAAGCCCGCAGGCATGACCAGCACCGATGTGGTTAACCGCGTACGGCGCTGGTTTGATGCGCAGAAGGCAGGGCATGGCGGGACGCTTGATCCGTTGGCGACCGGCGTGCTGCCGATTGCGTTCGGGTCGGCGACCAAGACCGTGCCCTATGTGATGGACGGCACCAAACTTTATCATTTCACCCTGAAGTTTGGCGAGCTGCGCGATACCGATGATGCCGATGGCCAAACCATCGAAACATCGGATGTGCGCCCGACCGACGCCGAGATTGCTGCCGCCCTGCCGCCGTTTCGGGGCGATATCATGCAGGTTCCGCCGATCTATTCGGCGATCAAGATCGCGGGCGAACGCGCCTATGACATGGCGCGCGAAGGTCGCGCCCCGGTGATGGAGCCGCGCCCTGCCCGGGTTGATCGCTTTGAAATGATCGAACGGGTAGATGCCGATACGGCAATATTCGAAGTGCAATCCGGCAAGGGGGTTTATATGCGCAGCCTTGCCCGCGACCTTGCCCGCGCTTGCGGCACGGTGGGCCATATCGCAGCCTTGCGCCGGCTGCGGGTGGGACCCTTCAACGAGGCCGGGGCGATTCCGCTGGACAAATTGCAGCGGGAGGACGATACCCCGCCCACTTCTCCGGACTTCCTGCTTGAAGTCGCGACCGCGCTGGCCGACATCCCGGCGCTGGCCTTGACTGAAGCGGAGGCCAACGGCCTGTCACACGGCCAGGCAATCAGCCTGGTGCAGCTGATGGGCCGCATTCCACGGACGGCCGATCCCGAAGGGGGCCTCGCTCGTGCCATGGCGGGGGGTCGCGTGCTCGGGCTTTGCCGTCTCGAAGACGGATGGTTGAAGCCCGAACGTTTGTTATAGGCGCCGCACGCGCTGTTTTAACCCTTATCAGGAGTATCAAGATGTCGCAGACCCCGGAGCGTCGTACGACGCTTATTGCTGAGTATTCCACCGGTGCGGCCGATACTGGCAGCCCCGAAGTGCAGGTGGCGCTGCTGTCCGACCGGATCAGCAGCCTGACCGAGCATCTCAAAATCCACGCCAAGGATTTCCACAGCCGTCGCGGCCTGCTCATGCTGGTCGGCCGCCGTCGCAGACTGCTGGATTATCTGAAGAACAAAAACCAGGCGCGTTACGCGACCCTGATTTCGCGCCTCGGACTCCGCCGCTAGCCCGTGCCTGATGTGACGCTGGGGCATCCGGCCCCAGTGACGGCGACGGCCTTTGTGCCGCGTCGAGCTAAGATGAAAGATGGAACGTGATGTTCAATTATTTCCGCAAGGAACTCGATTGGGGTGGGCGCAAGCTTGTCCTCGAAACCGGCAAGATTGCCCGCCAGGCTGATGGCGCGGTGCTGGCCAGCTACGGCGACACCATCGTGCTGTGCACCGTGGTTGGCGCGCGCAGCCAGAAGCCGGGGCAGGATTTCTTCCCGCTCACCGTCAACTATCAGGAAAAGACCTTCGCCGCCGGCAAGATCCCAGGCGGGTTTTTCAAGCGTGAAGGCCGGCCGACCGAGAAAGAGACGCTGACCTCGCGTCTGATCGATCGCCCGATCCGCCCGCTATTCCCCGCCGGCTTCCGCAATGAAGTCCAGGTGATCGCAACCGTTCTCAGCCACGATCTGGAAAACGATCCCGATATCGTGGCGCTGGTTGGCTGCTCGGCCGCCCTGACCTTGTCCGGCATCCCGTTCTTCGGCCCGGTTGGCGCGGCGCGCATCGCCTATATTGACGGCGGCTACGTGCTGAACCCGACCGCCGAACAACTGAAGACCTCCGCGCTCGACATGGTGCTCGCCGGCACCGTCGAAGGTGTGCTGATGGTCGAGTCAGAAGCCAAGGAACTGAGCGAAGAAATTATGCTCGGCGCCGTGACCTTCGGGCATGCTGGCTTCCAGCCGGTGATCCAGGCGATTATCGAGCTCGCCGAAGTGGCCGCCAAGGACGCCTGGGCACTGCCCGAGGTTTCCGCCGAGACCACCGCATTGGCCGCGCGGGTTGACGCGTTGGCGCGTGCCGGGCTTGCAGAAGCCTATCAGGAACGGGTGAAGCAGGTTCGCTACGAGAAAGTTGGCGCTGCCAAGAAGGCCGCCGCCGCCGCGTTGACCGCCGAAGGGCTGGATGCCGACAAGGCGAAGGGCCTGTTCAAGGACCTCGAAGCCGACATCGTGCGCAACGCCATTCTCGACACCGGCCTGCGCATCGATGGCCGCGACACCAGGACCGTGCGCCCGATCATCGCCGAAGTTGGCGTGTTGCCGCGCGCCCATGGCAGCGCGCTGTTTACCCGGGGTGAAACCCAGGCGCTGTGCGTCGCGACCCTTGGCACCGGGCAGGACGAGCAGATCATCGACGCGCTGGAAGGCGAGTATCGCGAGCATTTCATGCTGCATTACAACTTCCCTCCCTACTCGGTCGGCGAAGCTGGCCGCATGGGTTCGCCGGGACGTCGTGAAATCGGCCATGGCAAGCTCGCCTGGCGCGCGCTGCACCCGCTGCTGCCGGAAAAGGGCAAGTTCCCCTACACCATGCGCGTGGTGTCCGAGATCACTGAAAGCAATGGCTCATCGTCGATGGCGACCGTTTGCGGCACCTCGCTGGCGTTGATGGATGCTGGCGTGCCGCTGCTGCGGCCGGTGGCGGGCATTGCGATGGGGCTGATCAAGGAAGATCGCGGCTTTGCGGTGCTGTCCGATATTCTCGGCGACGAGGATCATCTTGGCGACATGGACTTCAAGGTGGCCGGCACTGAAATGGGTGTCACCAGCTTGCAGATGGACATCAAGATCACCTCGATTACCCCGGCGATCATGGAAGTGGCGTTGGGCCAGGCCCGTGACGGCCGCATCCACATCCTTGGCGAAATGGCCAAGGCGCTGACCGGCGGACGTACCGAAGTGGCGGCGACCGCGCCGCGCATTACGGTTATCAACGTGCCGAAGGAAAAAATCCGCGAAGTGATCGGCACCGGCGGCAAGGTGATCCGCGAGATTGTCGAACAAACCGGCTGCAAGATCGACATCAACGATGATGGCACGATCAAGATTGCCTCGTCCGACCCGGAAAAGGCGCAGATGGCGATCGACAAAATCCGCGGCATCGTGGCCGAGCCGGAAATTGGCGTGATCTATAACGGCAAGGTGGTGAAGACCGCAGAATTCGGCGCGTTCGTGAACTTCCTTGGGTCCAAGGACGGTCTGGTTCACATCTCCGAGTTGCAGCAGGGTCGGGTCCAGAAGACCACCGACGTGGTCAATCAGGGCGACGCGGTGAAGGTCAAGGTCATCGGGTTCGACGATCGCGGCAAGGTGAAGCTGTCGATGCGGATGGTCGATCAGGAAACCGGCGCCGATATCAGCGAGACGGTTGGCCCGAAGGGCGGCGATCGCCCGGATCGTGGTCCGCGTCCTCCGCGTGGCGAAGGTGAGCAGCCCGCCAGCTAGGCTGGGCGGGCTTAACAATAAGAAACCCATCCGCGCATTTTGTGCGGGTGGGTTTTCTGCTAAAAGAGGCGGAGGTTAAGGAAGGTCTTCTTTTTGTGAACAAAAAGAAGCAAAAAAACTTCCCCATTTTGGTTGCGAGTTCGCACTGGCAGCGGTGCGTCAGTATCAAAAAGTTTTTTTGGTTCTTTTTGTTCACAAAAAGAACTTCTTAACGGGACAAAACCACGATGAAGCCGATCAACGCAATTCGCATGGGTGGTGTGGACGTGTTGCCTTTGGTTGAAGG
>JANYCX010000166.1 GCA_025360065.1 Acetobacteraceae bacterium | reverse complement strand
CGTGACAACCACGATTGTCGGCACCAGGCCGGCCGGCGGCGCGGCGGGCGCCTGGGCGGTGCTGAACCATCTCGGGGTTGACGGATTCAAGCGTATCGCGACCAATTTGATGCGCTTCATTGACGCTTATCAAGATGGCATTCGGGCAACACCTGGCTTGCATATTCATGGCGCACCCGATCTGTCGATCGTGGCTTATGGCTCGGACGAGTTCGATATCTTCCGGGTCGCCGAGGTCATGGGCGCCAAGGGCTGGCTGCCTGGCTTGGTGCAGCGCCCCAAGGGCATCCACCGGATGATGTCGATGTTCCACGCGCCGGTGCTGGACCAGTATCTCGACGACATGCGGGCCGCAATCGGGGTGGTGCGGCAGGAAGCCCCCACCAAGGCCAAAATCAAGGCGAACTACTGATGCGCGTGATGATCGCCTCGGTGATGCACGAAGCAAATTCCTTCGCCGGAAATTTCGTGCCGTTCGCGCATTTCGCGCGGCGCGGCGTGCTGCACGGTGCGGACATCCCGCCCGCCTATGCCGGCACCCGCACCGAAATGGCGGCCTTCATGGCCACCGGCGCGGATCAGGGCTGGGAGATTGTTCCGGCTCTGGTCGCGCGTGGCACGCCATCCGGGCCGATCGATGCGGCGGGTTTTGCCCGCATCATTGCCATGCTAGCCGAGGCAACCCGCGCGGCGTTGCCGGTCGATGGGGTCTTGCTCGCCTTGCACGGCGCGTTTTCGTCCGAAGCCGAGGATGACGGCGATGGTGCCTTTGCCGCCACCGTGCGCGCGATCGTCGGGCCGGATGTGCCGATCAGCATCACCCTCGATCCGCACGGCAATGTTTCGGACCGGCTGGCGGCATCGGTGAACGCGATCAGCGCCTACCGCACCCATCCGCACACCGATCATTTCGAGGCCGGGCAGCGTGCGGCAGGAACTTTGGCGCGCGCTTTGAACGGCGAGATCGCGCCAGTGGTCCACCTCGCCCGCGCGCCGTTGCTGCGCGGCTTCGATGCCTGTCGCACCACGCCGCCGGATGGCCCGATGCAGCGGGCAATGGCGCAGGCACGGGCGATGGAAGCCGCCGATCCTGGCGTCATCGAAGTCTCCGTCCAGGCCGGCTATTCATCCGCCGACGTGTTCCAGGCTGGCGCCAGCGTGGCGGTCACCGGCAATCGCCACGACGCGCGCTTCGATGCCTTGGCGGCACAAATGGTCCGGCTCGCCTGGGATGAACGCCACAACGAAACCGTGAAGATGCTGACGGCGGCCGAGGCATTCGCGGAGGCACGTGCGGTCCCGCCGGGCCACGGTCCGATTGTGATCGCCGATTTCGGCGACGCGCCCAATGCCGGCGGGCATGGCGATACAACCGCGTTGCTCGCGCTGATCCTGGCCGCCAAACCACCGAAAGCCTTGGTCGCCGCAATCGCCGATCCATCTGCCGCAGAAGCCGCGCAATCGGCCGGCGTTGGCGGGCAGATCAGCATCACGCTCGGTGGCCATGTTGCCCCAGCCCAAGGCGGCGGACCGATCCCAGTGGTGGCACGGGTCGTGTCGCTGGCGGATGGAATATATGTACATGAAGGGCCTTACACCACCGGTGTCACCGGCGATCTCGGGGCGTCGGCGCTGCTCGATTGCGGGGGCGTGATGGTGATCGTCACCACCTTGGCGCGCAGTATTTTCGACCTCGCCCAAATCCGCATTTTCGGCATCCAGCCGGAAAATTTCGACCTCATCGCGATCAAGGTGATGGACGCTTTCCGCGCCGGCTTCGCACCGATCATGCGGACCGCGATCTGCGGCGAAACCGGCGGCACCACCAGCCGCTTCCATGTCGCGCTGACCTACACCAAACTGCGCCGCCCGATTTGGCCGCTCGATCCGGATGATGTGGTGGCGCGCCATGCGGGGTATTTGCCATGAAGCGCTTTTTGCTGATCTGCCTGCTGCTCGCCGGTCCTGCCCGCGCCGAAACCGTGCTGCGCTATGCGCCTTTGGGTGATTTGCGCATTCTCGACCCGATCTGGACCTCGGCGGCGATCACCCTGAGCCACGGCCAGATGATTTACGATGTGCTGGTCACCACCGACAGCACCCTCACCCCCAAGCTGCAAATGGCTGAAAGCGTCGAAACCAGCGCGGACGGCTTGCGCTGGAAATTCCGCCTGCGGCCCGGCCTGGTGTTCCACGATGGCCAGAAAGTTACCGCGCGCGATGTTGCCGCCTCCCTGATCCGCTGGGGCAAGCGGGTCACCGCCGGCCAGGCGCTGTTTGCCCGCGTTGCCTCGGTGAACGCCATCGACGATATGACAGTGGAACTGGTGCTCAATCGCCCCTTCGGTCCGGTGCTCGAAGCCCTGTCCTCGCCGGTGCTGGCGCCGTTCATCATGCGCGAAGCCGATGCGCTGACCGATGCCTTCAAGCAGGTCACGACGACAATCGGTTCGGGACCGTTCGAGTTCATACCAGGAGAATTCCAGGCCGGGCATCGCGTGGTCTATCGCAAATTTCCCGGCTACGTGCCGCGCCAGGAACCAGCCGATTTCTATTCCGGCGGCAAAATCGTAAAAATTGATCGGGTTGAATGGCTTTATCTCCCCGATCCAGCCACCGCGATGGCCGCCCTGCAAACCGGCGAGGTCGATATGGTTGCCTCGGTGTCCCCCGATTTCCTGCCGGTGCTGCGCGCGCGCAAGGATATCGTGGTGACGGTGCTCGATAAAATTGGCCAGATCGGCACCATCCGCCCCAACGCCGCGCATCCGCCGTTCAGCGATCCGCGCGCCCGCCAGGCGCTCACCCTGCTGGTCGATCAACCCGAATTTGCCGCGGCCTTGGCCGGCAGCCCGGAATTCGGCCGCGAATGTTTCGCCGTCTTCGTCTGCGGCACCCCCTATGAAACCGATTTCGGCGCGGCAAAATGGCGCAAACCCGACATCGCACTCGCCAAGAAACTCCTGGCCGAGGCCGGCTACCGCGGCGAAAAGCTGGTCCTGCTCGACCCCGCCGACCAGCCCGACATCCACATGATGGCGCTGCTCACTGCCGACGCTTTGCGAAAGGCCGGCGTCGCGGTCGATGTGCAGACCATGGATTGGAGCACCGTGCTCACCCGTCGCAACAACCGTGACCTGCCATCCGCCAACCCGGCCGGCTGGGACATCGCCTTCACCTTCTGGGGCGGGCTGTCGCTGTCGAGTCCGCTGACCAACGCGCCACTGGTCGCAAGCTGCGACGGCAAGAACCTCTATGGCTGGCCCTGCGATCCGGAAATCGAGCGCCTGCGCACCGCCTTCACCGAGGCCACTGACGCCGCCGCGCGCAAATCGGTGATCGAGGCGCTGCAACTCCGCTTCTACGAGGCCGCGCCCTATGTCAGCACCGGGTTGTTCTTCCGCCCGATGGCCTATCGCACCAGCCTGCGCGGACTGCTGACAACGCCATATCCGGTGATGTGGAATGTCGAGAAAACCGGGCCGTAACCGCGAGACGGCATAGGTTACGTTTCGATATGGTAACAAAATAGACGCACCTTCTCCCGCTCGCCTCAAACATAGAAAAAACGCCCACCAGGCCCCATCACCAGACCAACCTGCGCCACTATTTTCACCTGGTTTTGGGTTTCCCACACCGCGCGGGGCTTGCGAACCCTGGGCGAGGCCACCCCGATCCCCAGCATCCGACACAGCGGGCGAAGAATGCGCCCCGCTTGCGGCACCGCGGCCAGAAATTCCACACATTCCGCCTGCGACAGCAAATGCTCCAACTGTGCCCGGTAGGACGCCGCCGCTTGAACCTGCACCAGCAGCCAGGCCGGCGCGGTTGGAAACACTGGCGGTGTGCGGACAGATGTCCGCAGCTCTCCGGCACGGGATTTGCGCGGCGCATGCAATGTCCCGGCCCGCCAGCGCGCAATCAACCGCTCCAGCCGGGTCCGCATCCGCGCAATCCGCCCCCAAACCGCGACCAGCAGCACCGTCAGCGTGCGCTCGCGCGCCGCCACGACCGCGATGGCCGCTTGCAGGTCAGAGAGGATGGCGGTGAAATTGAGCATGCCTTAAACTAACACGCTCGGGTGCATTGGTCAATATTTTTAACTATTCCAAATCGGAAATAGCGCCTCCGTCGTGTAGATAAGCCCAAAGCCGCCCCCTACCCCGCCGCCACATCCGCAGTCCGCGCCCGATCAACACTCTACAACCGGGGTCGTCACCGCCTATCCGCAGCTACACATCCCTGAATTTTAACAGCCTGAGCGCATTCATTGTTACCAGCACCGTTGCCCCGGTGTCGGCAAGGATTGCCGGCCACAGACCAGTAATGCCGGCAATCGTGGTGACGAGGAACACCGCTTTAAGGCCGATCGCGATCGTAATGTTTTGCCGGATATTGCGCATCGTGCGCTTTGACAGCGCAACCATCGCCGCCACATCGCCAACCCGCCCATGCAGCACTGCGGCATCTGCCGTTTCCAGGGCAACATCGGTGCCGCTCCCTATCGCAATGCCCACATCCGCCGCCGCCAGGGCTGGTGCGTCATTGATCCCGTCGCCAACCTTGGCGACGGCAACACCCCCGCCCTCGGCTTGCAGTTCCCGCACAATACGTTGCTTGTCGGCGGGCAGCAGATCGGCACGTACCTCAATGCCCAACGCCTTGCCAACCGCTTCGGCGGTCCGGCGGTTGTCGCCTGTCAGCATGATTGTGCGAATTCCAGCATCGGTCAGGGCCTTCAACCCCGCCTTGGCATCGGCGCGCGGTTCGTCGCGCATGGCAATGACCCCGGCCGCCAAACCATCGGCAACCAGCACTGCCACGGATTTGCCGTCTGCGTTCAACACCTCGATCAGGTTCATCTGCTCGGGCGTGATGATCGCGCGTTCCCCGGCAGCGGAGGCAGACCCGAGAAACAACGCGACGCCCTCGGCATGTCCGGTGACGCCCTTGCCGCCCAGGGCTTCGCCGCCGTCAGCCACCGGCACAGATAAATTATCGGCTTTGGCACGCGCCAAAATAGCGCGTGCAAGCGGATGGCTGGACCCGGCTTCAAGCGCCGCCGCCAGGCGCAGCACATCCGCTTCAACGCGGCCGAAGCCGAGCACATCGGTGACTTTGGGCTTCCCTTCGGTAAGCGTTCCGGTTTTGTCGAATGCCACAACGGCAATGCGGCCAATATTTTCCAACACCGCACCGCCCTTCAGCAGCAGCCCACGGCGGGCACCCGCCGAGAGCGAGGCGGCGATGGCGGCCGGCGTCGAGATCACCAAAGCGCAGGGACAGCCGATCAGCAGAATGGCGAGGCCCTTGTAAACCCAAGCACTCCAACCCGCCCCGAACAACAATGGCGGCACACTCGCGACGACCGCTGCAACCGCAACCACGCCGGGCGTGTAGTACCGGGAGAACCGATCAATGAAGCGCTCCGTCGGAGCTTTGCTTTCTTGCGCGTCTTCGACCAGCTTCACCACGCGCGCAATTGTGTTGTCCGACGCGCCAGCAGTCACGCAGACGCGCAAAGCTGCCTCGCCATTGATGGTGCCCGCGAAGACGACATCATCCACGCGCTTGCGCTTCGGCGTGCTTTCGCCGGTCACCGGCGCTTCATCAATGGCGCTGTCGCCAGCGACAATCATGCCATCGGCGGGGATGCGATCACCCGGCCGCACCAGAATAACCACGCCCACCGCCAAGGACCTCGCCGGCACTTCCTCAATACGGCCATCGGTTTCGACGAAGGCGGTTTTCGGCACCAATGCCGTCAAGGCTTGAATGCTGGCGCGGGCACGGCCGGCCGCGACACCTTCCAGCAACTCGCCAACCAGAAACAGAAACACAACCGTCGCTGCCTCCTCGCCGGCGTTGATCACAACGGCACCGACGGCTGCAATCGTCATCAGCATTTCAATTGAAAACGGCGTGCCGGCGCGGGCGGCCATAAAGGCCCGCCGCGCGATCGGCACCAGGCCGACCAGCATCGCCACACTGAAAGCCCAAGCCGCGATGGCAGGAAACAATGTCGCGATGCCAAAGGCGACAATAAGTGCGACGCCGGCAGCGCCCGTGAATTTTGCTTTCGGCGATCGCCACCATCGACCATCATCAGTGCCATGTTCGTGGCCGTGCCGGTCAGACCCGTTACCATGGCCATGGCCGGCATGGTCATGCCCCGCGTGATCGTGTCCCGCATGATCGTCCACGGCGTGACTGTGCAGTCTGGACGGCACCGGCCGATCGGCCGGCTCAATCCCATAGCCAAGGCCGGTAACGGCGCGTTCGATCTGGCTGAAGTCGCTGGTCCCGCGATACCGGACAGACATGGTGCCGGCGGTGGCGGAAACCGAAACCTCCGCGACCCCTGGCAGCCGCCGTACGGCGGTATCGATCTTTGCAGCGCAGACTGCGCAATCCATGCCTTGGACCCGATAGCGGGTTAGCGGCGTCGCGTCGGACATTGTCAAACCCCTTGAACTTAGATGACCGACGCTACATCCTCTAGCGACTAGAGGAGCAAGTATTGTGAATGAAAATCTTTCAATCGGTGCGGCGTCACGCAATTGCGGAGTGAAAGTGCCGACGATTCGCTACTATGAACAGATCGGTTTGCTGCCCGCGCCTCCGCGCACCGAGGCCAACCGCCGTACCTTCAACGCCCGCGATTTACGACGCCTGGCCTTTATCCGCCATGCGCGTGAACTGGGCTTTGAGATCGACGCGATCCGAACCCTGCTAACCTTGCAGGACGACCCACATCAACCCTGCGCCACAGCCGATGCCATTGCCCGCGCCCGCCTGACCGAGGTACAGCAGCGCATCGACGGCCTGACCGCTCTCAAAGCCGAACTGGAGGCGATGATCGAGAGTTGCCGCCACGGCGAGATCGCTGATTGCCGGGTCATCGAGATTTTGGCCGATCACAGCCGCCGATCACAGCCAATGTATGCGAACGCATCACTGCATCGTTAACCACGAAAGATCCGCAACCTGCCCGACCAGCAGGCTGACCACCGCAGCCATCGGCAACCCAGCCAGCGCGGTGCCGATGCGCAGTTCGATGAACGGCATCTGGCTGGCGAGCACGAACAGCAGCAGCCCGGTGATCGCCATGGCAAGCGCCCGGTCATGGGGATCGGTCCGGCGGCGGCGCAGCACCGCCGCGCAGCCGGCCGGCGCCGTGTTCGTGGGCATTCATCACGGTGATTTGCCAGTACGCCGCCGCCACGACAATTCTGGCCCTGGCCCAGCGAACATGCTAATCGGCACCTAAGTTTACCGGTGGGGCATGACGATGAAGTGGTTTTGGCAAAGTACTGTCGCAATTCTGATCCTGGCCGGCACCGCTGCGGCGCAAACGCCGAAATCCGGCGGCATCATGAAAATTTACCAGCGCGACAGCCCCGCCAGCGCCTCAATCCACGAGGAAGCCACGTTTTCCAACAACGTCCCGTTCATGGGCGTGTTCAACAATCTCGTGCTGTTCCGCCAGGACGCGCCGGTCAACACGCCCGAAACCATCACCCCCGAACTCGCCGATAGCTGGGCCTGGAGCGAGGATAAGAAGACCCTCACCTTCAAGCTCCATCCTGGGGTGAAATGGCATGACGGCAAGCCCTTCACCTCGGCCGATGTCAAATGCACTATCGATCTGTTGCAAAACAAGCTCGCCGACAAATTCCGCAAGAACCCGCGTCGGTCGTGGTACGCCAATGTCGATGCCGTAGTGCCGAACGGCGATCTCGAGGTCGCCTTCAAGCTCGGCCGGCCGCAGCCATCGCTGCTGTCGATGCTGGCCTCGGGTTATTCACCGATGTATCCCTGCCATGTCCCGACCCGGGAGATGCGCACCAACCCGATCGGCACCGGCCCGTTCAAATTCGTCGAGTTCAAGCAGAACGAAATCATTCGCCTCGCCAAAAACCAGGATTACTGGCGCAAGGGCAAGCCATACCTGGACGGCATCGATTTCCCGATCATCACCAATCGTGCGACCGCGATGTTGGCCTTCATTGCCGGCAAGGTTGACATGACCATGCCGACCGAAGTGACCCATCCGATCCTGCGCGACATCAAATCCCAGGCCCCGAAATCGGTTTGCGCCATGGTGCCGACCAATGTGAGCATCAACCTGATCGTCAATCGCGAAAAACCCCCCTTCGATAATGCCGATCTGCGCCGCGCTTTGGCACTGACCATTGATCGTAAGGCCTTCATCGACATCCTGTTTGAAGGCCAGGCCGATATGGGCGGCGCATTGCTGCCGGGGCCGGAAGGCATCTGGGGCATGCCGAAAGAAATGCTGACCGGCATGCCCGGCTACAGCCCCGACATTGCCGCCAGCCGTGCCGAAGCGCGCGGGTTGATGGTCAAAGCCGGCTACGGCCCCGATAAACGCCTGGCGATCAAGGTGTCGACCCGCAACATCCCGACCTATCGCGATCCGGCGGTGATCCTGCTCGACCAGCTCAAGGAAATCTATGTCGATGGCACCCTCGACATCGTCGAAACCTCGGTCTGGTTCGGCAAGATCGAGCGCAAGGATTACGCGGTCGGCCTCAACCTCACCGGTAACGCGGTTGATGATCCGGATCAGAGTTTTTACGAAAACTATGGCTGCGGTTCGGAACGCAATGTCACTGCCTATTGCAACCCGGAACTGCAAAAGGCCTTCGATGCCCAAAGCGTGGAAACCGATGTCGCCAAGCGCCGCGAGATGGTGTGGGCCATCGACACCCAACTGCAAAACGACATCGCCCGCCCGACCATCGTTTATGGCCGCGCTGGCACTTGCTGGGCGCCGGAGGTGCATGGCTACACCCAGATGATCAACTCCTCCTATAACGGGTTCCGCTTTGAAAATCTGTGGCTCGATCGGTGACATTAGGCACAGTAAGCCAAGTCTTCTTTTTTCAAAAAAAGAAGCAAAAAACTTTTGACAATGGTTTCGCTCGTTCCCACTGTCCGGGGGATGCACGCCAACGGCAAGGCATTGATAAAAAGTTTTTTTGCTTCTTTTTGTTCACAAAAAGAAGAATCCTAACTCCATGACCGGCTATCTCCTGCGCCGGCTCGGCCTGATGCTACTGACGTTGTTCGGCATATCGATCATCATTTTCGTGCTGCTGCGGCTGGTACCGGGCAACATGGTCGATATCCTGTTCGACAGCGCCGGCCTGGTCGATCCCGCCGAAAAGGCACGGATTGCCGCCGAGCTTGGCCTGGATAAATCCATTCCGGAACAATATCTGGTATGGATCAACGGGCTGCTGCACGGCGATCTCGGGATTTCCTATGTCTCGGAGAAATCCGCCCTCAAGGAAATCCTGCCGCGCATTCCGGTCACCGCCCGCCTCGCACTCAGCGCCATCGTGTTCGCGGTGCTGGTCGGCGTGCCGTTCGGGGTCATCAGCGCGGTCAAGCAGAACAGCGCGATCGATTACGGCCTGCGGGTGGTATCGCTCGCCGGGCTGTCGATGCCGTCCTTCTGGCTGGGTCTGGTGGTGCTGATGGGCTTTGCGGCCCTTACCGGCACCTTGCCGGTCTATACCGAGCCGCCAAAAACCACGCTCGAGGCGTTTCTTCTGGTGGCCGTGCCGGCGATGACGGTTGGCTTCCGGTCATCCGCGTTAATCATGCGCCTCACCCGATCGGCGATGCTGGAAGTGCTGCGCCAGGACTATGTCCGCACCGCGCGCGCGAAAGGCGCCGGGGCCGGACGGGTCAATTTCCATCACGCGCTGCGCAACGCCTTGCTGCCGGTGATCACGGTAATCGGCCTCGAAACCGCCTTCCTGATTGGCGGGCTGATTGTCACCGAAACCGTGTTCAACATCCCTGGCCTGGCGCGCTTTCTGGTCGAGTCGATCCGTAACCGAGACTACCCGATTGTGCAAAATCTGGTGATGCTGACCGCCTTTATCGTGGTGACGATCAATTTCCTGGTTGATCTGCTCTACGCCGCATTAGATCCGCGCGTTCGCCTGGGGGCATAGATCATGGCCGCAACATACGACGCCGAACTGCGCCGCGCCGGCGCGGACGCCACCAGCCGCGCGGCCCGCTTCCGCCTGCTGTTGCGCCGCTATCCGCTCGGGGCTGCCGGGGCGTTCATTCTCGCGGTTTTCGTGCTGGCAGCGGTCTTCGCCGACGCCATCACCTGGCTTGACCCGCTGCGCACCAACGCGCCGGAAAAGCTGATGGCACCGGGCGCCAGCCATTGGTTTGGCTCGGACGTCATGGGCCGCGACATCTATAGCCGCATCGTCCATGGCGCACGGATATCGCTCGCCGTCAGCCTCGGCGCCACCATCATCGGATCGTTGCTCGGCGTCGCCATTGGCCTCGCCAGCGGCTATCTCGGCGGCAATTTCGATCTGTTTGTCCAGCGCATCATGGACATCCTGCAAGCCCTGCCCTTGCTGGTTCTTGCATTGGTGACCTCGGCCGCATTAGGCCCATCCCTGCCCAACACCATCTTCGCCATCGCCATCCCGATGATCCCGGCATCCGCCCGCGTCATCCGCGCCAACACGCTATCGTTGCGCGAAGCCGCCTATATCGAGGCCGCGCAAATCCAAGGCATGAGCGAGTGGCGCATCGCGTTGCGTCACATCCTGCCCAACACCGTGGCGCCTTTGATTGTGCTGGCAACAGCGCAGTTGGGATCAGCCATCCTCACCGAAGCATCTTTGTCGTTCCTCGGCCTCGGCGTCCCCGAACCCGCGCCAAGCTGGGGCCGGATGCTGTCGGAATCAGCCGCCGAATACATGCGCACTGCCCCCTGGCTGGTGATTTTTCCCGGTGCTGCAATCAGCCTGATGGTGTTCGGCACCAACCTGCTCGGTGACGCGCTGCGCGATATTCTCGACCCGAGGCAACGCGGATGAACGCCGACGCAATCCTCGAAGTCGAAGGCCTGTCCACGGTGTTTTTTACCCCGTCAGGTCTGGTGCGCGCGGTCCAAGACCTTTCGTTCACCTTGCGACGCGGCGAAGTGTTGGCCGTGGTCGGCGAAAGCGGTTGCGGCAAGTCGATTACCGCGCTGTCGCTGATGCGCCTGGTGCCAACGCCGCCCGGCCGGATCGTTTCGGGCACAGTGAAACTTGAAGGTCGCGACCTGCTGGCGATCTCGGAAGCTGAAATGCGTGACGTGCGCGGCAACGCCATGTCGATGATTTTCCAGGAACCGATGACCTCGCTTAACCCGGTGCTTACCATCGGCGCGCAAATCGCGGAAACCGTGCGGCTCCATCGCCGCGTGACCCGCGCGCAAGCCTGGGACCGCGCGGTGGAAATGCTGCGTCTGGTGCGCATCCCCGAGCCCGCCCAGCGCGCCCGCGAATACCCGCATCAACTCTCGGGCGGGATGCGCCAGCGTGCGATGATCGCCATTGCGCTCGCCTGCGACCCGCAAGTGCTGATCGCCGACGAACCCACCACCGCGCTTGACGTCACCATCCAGGCGCAAATCCTCGACCTGATCCTGCAATTGCAGCAACAGACCGGAACATCTGTGTTGTTGATCACCCACGATCTTGGCGTCGTTGCCGAAACCGCCCAACGCGTGGTGGTGATGTATGCCGGCCGCAAGATCGAGGAAGCAACCGTCGAAGATCTGTTCGAATTCCCGCTGCACCCGTACACCCACGGCCTGCTCGGATCGATCCCACATCTTGCTGCCATCAGCGGGGCGGTTGCCGAACGCTTGCAGGAAATCCCCGGCATGGTGCCGGCACTCAGCAACCTGCCCCCCGGCTGCGCCTTTGCCGCCCGCTGCGACCGCGCCGATGACAGATGCCGCGCTGACGTGCCGCCCCTGGTCGAATTGCGGCCTGACCACATCGTTGCCTGCTGGCATGCCGGAGCCGCGTCATGATCCCGGTTTTGCAGGTCGAAGACCTCAAGAAACACTACCCGGTGAAGTCAGGCTTTCTGCGCCGTACCACCGGCCAAGTTTACGCCGTCGATGGCGTGAGTTTTTCCATTGCCCCAGGCCAAACCCTTGGCCTGGTTGGCGAAAGTGGCTGCGGCAAATCCACCGTCGCGCGCGCCGTCATGCGGCTGGTGGCCCCCACATCGGGCCGGGTGCTGGTCGAAGGCACCGACATCGCCACCCTGTCAAAAGCCGAGCTGCGCCCCTATCGCCGCCAGATGCAGATGGTGTTTCAGGACCCGTTTTCGTCGCTCAACCCGCGCATGTCGGCCGGCGACATCGTTGGCGAGCCTTTGCTGGTGCATGGCGTCGCCACCGGTGCGCAAGCCCGCGCCCGGGTCGCCGCCCTGTTCGCCCAGGTCGGCTTGCGACCCGCCCAGATGGACAATTTCCCCCACCAGTTCAGCGGCGGCCAACGCCAGCGCATCAGCATCGCCCGCGCGCTCGCGCTTAACCCGCGGTTGATTGTGGCGGATGAGCCGGTGTCGGCTCTCGATGTCTCAATCCAGGCCCAGGTGATTAACCTGCTGATGGATCTGCAGCGCGATCAGGGCCTCGCGTACCTGTTCATCGCCCATGATTTGGCGGTGGTCGAACACATCGCCCATCACGTGGCGGTGATGTATCTCGGGCGCATCGTCGAAATCGCCGATAAAGTCACCTTATTCCGCAACCCGGTACATCCTTATACGCGCGCGCTGCTGTCGGCGGTGCCGGTGCCCAATCCGAAACTGAAACGGAAAAAGCAGTTACTGGAGGGCGATGTGCCAAGCCCAATGCGGCCGCCGCCGGGCTGCGCTTTTCACACGCGCTGCCCGATCGCAGTGGCACGCTGTTCGGTGGACGCGCCGGTGCTGAAGGAGCGCGACGCCGGGCATCTGGCAGCGTGCCATCTGGCGGACGGTTAAGGGAAAGCCGCGGTAATTGCCTGCCGTATGGAGAGGTTCGGTGGGAGCGGGACGGGCATTACCGGCTGACAAACGCCTTGGCTTGCATCACTTCAGGCCGCATCGTGTCAGCGGTTTTCGCCAGATCGAGCAGTTGCGTATAATAGGCTTTCGCCTTCACCTGATCGCCAGCCGCCTCGGCTGCCCGCGCCGCGCCATAGATGCCCCGAAACCGGTTGGGTTCACGCTTTTGCGACACCTCGTATTCCGCCAGCGCCAAGGCGGGCTGGCCGTTTTCGAATAGCATGTCGCCAAGCAATTCACGCGCCGGCAGAATGCGGCCCGGGGTAATGATATGCTTTTCGGTACGATCTTCCAGGTCGGCGGCCTCGCGCATGATTTGCAGGCCGAGGCTGGGGTTTTTCTCGGCGAAGGCGATCCAGGCCGCGACCTCGCGCCGCTGGATTTCGACTTCGGTGGACCAATAGACGTTCTTGGCGGCAACCAGCGCTGCATGGCGGGTTTCGAGTTCGGCGGCAGCGAGTTGGGCGCCGGCAATATCGCCACTGCGCGCGGCCCCGATACCATGGGCGAACCATACCAGCGCGTCGGTAAAGGGCGTCCCATTTTTTGGCGGCATAAGCCGTGCGGCTGACGCCCAGTCGCCGCGTTCAACGGCATAGCGCGCCGGCATGGCCGATGATGAATAGGCGACCGGCGGCGGAAACGGCGCCGGCACCACCAGCTTCATTGCAACCTGCATCGCCGCGAGCGCTGCCGCATCACGTCCCAACTGCAAGTCTGCGTACACCATGTAGTCGCTGGCGTGATAGGCTTCACCCAGCTCATTTCCTGGAATGGCGGCGTTGAAAGCACGCTGATTGGTGCTGGCAGAGTCCTCCCAGGCGCCAACGCGGGAGAAAATATGCGATGGCATGTGCAAGGCATGCGGTGCATCGGGCGCGAGGCCGGCATAGCGGCGTGCGGCGCTAAGCCCCCGAACCGCGATCGGCGGCGCGTCATAGGCGTGGATCAGATAATGCGAGATGCCGGGGTGATCCGGGGTTTTACCCAGTTGTTTTTCAAGAATGTCAGCAGCTTTGAAGTAGGCGGCATAGGTTTGATCGGACTGTGACTGGGTGCCGGCAATATAGAGCGCGCTGAAAATCTGCGCCTCGTCGTCGTTCGGATACCGTGCCGCCAGCGCTTCGAATGCTTTGGCGCGGCTTTCCTGGCGTGCCCGTTCGGGGGTCGTCGCCCAGTCCTGATAATAGGCCGCCACTGCGTCGATATAATCGCGCTCACGCTGGGTTTTGGCACCAATCGCGCGACCGAGGTCGATCGCCGCACGGGCGGTTGCGGCGTCTTTCGGGGTGGAGCCAACGCCGGCGAGCGGATTGGACATCAGCAATGCGGCGATCCCCCAATTGGCGATGGCGCAGCTTGGGTCCTTGGCGAGCACATCGCGAAACATCTTGTCGCCGGCGCTGTACCAGAACGAGTGCAGCATTGCGACGCCGCTGGCCAAATCGGCTTGCACTGCGGGGGCGCAACTATTGGCGAATACCACGGCGCCCACCTTGTCGTGCATGGCATGGCCGGTGTGGCTGCCCTGGGCAATGGCACCGCCTGCCGCGAACAACATACTGGCAAAGCCTGTGGCGACGAGGTGCTTTTTCACAATACGGCTCCCTTTGGTCAGATTTGCGGATGTTTTTATCATCCGAACTTGAAAAACTTGGATTGCGCTTTTCGAAGAACACCGCAAACGCGTCCTGGGCCTAATGCGGTTGCAACTAGGCAGCAAATCATGTGGCTTCGATCTTCATTCTGTCAATAATTTCTTGCGGTGAGGTGTGCATCTCAGCGCCTTGGTCCCTTCGGTGGCACTACTCACCTGCGCGGTCATGGCGCTTTTCCCTGGATGGTCATGATGCCGGGCAGCGCCAATTGGGCGAACAGGGCGGCATTAGCGATGTCGGCTTCGGAATACCAGCCGGCGCGATGCAACAAATTGAGCGTGCCCCAGGTCTGGCCATTCCAGCGCACCGGCATGTTGAGCACGCTTTCGCAGCCGAGCGACCAGATCAGTTCGTAATCGTAAAAAACTTCCTTGATATCGTCCCTGTTGCGGCCGATATAGGGCACGCCGTCGAACATCACCGATCGCATCCAGGCGCTTGATGTCACCGGCTTGCGGCCACCGACCGGGTACTCCGCTGGCATGTTGGAATAGAAACGCTCGCTTTGTTTCAACGCCACGTGATGCACCAGAATGGTGAACAGCACATGGCCAGTGGTGGCGGCCAACGCGGCGTCGATGGCGCGAAAGCCAGCGTCGGGCTGGCCGGCAGTCCCAAGGGCTGCTGTGACGGCGGCGATATGGGGCGTGGCGTCGGGACGGGTCATGAAACCTCCAGGCGATGGGTTCGCGGGCGTTCGGGAATGATGCCACCCGGTCGATAAGTTAGCAGTAGAATGAGCACGATGCCGATAATAGCCTCCCTGAGGGCGGCTATCTGCACCGGGGCAAGGCCGGGGATCACGCCGCCGAGGAAGCGGGTGCCTTCAGTCAGCGCCACCACCAGAATGGCGCCCAGCACCGCGCCGCGCACAGTGCCGGTGCCGCCAGCGGTCAACGCCAGCACGACATAGATGGTGACTAAGGGCTGGAATGAATCAGGCGCGATGTAGGCGTTGAAATGGGCGTAAAGCGCGCCGGCCGCGCCCATTAACCCGGCACCAATGGCAAAGGCTTGCAGCTTGAAGACCAGCACGGGCTTGCCGGCGACCGACGCGATCACGTCGTCTTCCCGAATGGCGCGCAGCACCCGGCCGAACGGGGCGGCGGACAGGCGGGCGACCAGCAACGCGGCCAGCCCCACGGCAAGCCAGACGATCACCATGAATTGCAAATTGAACAGCAAGGGCGTCAGCACACCGCGGCCGGGCGCCGGGATGGCCGAAATCCCGTCTGTGCCGTTGGTCAGCCAGATTTCATTGGACGCCACCAGCCGGATCACTTCGGAAAAGCCGAGCGTGACAATGGCTAGATAGTCGCCGCGCAATCGTGCGGTCACCAGCGCCACGCCAACCCCGCAGGCCGACGCGGCCAGGATCGCCGCCGGCCACGCCAGCAGCAACGGCACCTGCAATTTCACCGTCAGCAGCGCCGAACAATAGGCGCCAATGGCAAAGAACCCGACCAGCCCGAGATTGATCATCCCCGCCAAGCCGAAGATCAGGTTCAACCCCAGCGCCATCAGCGCGTAGCAGCCGGCGAACACCGCCATGGCGAGCAGATAGTTTTCCATTCAGACTGCACGCTCCCCCAGCAAGCCGCGCGGGCGAAAGGACAGCACCACCAGGATGGCGAGGAACCCGACTGCGGTGCGGTAGGTCGGGTCAAGCACGACGATTGAGAGTTCTTCGCCCACGCCGACCACAAACGCGCCGAGCACCGCGCCGGGAATACTGCCGAGACCACCGACCACGGCTGCCGCAAAAATCGACAGCATCACCCGAAACCCGGTCAGCGGATCGACCGCGGTATCCATCGCCACCAGCATGCCGCCAAAGCCGGCCAGCCCCATGCCGATGAAATTCGCCAGTTGCGCGACCCGGTCGGCATTGATGCCTTTGAGCGATGCCAGCATCGGATTATCGGCGACCGCGCGCATCATCTTGCCGGTGCGGGTGAAGCCGAGGAACACGAACAGAACCCCCATCGCCACCAGCGCCGCGCCGGCATTGTGCACCTGCTGCGGGCCGATGCGCACCATGCCGAACACGCCAAGATCGACCCGCCAGTCACGCAGCACCGCCACCGCATAGCCGCGCTGGTCATTGCCAAAGCCAAAGCGCACCAGGTTTTCCAGCACAATGGTCAAGGCGACCGAGGCGATGGCAACCGTCAGCGGCCCGGAGGTGCGGAGCCGCCGCAAGGCGATTTCGTCGCTTGCCACCCCGAACAGGCCGGCCACCACAAACGCCGCCAGCAACGCCACCCCGGCCGGCAAGCCAAGCCAGACATTGGCGAGGTAGCCGGCATAGGCGCCAATCGTTGCGTGGCTGGCAATTGCGAAGCTCGGGAAGCGCAGCACCGCAAAGATCGTGGTGAAGCCGATTGCCGGCACCGCGAGTTGGGTGCCGGCGAGCAACCCGTTGATCAGCAGCTGGGGAACATCGCCACTCAAATCAGGCCCAAAAGCCGATACTTGCCCTTGTCGGCAACATCGAAACGGAAACGGCAGCCTTCGATATCGCCCGCCGAGGTGAATTTGCACGGGCCGGACGCGCCCTCGAAATTCACTTTCTGGCCGGCTGCCAGTAGCTTCAGACCATCGACCGCGCTGGTCACCTTGGTTCCCGCCGCATCGCCCACGCCGCGCACAGTGTCGTGGATTGCCAGCCCCGTTGCCGCCCCCGCCTTGCCGATCGCCAGCGCCACCAGGGAAATATGGTCGTGCACCTGGCAGGAATAAGGATCGGGGTCAGATCCGAGAATGGCTTTCACCTTCGCATAGGCCGGGCTGCCAAGATCGGGCGATGGCGCAAAGCTGATCAGGCCTTCGGCGACGTCGGCGCCAACGGTTTCCAGCAGCTTGGCGTTGGCGGCATAACCATAGGTCAATTTTTTGCCGTCGTAGCCAGCGCGGAACAATTCCCGCAAAATCACCGCCAGATCGGGAGTGTAGGAATTGAGAAACAATGCGTCGGGCTTGGTTTTCAGCGCCTGATCAACTTCCGAACGGAAGCTGGTTTTGGAGGCGTCGTAAATCACATCGCCCACCGCCTTGGCACCATTCTGGGCCAGCACCTCGGCGATACGATTATAGCTGTCGACCGCGAACGGGGTTTGCGCCGATAGCGCGAAAACCGTCTTGGCGCCGATGCTGGCGAGGTATTTTCCCACCGTAGTGGATTGCAGATAGGTGTTGGGCTGGGTCCGGATAATATAGCCCTGATGCGGCAATCTGGTGATCGAGTCCGCGCCGGAAACAGTGAACAGCATCACCTTGTTTTCCCATGCCAACGGCGCCACCGCGGTGGTGACGGCCGATGCCCAGGTGCCGATGATGGCGGAAACTTTATCGACATCGATCAGCTTGCGCGCCGCGCGCACTCCGGCATCGGGGTTGGTTTCATCATCCTCGTTGACCAGTTCGATGCGGCGCCCAGCAACGCCGCCCGCCGCATTGATCTCGGCTACCAGCGCCTGCGCAACCTTGACCATCGCCGGACCATACGGGCCGCCCGCGCCGGTTTGCGGGGTAAGCGTGCCGAGCCGGATCGGCCCGGATTGCGCCACCGCAAGCCGCGAGACGAACGGGGCGGCGAGGCCCCCCAACAGGGCGGTGCGGCGGCTGGTGCGGAGGGTCATGGGCGTGGCTCCCGTTTTGCGCAAACTATAATCACCATTGGGTATATTCCGATTCTCCCGAAAAAGGAAAACTTAGAGACAGATGAGCCTTGTCCCTCACGCGAACGGTGCTTCATGTCAGCCGGATTTTATCTTCAAACAACTCAAAATGGTGCAGTCGTCCAACTCCAGTTGTTCGCGGTAGCCGGGACCGGCGTGGTTCGGACCGATTATCGCCTCGCAATACCACCATCAGATACCCAGCTTGTGGGTTTTGCGGGGCCTGCGGGATGGACGATTGTCACCAAACCGCCGGCCCCGGTCCCGCCAGCGCTCGCGACAAATGGCACCGTCACGGTCGCCTCTGGCGATGGGACCCTCGCAGTCGCTGGTGCCGAAACACTTGAGTACGAGGTCGCGATCTCGGCATCCTATTGCACCGCGCCCGACTTCCCCGAACGTCGGGTGGCTTAATTCCACGGTCCTTGCGCGGGAGTGCGAGGGCGGCTACCAGCTCCTGATTATAGTGACTGGAAGCCATGATGCAGCGGACCCGCTTCGCCCGATCGGAGAGTCCGGCCCTGAGCGCGGCTACGATGAACCCGCGCACCCGGGCGTTACTGCAAGGCCCTGTTATCCCGACATTGCTGCGCATGGCAGCCCCCAACGTGCTGGTGATGCTGGCCCAGGCATCAACCGGGCTGATCGAGACCTGGTGGGTCGGCCATCTCGGCACCGACGCGCTGGCCGGCATGGCGCTGGTGTTTCCCGGCTTCATGATGATGTCGATGTTTTCCGGCGGCGCAATGGGCGGCGGGATTTCATCGGCCATCGCCCGCGCGTTGGGCAGTGGCCGGCGCCAGGACGCCGAGGCGTTGGTGGCGCACGCGCTCGTCATCAATGGCGTGCTCGGGCTGCTGTTCTCCGCGATTTTCCTGATCTGGGGCGAGGCGATCTACCGCAGCATGGGTGGCCGGGGAGAATCGCTATCGGCGGCGATGCAATATTCCAACGTGGTGTTTGCCGGCAACATTCTGTTGTGGAGCAGCAATGCGCTGGCTTCGGTGCTGCGCGGCACCGGCAACATGTTTGTCCCGGCCATGACAATCTGCGTCGGCATCGTGCTGTTAATTCCGCTGTCGCCATTGCTGATTTTCGGCTGGGGGCCGGTCCCGGCACTCGGCATTGCCGGCGGCGGCTGGGCGGTGGTGCTGACCAATCTGCTGACCCTGGCGCTGCTGGGGATTTATCTTTTGTCCGGGCGTGCCGTGGTACAGCCCCGACTGGTGGCGCTGCGGGCGCAGCTTTTCTGGCAGATCCTCAGGGTCGGCGCGGTTGCCGCGATCAGCACCTTCCAAACCACCATCACCGTCGCGCTCGCCACCGCCCTGGTCGGGCACGCAGCCGGCCCGGATGCGGTGGCAGGCTTCGGCACCGCATCGCGGCTGGAATATCTGATGATCCCGGTCGCCTTCGGGCTGGGCGGCCCGTTGGTTGCGCTGGTCGGGACCAATATTGGCGCGGGGCAAAAACAGCGCGCCTTGCGGATCGCACTGACCGGGGGCGCAGTGTCCTTCGTGCTGACCGAGACAATTGGGCTTGCCGCCGCGATCTGGCCGCACGCCTGGCTCAGCCTGTTCGACACCGATCCGGCAATGCTGGCGACCGGGGTGGCCTATTTGCAGGTCGCCGGGCCGTGCTACGGTTTTTTCGGCATGGGGATGACGCTGTATTTCGCCTCCCAGGGCGCGGGCCGGCTGATGTGGCCGCTGCTGTCGGGGCTGACCCGGATGGTGATCGCGGTGGGCGGCGGCTGGCTCGCGATCACTTTGACCGGACGGCTCGATCTGGTGTTTGCCGCGCTCGCGGTCGGGCTTGCGGTATACGGCACCATGCTGATGACCGCGATTGCGTCTGGGGTGTGGTTTCGCGGGCAACCAGCCCGGTGATTATCGTTGCATATGCTCGCCAAATCCAGCTAGGCTGATGCCCTGGTAAGGGAGGCAACCATGGGTGAACTCGCAGGAACCGACAATCTGGTGGGGCCGTGGCAGGGCATCCAGGACGAAATCGGCCGCCGCATCGCCGACCATCAGGACTGGATCAGCCACAATCCACGCCCAACCGATCTGCGCCAGCAACCGCTTAACCTGCTCGCCGATGGCGATAGCTGGTTCGACTACCCGCTCGGCGGCCCGGCGCCGGATTTGCACTCGGATGTGCTCGCCAATTTGCGCGGCCAACTGGCTGCCGGCTCATCCATCCTCAGCCTTGCCCATTTCGGCGAGGCGGCGACCGATCTTTTGCTGGGCCGCAAGCTCGCACGTCTCGAAACCGCGCTCGGCGATCCGGCCAATGGCGGATGGGACGGACTGCTGTTCTCGGGCGGCGGCAATGATCTGGCCGGCGATCAGTTCTATCTGTGGCTGCGACCATACGCCGAAATCGGTGGTGATGTCAGCCATGGCTTGAACGAAACCCGGCTCGCCAAAGTTCTCGATGATGTGCAGGGCGCCTATAAATCGCTGATCGCGGTGCGCGACAGGCTGGCGCCGGGTCTGCCGATTTTCGTGCATGGCTACGATTTTGCCTGGCCGAGCGGCAAGGGCGCACCCTGCGGCATCGGCCCTTGGCTGCGACCGTCACTGACCAGACAAGGCTGGATGGTGGGCGATCAGGTCTCGGCACTCGCACGCGGCGCACGGATTATCACCGACATGCTGAGCCGGTTCGCGCGGATGCTGGCCGCCCTCGCCGCCAATCCAGCGCATAATATGGTGCTGATCCCAACCCAGGCGCTGCTCGATCCGCAAACTGAATGGGCCAATGAACTGCACCCAACGCCCGAAGGGTTTGCCAAGGTGGGGGCTTTGTTTGCCGACGCGCTGGCGACGCGGTTCCAGGGACGGCCGGTGCTCGCCGGCCAGGGGCTGAACGCCTGACGCTACCGCTTATGATGCACCATCGGCATCCCGTAGACCGGCGTCGCAATCCCCTCAAACCGCGCCTTCAACTGCAAGGCCAAATAGCGCGAATAATGCCGCGACTGCGCAAGATTGCCGCCATGGAACCACAACCCGTCCTGCTGGGTCGGCTTCCACATATTGCGCAACTCGCCCTCCCACGGCCCTGGGTCCTTGGCGGTATCCGACCCCAGCCCCCAGCAAATGCCGACTTTGTCCGCGACCTCGCGGGAGATCAACATCTCCGCCCAGCCGTTCATTGAACCATAGCCGGTGGCGTAAACAATCAGATCGGCGGGAAGTTCCTCGCCATTGGACAGAATGACCGAGTCAGGGCGGATTTCCACAGCCTCGACGGCGCTGCGCAGCGCAATGGCGCCATTGGCTACCAGCTCCGAACCACCGACATCAATGTAATAACCAGAACCACGGCGCGCATATTTCAGCGACAAGCCGCTATCGTCATCGCCGAAGTCGAGCTTGAAGCCCGCCGCAGTCAGCCGCGCATAAAACACCGCGTCATCCTGCCGGATCTTGTCCCAGATCGGCTTCTGCGCCGCCGGCCACAGCGCGTACGGCAAGGCCGCGACAATCAAATCGGCATCGTCCACCCCCAGCCCGCGATCAACCGCCGCCTGCGAATAAAGCCCCGCGTCACCGTTCTTGCGCAAGGTGCTGGCCCGGCCGACCAGGGTGGATGATCGTTGCAACATGGTCACGCTCGCCGCATTGTGCTCCCACAGATCGACGGCGATATCATGCGCCGAGTTATTCGCGCCAACCACAATACAATGCTTGCCCGCCCAGGCATCGCCGCCAGGATGCGCGCTCGAATGATGCTGCTGCCCGGCGAAGGCGGCCATGCCAGGCACTTTGGGGATTTCGGGGAAACCCGACATGCCGGTTGCCAGCACGATATGCTTGGGGCGAATAACCAGTGCCACGCCATCGCGCTCAACATCGACCGTCCAGGCCCCCGCCACCGCATCATAAGACGCGCCCTTGCAGAGTGTGGACGGCCAGTAGTTCAGTTCCATGATGCCGACATACATTTCAAGCCAGTCGCCCATCTTGTCCTTGGGCGTATAGACCGGCCAGTGTTCGGGAAACGGCATGTAGGGCAGATGGTCGTACCAGACCGGATCGTGCAGGCAGAGCGATTTGTAGCGGTTGCGCCAGGCATCGCCGGCGCGGCGGTTGGCGTCGATAATCAGCGACGGCACCCCGATCCGCTTCAGCCTTGCGCCCAGCCCGATGCCGCCCTGCCCGCCACCGATGACGAGGCAGAAGGGCTGATCGGCAACCCCAAATGCAGCATCCTCAGCTTGGCGTCGTTCAAGCCAGGTTTCCCGGCCACCCTTGAGCGCGCCGTGCACGACCCCTTCATCCCTGGTGCCGCCCTGGCGTTCCTCGTGGCCCTTGAGTTCGCGCATGGTGGTGAACAAGGTCCAGGCCTTGCCGCCGCGCAGACGAACATGGCCCTTGCCGCGGGCGATGGCGGTTTCGAAGGTGAACCATGCTGCGGTGGCGCCGTCGGCCTCGGTCGCCTCGCCCTGGATGCGAAATGTGCCGGGCTGCACACGATCCAGCACCGCATCGAGCATGGCGCGAATTTCGGCCGGGCCTTCCGAGGTCTTGATGTTCCAGGTAAAGGCGACGAGGTCCCGCCAGTAGCTGTCCGGGGTGAACATCGCAGCGGCGACATTGCCATCGGCAAGGGCTGCCTCGAAATTGGCCAGCCAGAGGATCGCGCGGGTGGTGGCTTCACTGGTCATTTGGGATGGGTTCCGATGGTTCCTGGCAATGCCATGTGCGGATAATTTGCAGCCTGCGTCACGATAGGCGCTGATCCAGGGGCGCGGCAATGCGGGCGGGAATTTCTTGACATGCTGATGTGGTGTGGATTACGAAAGGAAATTCCTTACAGTGGGTAGTCCGATGATCACCAGCAAATTGACCAGCAAAGCCCAGACCACTATCCCGCAGGCGGTTCGCGTCGCGCTCGGGGTCGGTGCGGGTGATGAGGTTGCCTATATCATCGAAGCCAGTCGGGTCATCTTGCTGAAGGCTCGTACCCATGAGCCAGCGGAAGACCCGTTCGGCACCTTCACGGAATGGGATTCGGAGGCGGATCGGCTGGCTTTCGCGACGTTATAGGCGATGGCTGCGCGTGTGTGGGATGTGGTGCGGGTGCCGTTCCCGTACACGGATCGCCCGGTTCGCCAGCGCCGGCCAGCTTTGGTGGTCGCCATGCCGGACGCCGGCGCCAATCCGGGATTGCTTTGGGTGCTGATGATCACCAGCGCGCAAAATCGCGGCTGGGAAGGTGACGTGGCGATTACCGACTTCGCCAACGCCGGATTGCCGGTTGCGTCGTTGGTCCGAACCAAAAAGATCGCGACGATCGAACTGCGCGACGCAGAGCCGATCGGGCGGCTTGCGGCCACCGAGCAACTTGGGGTGGCAGCGAAGCTGCGACAAAACTTCGGCGCGGCAGGTTGGCCGGCGGCGGTGCGCCAAGTAAAGACTTATACCAAGCGCCCTTGATGTTGACCCAT
>JANYCX010000163.1 GCA_025360065.1 Acetobacteraceae bacterium | reverse complement strand
ATCAGGATGACCTGCGCGTTGGCCTCGGCACCCGCCGCCAACTGGTCCCACCCGGCAACCCGGGGATCGATGAAGATCAGATCGGTCGCCGCCATATTGGTCGCAAGCGCTGGGATGTCGGTCAGAATTTCGGACGGAATGCCAGCCAGCGCTTCGGCGCTGAACGGCGATGCCAGGTTGAACCTGCCGAGCTTGGCATCCAGCACCCAGCTCGCGCCCATCGCCTCCGCGCCCACCGCATGCGATGCCGCGCCGATATCGGCGCCGGTCAGGGTATGCAGATCTGCCAGAAACGCCGCACCGGCATTGCCGTTGCCAACCTCGGACCCCCATAGCGCAATATCAGCGTGCGGCGCGAGATGATCGGCCCAGCCGGCGACCGCGTCGGATTGCGCCATTAGGCTCGCGGAATTGACCGCGCCACGACCGAGCTCAATCGCGCCGGGGCTGCCATTGGTCACGAACTGCAATCCGGCAAGATTTTGCCGGTCGGCCAAAGCCGCGCTCACCTGGTCGATCCCGTTGCGGTGGGTGTCGATGACGATGATCTCTACATCACTCGCCACCCCCTTGATCAGTTGCTGCCAGTTCGCAACACGCGGATCGACGAACATCAATTGGGTCGCAGCCGGATTGGCGATCGCCGGGGCGTGCGCATCGACCGCTACCCGCCCGCTCGCCGGATTATCGCCGAAGCTCTGTCCCTGGGCGTTATCGGCATGAAATTCCGCGTGGCTCGCCTCGGCGTGCCGGTCATGATCGGCCCCGCGTCCGACTGCCTCAGCAATGCTACCATCGAAAAGAAATCGCGGCTCAAGGACCAATTTCATCGGACAAACGTCCTCATTTTGAGATAATGCCAGTTAGATAGCATATGCGCGAATGTTACGAAAGACTTCAAGGGCTGAACAAAAGTAAAGTTTTATGCATCGAAGCTTTAGCTGAATCCGAGCGCACCAGCCACCGCCGCGACCGCGAACAGCAGCAATGGATGCAGCCGGGTGAACAGCACAGCCAAAGCTGTTGCCACTAAAATGACAACCGCAGAAAGGCTGTGGGCGCTGGCAATCCCCAACCGGAGCGATGCGGCTAACACCAGCCCTGCCGTGACCGGCATCAGCCCGGCCTGCACCTGATGCCGCCAGGGCCGCTCGCGGAACCGATCCCACAGGCGTGAGGTCATAAAGGTCAGCAAAGCTGGTGGTCCGAACAGGCTCAGCGTCGCCACCAGCGCGCCCCAGCCGCCGGCCACCCGCCAGCCGATCAGGGTGGCAACCAGCATATTCGGACCCGGTGATGCCTGCGCCAAGGCGAACAGGGCGGCGAACTCGGCCGGGCTCATCCAGTGCTGCACATCAACCACCTGGCGCTGCATTTCCGGCAGGATGGTGTTGCCGCCGCCAACCGCCACCAAACTCAACTGACTGAACAATACCGCCAGCGACAGCAGGACCGGGTTCATCGGGCAGTGCGATGAAGCAGAATGCTTGCCGGCACCAGCACCAGCAACGTCACCAGCAACGGCAATTGCAGGACGCCAATGGCGACAAACCCGATCGTCGCAATCGCCAGCCCCAGGGGGCGGCCCCGCAAAGGCGCGGCGATTTTCAGGGCGGTGGCAAGCACCAGCCCCGCCGCTCCGGCTGCCATGCCCGCCAATGCGTGCTGAACCAACGCATCACCGCCGTAACGTTCGTAGAGCACGCCAAGGCTCAAAACCACGCCAATCGGCGCGAGAGTAATCCCGGCCAGCGCCACCAGGGCGCCGCGGACGCCATGGAACCGCGCCCCGAGGGCGACCGACATGTTGATGATGTTGGGCCCAGGCAGGAACTGACACAGGCCAAGCAAATCGGTGAAGGCCGCCGGCGTTAACCATCGACGCTGTTCAACAATCATCCAGCGCGCCCAGGGCAGCACCCCGCCAAAGCCAACCAGCCCCACCGTGAGGAAGCCAGCAAACAACCCCGCCAGGCTCGGCGCTGGGTTGGCGGCGGGTTCGGTCACAGATTGCTGGCGGCTGGCCGGCGCGGAATGCAGGACAGCCGCCGCTTTTGCAACGGGCCGCACGCCGCACTTGCCTCGGCCTGGGTCAGCCCGACCAGAATGGCACGCCAAATCGGGGCGCGTTGGGTTTGTGCGGCTTTTTCGACCGTTGGTTCGCCAACCGCGGCCACCTGCCGTGCGGTGCGCGCCGCGTGCCGGGCGGCGATTTCGTTGCTGAACGCCCCAACCTGGACTGACCAATTTGCCACCGCCCGCGCCGTCGCCCTGACCGTCGCGGCCGGCGCGGCGGGGGCCGCCACGACCACACGCGGGTCCTGCCGGGCCGGCGCAATGCCGAGTCTGATATAGGCCTGGTCGAGCAACGCCATCATATGCAAATCGCGTTCGCCACCTCGGGCCGCGCCCATCACCACCCCGATCAGGCGCGTATTGCCCCGCACTGCGGAGCTGACGAGGTTATAGCCCGATGCCTCGACATAGCCGGTCTTGATGCCGTCAGCCCCGGCATAGCGTTGCAGCAACTGGTCATGGTTGAAATGGATGCGACTGTGGAAGCGAAAGCTTGGCACGGCGAAATAGCGATATTCCTGCGGAAAATCCTGCACCAGATGGCGGCCGAGGGTTGCCATGTCGCGCGCAGTGGTAATCTGGGACGCATCCGGCAATCCCGATGCGTTACGGAACACGGTGCGCGTCATGCCAAGCGCCCGCGCCCGCAAGGTCATCATCTGGCCGAAGCGCGCTTCCTCGCCGCCCAACATTTCCCCAAGGGCCGAAGCGGCGTCGTTGGCGGATTTGGTGACCAGTCCCAAGATCGCTTCCTCAACCGTGATCCGTGTGCCCGGCATCAGCCCCAACTTGGTCGGCATCTGGGCGGCGGCATGGGCGCTGACCGGGACGGTCTGGGTAAGGCTGATCCGCCGGTCGCGCAGCGCCTCGAACACCATATATAAGGTCATCATCTTGGTCAGGCTGGCCGGATGGCGCAGTTCATCGGCCTGCACCGATGACAGGACTTCGCCGCTGTCAGCCCGCATGATGAACGAGGCGTAGCGTGTGGAACCAATTTGCGCCTGCGCCGGACATCCAGCGGCGCCAACGGCGATCATCAGCACCGCGCAAATCTGCCATGCGCGGGCGCGCAAACCTGTTCCGCTTCGGGCCATTCCGACCGGTCTCCTGCCAATTCAGCCAAGACCTTAACGGCAGGGGCGGCGCGCTGTCCAGCCCTCGATGAGAAGAAAAATTGTTATTTGAATAGCTTAACGCCCGACTCGCGGTTGCTCGGGAAATATTAATTCCGCGGAACGCCGCAGGATTTTATTATGTTGCAACGCACAAATTCTTCTTGACCACGCCCCGTCAGGCCCCTATACCCCGATTGCTGCACCGCAGCATACATTCAAGCGACGCCGATCGCCCCAAGCGGGGTGCACCCGGCGCGGACGCGGAGAAACACGACGCGATGGCCAAATCGATCAAAATTACCCCGACCGCCATGCAAGTGGCCTCGCCGGCCTTCGAACAGATTGCGGCTGAACCGATTGCCATGGCGGAGACCGCAAGCCCCGCCGCACCGACCCCAGAAATCGCGGCCATTCCGGCCGACACCGCCACGCAACCCCAAATGGAGACTAAAATGGAAAAAATCACCCAGACCACCGAAGAACTCGTCAGCTTCAGCCAGGCCAATGTTGAAGCCATGGTAAAGTCCAGCCAGATCTGGGCCGCCGGCGTGCAAGACATCGGCAAGACCTTCGCGGCCACCGCGCAGGCACAAATGGACGCCACCATGGCGACCCTGAAGGCGTTCACCGGCGTGAAATCCTTCAAGGACGCGATCGAACTTCAGTCCTCGCTGGCCCGCAGCTCGGTTGAAGCCGCTGTCGCCGAGACCGGCAAGCTCACCGATGCGTCCATGAAACTCGCCGAGCAGACCTTCGCCCCAATCACCGCACGCGTGACCGTTGCGATGGAAAAGTTCGGCAAAGCCGCCTGATTTCGGCAGCTTAAGCATTGCCGCCGGGCAGACTTTGCCGGCGGCAGTGTTCCATCGCCCTTCCCCCCCAATGGCGGTGGAACCAAGACGAGGCTCGGACGCAAGTCCGGGCCTCTTTCTATTCCGGACCGAACTCCGATATGATGATTTCGAACAGCCCGGCGCCTCCGCTGCCTGGCTGGCGTTTTACTTTAGGACAGCCTGGGTTTGAACATGCGGTATCAGCGATGAGCGACGACGACAAACACAATGGCGGCCGCGGTGGCAACAACCCAAATGTGGGTACGGTCACCAAGGTGCGGCCCAAAACACGCAAACCGGCCATGTACAAGGTGCTGATGCTGAACGACGACTACACTCCGATGGAATTTGTCGTGCATGTCCTCGAACGCTTCTTCCAGAAGAACCGCGACGAGGCCACGCAGATCATGCTGCACGTACATCGCCGGGGCGTCGGGGTATGCGGGGTGTTCACCTACGAGATCGCCGAAACCAAGGTGACGCAGGTGATGGACCTTGCGCGGCAGAACCAGCACCCGCTGCAATGCACGATCGAAAAGGAATAGCGGCCGCCGTCTGACAAAAAATTAAGCTTCGCTGCCGCAATCTTGCGCGAATTGGCGGCGTAGTATGGGCACGGGTCACTAATCGTGCCTGGACAGGACAGCCGATCCCAGTCCATCGTATGACAGATTGAATAGCACCTTCGCCTTACCCATAATGTTGTAAGTTTTTTTTCCGACAAGGAGCGTTCCGCTATGCTCTCACGTATTCTTGAACAAACGCTCCACCGCTCGCTCGGGCTGGCAACCGAGCGCAAGCACGAATACGCCACGCTCGAACATTTGCTGTTGGGCCTGATCGACGATAGCGATGCCATCACGGTGCTGCGCGCCTGCGGCGTCGATGTTGACCGTTTGCGACGCGACCTGACCGAGTTCCTCGATAAGGATCTGGCCGGGCTTGCCACTGATCGGCCGGGCGACCCGAAACCGACCGCGGGCTTCCAGCGCGTGGTCCAGCGCGCGGCCATTCACGTGCAATCCTCCGGACGCGATGAAGTGTCCGGCGCCAACGTGCTGGTGGCGCTGTTCAGCGAACGCGAGTCGCACGCGGTCTATTTCCTGCAAACCCAGGACATGACCCGGCTCGACGCGGTGAATTTCATCAGTCACGGCATTGCCAAATCCCCCGGCCGCAGCAGCACCCGGCCGCCGACTGCCGGCAAGGATGCCGAACCCGGCCAGCCCGAACACGAGGAAAAGCCGAAAGCCCGTCCCAGCGCCCAGGACGCGCTATCGACCTATTGCACCAATCTCAATAAAAAGGCCCAGGCCGGCAAAATCGACCCGTTGATTGGTCGCGATCTCGAAATTGAGCGGACAATTCAGATCCTGTGCCGCCGCACCAAGAACAATCCGCTTTATGTTGGCGACCCCGGGGTTGGCAAAACCGCGATTGCCGAAGGTCTGGCCAAACGCATCGTCGAAAACGATGTGCCGGAAGTGCTGATCGGCGCGACGATCTTTGCGCTCGATATGGGCGCGCTGCTGGCCGGCACCCGTTATCGAGGCGATTTCGAGGAGCGGTTGAAGGCGGTCGTCACGGAATTGGAAGCCCATCCGAACGCTATCCTGTTCATCGATGAAATCCATACGGTCATCGGCGCCGGGGCAACCAGCGGCGGCGCGATGGATGCGTCCAACCTGCTCAAACCCGCTTTGGCATCGGGCAGCATGCGCTGTATCGGCAGCACCACCTATAAGGAATTCCGTAACTACTTCGAGAAAGACCGCGCGCTGGTTCGCCGCTTCCAGAAGATTGACGTGAACGAACCCTCAATCGAAGACACCATCAAGATTCTGCGCGGCTTGAAAGCCAACTACGAAAACCACCACAAGGTCGAATATACCGAAGAAGCGATCCGCGGCGCGGTTGAACTTTCGGCGAAATACATCAACGACCGCAAACTCCCCGACAAGGCGATTGACGTGATCGATGAGGTCGGTGCGAGCCGGATGCTGGTGCCGCCAGCCCAACGCCGCAAAATTGTGACGTTGAAGGATGTCGAGGACGTGGTCGCCAAAATCGCCCGCATCCCGGCCAAATCGGTGTCCTCCGACGACAAGGAAACCTTGCGCAACCTCGAACGCGATCTGCGCTCAATGGTGTTCGGCCAGGACCGCGCGATCGATGCGCTCGCAGCCGCAATCAAGCTGTCACGGGCGGGCTTGCGGGAACCGGAAAAGCCGATTGGCAACTATTTGTTCAGCGGCCCGACCGGGGTTGGCAAGACCGAAGTGGCACGCCAGCTTGCCGCCACCCTGGGCATCGAACTGATCCGGTTTGACATGTCTGAATACATGGAACGCCACGCCGTCAGCCGCCTGATCGGTGCGCCACCAGGCTATGTCGGGTTCGATCAGGGCGGCATGCTGACCGACCAGATCGACCAGCACCCGCATTGCGTGCTGCTGTTGGACGAAATCGAAAAAGCCCATCCCGATCTGTTCAACATCCTGTTGCAGGTGATGGATCACGGCAAACTCACCGATCACAACGGCAAGGCGGTCGATTTCCGCAATGTGATCCTGATTATGACCACCAATGCCGGGGCGGCCGACATGGCCAAGGAAGCCATTGGCTTCGGCCGCGAGGCCCGCATTGGCGAGGATGACGATGCGATCAAGCGGATGTTTACCCCAGAATTCCGCAACCGGCTTGACGCGACCATCGCATTTGCCAGCCTGGCGCCGGAAATCGTCGGGCGCGTGGTAGAAAAATTCGTCATGCAGCTCGAAGCCCAGTTGGCGGACCGCAACGTGACGATCGAGCTGTCATCGGCCGCCAAGGAGTGGCTCGCTGAGCGCGGCTATGACCGGCTTAATGGCGCCAGGCCGCTGGGCCGGGTGATCCAGGAGCACATCAAGAAGCCGCTGGCCGAGGAATTGCTGTTCGGCCGGTTGGTCAATGGCGGGTCGGTGAAGGTGACACTGGCGGATAATGCACTCGCTTTCGAGTTCATTCCGGCAGCCGTGCCTGCCTTGCCCAAGCCGGAAGGCGACGCGGACGACGCAACCCGTCAGCCGGAAGCGGTGGAGTAAAACAGCGGCTCGCCCCAAGATCGAGCATAATACCAAGCGCCCGAATGGCTGACTCTTCCACTCATTCGGGCGCTTGGTATTGCGCACCGGGTTGGCCGGCGGCGGTGCGCCAAGCAAAGACTTATACCAAGCGCCGTTGACCCAT
>JANYCX010000160.1 GCA_025360065.1 Acetobacteraceae bacterium | reverse complement strand
GGTCGAGAAGACTCGAACTTCCACAGGGTTTCCCCCACAAGCACCTCAAGCTTGCGCGTCTACCATTTCGCCACGACCGCATCGTGAAGGTGGCGGGATATAGCCGATGAACTCACAGGTATCAATGGACGAAGTTGCCCCCCTTCAAGCCCCCCCGGAATGGCAGACCGCCACCGGCCTCACAGCGTACCCCGAAGCCGTCGCCGCCATGCAGGCACGGGTCGCGATGATCCACGCCGGCACTGCGGCCGAGCAGGTCTGGCTGGTCGAGCATCCACCGCTCTACACGGCCGGCACCTCCGCCGATCCCGCCGATCTCACCGCGCCGGATCGGTTCCCGACCTATGCCGCCGGGCGGGGTGGGCAATGGACCTATCATGGGCCAGGGCAGCGCACCGGGTATGTCATGCTCAACCTCGCCCACGCACATGGCCGCGTGCCGGCACGGGACGTGCGGTGCTATGTCAACGGACTGGAAGACTGGATGATCCGCACCCTTGGGCGCTTCGCGATTAAGGGGGAGCGACGGCAGGGCAGGGTCGGCATCTGGGTCGTGACCAATGCCGGCGAGGCGAAGATCGGCGCCATCGGGGTTCGGGTGACGCGCTGGGTCAGTTGGCATGGCATCGCGCTCAACGTGCATCCGGACCTCAGCCATTTCAGCGGCATCGTGCCATGCGGGATCAGCGAACATGGCGTCACCAGCCTGGCAGCCCTCGGGGTGACGGCGACGATGGCGGATGTAGATGCGGCGTTGAAATCCTGCTGGGGTGAGGTGTTCACCTAAACCATGTCGCCAGAAATGTTCCCGGCGCCAGCACCGCAAACGCCCAAAGCGGCGCAGACAGCCAGTTTGCGATCTGGAAACGCAGCCAGGGCATTTCGAATACCCCGCAAAGCAACGGCACCGTCGCCCGCAACGGCGAGAAAAACCGGCACAGCACCACGCTCATCGCGCCCCAGCGACGGAAAAACCGTTCGCCACGCATCACCAACTCGGGGTAGCGCGACATCGGCCATATGCTCCAGGCGCGGCCCTTCACCCGGTCTCCGATCCAATACGACACCCAGTCACCCAAGCCCGCGCCGACCGACATCGCCCCCCATATCGGCCAGAAATCGAGCCCGCTGGCGCCCACCAGCCCGCCAAGTGCGACGACAAACCATGTCGGGACCACAAGCGACACAAATGCCAGCGACTTGAAGAAGGTGAACGCCAGAAAGATCGCCGGCGCCCATGCTGCGTTGGCTTGCACGAAGCCGATCAGCGCGTCGACATAGGTGCTCATGCGCGGGCCAGGATCAGGAATTGCTCGGCCACCGCCACATCGGCCGCCACTCGCAAGCGCCCGGCATGGGCATCGGCATCACGGCCCCAAAGTTCCTCCTGGAAAATATCGTCGAGCACCGAGGCCGCATGTGCCTCCGCGCCTGAAATTGCGCCGCCAGCGACCGCAAGCCCAAGCACCAGGCTGCCAAGCGCGGGCACCAGCACCCCGAGGCCTGCGAGACCAATTGTGTCATGGCCCGCAACTGCCTCGGCGAGCGCTGCCAGTGCCGAGATATCTTGCGGCAGGTGAATGATCCCGGCCGTCGTCACCAATTTGGCGCCATGGGTGCGATGTGCCCAGTCGAGCCAGGGTTGCCATTCCGCGTGCTGGCGGTCCACCAGACGCTGCGGGCGTTCGGCGCGATAGCACAACAGATCGCTCTCGCCATATTTGGCCAGTTCCAGCGAAATCGCCTCCCGCGCCGGTGCCACCCGTTCCTGGGCAGTTCCCGCAAGCCGGGTCAGCGCCATGGATTGCAGGGTGAAATCCCCACCTTTGGCACCGCCTGCCGCCTGCCATTCGGCAGCGATGGCCTCGGCCAATGATCGGCTCGGCACTGCCAAAGCAGCGCCGCCCGGAATGCGCACCGGTTTGGCGTCGAGGTGGATTTGCCACAAGCCAACATCGGCGACAGTTTCTGCTGTATCCCAAAAGCGCTTCATCCATTGGTTCCCGGTTTAGGCGTTGGCATCGGATCGAGTTTAATCGGCGGCGAGCGCGGCAAGGCCCCTGCCACGCCGAAGCGGGCCAGTGCCAGCGCCTCCGGGCAGGCATCGCCACCGCGCTGGGCCACGGTTACCCCGGCATCAAATGGCGTTGTCGTCGGCGGGCGATTGTCGATCAGCATCCGCGCATCCATGAAACTGCCGGCGAGCAACATGGGCACCGCCAGACCCTGGCCGAGCAGTCGCAACTGCGGGCGGATGCGGATGTCGATCTGCTCGGGTGCGGTTTGCATGCCGCCCTCGGACTGGATCAGCAGCCGGTTGGTATCCAGCACCACCGTCTGCACCGCCAACTCCCCCCGATCCGCCGTCAACGCGGCGGCAAAGCACCGCATGTGCGATGGCCCGGTCGCGGATTGCATCAGGCTCAGCGGCCATCTGGCAAGCCGCAGGGCGGCAAAAATATATTGGTTGAACATCGTCGTATCCAGCTCGCCATCCACCAGCGCGAGGCCGAACCGCCCGCTCAGGCTGCTGGCAATCCCATGCGGGTCGCGGCCGGCGGCCGTGATATCCAAACTCGCCGCAACCGTGCCGACAATGTCCTCCGCACGTTGCAGGGCGAGCAGGATCGGCTTGATCGCCAGGCCCGGCGCGCGCATGGCGAGCCGCATCGGGGCAGTCGGGGCGGCGGTATCGTAATCGAAACTGGCCTCGACCACGCCGCCACCCGGGGTGGTCACGCTCAGGCGATCCAGGTTCAACCTGCCTGCCACCACGCGAAGATGGCCGTCCACATCGCTGACCGGCAAACCGCCAACGCGGGCGGTGGCGAGCTTGAGACTAAGGTCCAGATCACCAAGACCAAGCACGCCGAGCGCGTAGGGTGCCTCGGAAAACATCTGCGGCTCGCGTCGCATGCCAGACGGGGTGGGCGGCGGCAAAGGCGGCGCAGGACCAAGCGGCACATGGGCGAAGCTCTGACTAAGTGCATCGAAATCGAGCCCCTGGCTGCCGAGCGTTGCCAGCAGCCTCGGCCGGCTGCCGAATTCTACCGACGCCGTGCCAGCAAAATCCCCGGCCGGAAGTGTCACCACCAAATCGCGCAACGCGACCCCCGCGCCAAGTCCACCCGGCATTTCGCCCACGCGGGCCGAAATCCTGGCCTCGGTCCACGCCGGCAGCCGGGTCTGGAACAGCCGTTCGAGTTTGGAGACATCACGCAAGATTGCCGCAACTGTCAGATCAAGCCCCGCGAACTGCGCCGGGTTGGCAAGCGCGCCATTGGCCGAAATCTCCGATCCGCCGAGTTCGGCAATCAGGTCAATCGGGAACCCGACCGTATCGCGCCCGGCAATCGCCGGAATGAGCCCGAGGCTCGCCGCCGCCTGTAACAATCCAGCCGGGGTTCCCAGCACCAGGGCGACCTTCAAGGCGCTGCCGCTCAGCACCCCGGTGGTCTCCACGCGCAAGGCCTGATCCATTCCGTCGGCACGGATTTGCAGTTTATCAAGCCGGCCGCCGGGTAAAAGCGGCGCCAGATCGGACGCGCCCACGGTGAATGACAGGGCCGAGATGTCTGGCACCAAGCCACCGCGGTCGGACAGACGCAGCGACAGCGTCAGCTTACGCAAACCGGGCAGGATATCAGGCAAATAGGAACGGAAATTGCGCGATTCAAGTAGAAACCCATCAACCTGCAAATTATATCCGGCCAGTTCCAGCGGGCGGGCAACGCTGCCCTGCATCGTCAGGCTTGCACCTCGGGTCTGGGTTTTGATGCTGACCGGCCACGGCACTGCCGGGTCGGGCGCCAGCAGCCGTGCGGGCGACCCGAATTCCCCGTTGACCGTGATCCTTTCGCGACCAACCACGAGTTCGGAGGACAATGTGATGCCGCCATCGTCGTTCACCAAGGCAACCATGCGCTTGAAATTAACCACGATGCTGGTGGCGGTCTTGGCATCCCGCCACGTCACCCGACCATCGCGGATTTGTATCGACTGCAAACTGCCAAGCGCCGTCGGTAGCTGGGCCGGCGATGTCGGACCGGCGCCCACCGCACCAGCCGGCACATCGATCCCGGTTTCGATCTGGATGTCCGGCCCATCAAGGATCAACCGGCTAATACTGGGCGTCCCCCCGATCAGCCCGCCGAGTGAGAGTTCGGCCTCCGCCTGTCCGATCTGCCCGACAACCCGACTGCCGGGTGCGGCTGCCATCACGATCGGACCCAGTATCAGGCGTGGATTGAAACTGCCGACCAGTCTGATCTTGCCGCGAATGTCCACCTCGCGCCCAGTCGCCTGCCGGATCATCGCAGTAATCGCCGGTCGGTAGGCATCGGCGTCAAAACTGCGCAGGAACAGCCACAGGCTGGCAGGAGGGGTCAGCAGCACCGCCATCACCAAGGCCACGTACCACCACACATGGCGCGGCGCCTCAACATAGCCATACCCCGGCACATAGATCAGGCGCGTGGCACGCTGCGGTGGCGGGTCGTCGGGCTGGTATTCAATCTGCTCCAACCGCGCCAGCCCCTAGCGGAACGGCGCGATCGCGGCCGGCGCGGTAAAGCCGAGCGTGCGGAACGTGGCCGCGATATGCGGCGGCAGATCAGCCTCCACCGTCAGCTTGCCGCCAGCCGGGTGCGGGAAGCTGATGCGGCGTGCGTGCAGATGCAATTGCTCGCCCAGGCCATCGACCAGGGCTGTGTTGCCGCCACCCTCATGGCTGGTGCGTTCACGACCATAAGGCAGATCGCCCAGGATCGGGCAGTCGATCGCGGCACACGACACGCGGAGCTGATGGGTGCGCCCGGTCAACGGCTTTAGTTCGAGCCAGGCGAGCTTGCGGGCAGCGTGATCGACCGTATGATAATCGGTAATCGCATGGGCGGTGTCCTTGTCGTAGGCGCCCGCCACCGCCACCCGTTCGCCGCGAAAGCCTTCGGTGCGCACCAGATTGAATTCCATCCGCCCATCGACCGGGATCGGCCGTCCGACCACGATCGCCCAATAGGTTTTCTCCACCGTCCGGCCACGGAACGCCGCCGCCATCTTGGCCGCAACCCCCGGCGTGCGGGCCACCACCAGAATCCCCGAGGTATCGCGGTCGAGCCGATGCACCAGTCGTGGCCGGTCCTGCCCGGGCTCGCGCAGACCATCCAACATCATGTCGATATGCTTGGTAATCCCCGGCCCACCTTGGGTCGCAAGGCCGGGTGGCTTATCCAGCACAATGACCTGATCATCGCGCCACAGAACCATGCGCTCGATGTCCTTGCGCAGCATCGGGTCGAACACCGGTTCGGCTTTGGCGGCCGGCGCGTTGATCCGGGTCGGCACTGGCGGCACCCGGACTTCCTGTCCAGGGGCCAGCCGGGCGGCAGCTTCGACCTTTTTGCCATCAACGCGGATCTGTCCGGTCCGGCACCAGCGCTGGATCACGCCCTGGGTCAGGTCGGGGAAATGGCGACGCAACCAGCGATCGAGGCGGATATCGGCCTCATCCGCGGTCACGGAATTATTGGTAACGGTCATGTGTGCGGTTCCTATAGACCGCGCTTCTGCCGCAAATCCGCCCAATAAGCGAGCCGTTTGCCGATTTCCCGCTCGAACCCACGCTCCGGCGGCTGATAAAAATCATGCCGCGCCATCCCGTCGGGGAAATAATTCTGCCCGGAGAACCCGTCCTCCGCACCATGGTCGTAAGCATAGCCGCTGCCATACCCAAGGTTTTTCATCAACTTGGTCGGCGCGTTGAGGATATGGGCCGACGGCATCAGGCTGCCCGTGCCCTTCGCCGCCCCCTGCGCCGCGCCGAACGCGGTATAAACCGCATTCGATTTCGGCGCCGTCGCCAGATAGACCACGCATTGCGCGATCGCCAACTCCCCCTCCGGCGTGCCGAGCCGCTCAAAAGCCTGCCACGCCGATAACGCCACCCCCAGCGCCTGCGGATCGGCCAGGCCAATATCCTCCGACGCCAACCGGGTCAGCCGCCGCGCCAGAAAGCGCGGGTCCTCCCCCCCAGCCAGCATCCGGGCGAGCCAATAAAGAGCCGCATCCGGGTCCGAACCCCGAATGGATTTATGCAGCGCCGAGATCAGGTTATAGTGTTCCTCCCGATCCTTGTCGTAAAGCGCTGCCCGCCGGGCAAGAATTTCCGACAGGCCGGCAGCATCAAGATCGGCATCTTCGGTTGGCACCGCAAACAACTGCTCGGCCATGTTCAGCAGATAGCGCCCGTCGCCATCAGCCATCGCCCGCAGATTTTCCCGCGCCTCGGCCACCAATGGCAGACGGCGATTGAACTCAGCCTCGGCGCGCTGCAACAGTAACTCAAGCCCGGCATCATCGAGCCGCCGCAACACCAGCACCTGGCACCGCGACAGCAGCGCGCCGTTCAGCACGAAAGACGGGTTTTCGGTCGTCGCACCAACCAGGATGACGGTGCCGGTTTCCACCACCGGCAAAAACCCGTCCTGCTGGGCGCGGTTGAAGCGGTGAATTTCATCGACAAACAGCAGCGTCGACTGCCCGATGGCACGGCGCCTGGTCGCGTCCTCAAAGCATTTCTTGAGGTCGGCAACCCCAGAAAAAACCGCCGAAATCTGGGTGAAATGCACATTCGCCCGCTCCGCCAGCAACCGCGCAATGGTGGTCTTGCCGACCCCAGGTGGGCCCCACAAAATCAGCGACGCGAGTGATCCGCGCGCCAGCATCCGGGTCAAACTACCGGTCGGGCCAACCAGATGGTCCTGGCCGACAACCCGCCCCAGGGCTGCCGGGCGGAGCCGGTCCGCGAGCGGGGCGGTCGGTGGGATGTGAAGCGGAAGCGCGGTGGACATAGCAAAGACAGTAGCAGTTATTGTGACGGTTGGCGCGGCGCCCTGGGGATACAGCACTTCGTGACGTGTTGCGTCCCAAGCTCTGCACAGTAAAACTCCGTCGGGTGGAATGCGGCGTCGCATTTCACCATCTTCGTGGTGGCGACAGGCTGGACAACAGACATGGATGCAGCCCATTGGTATAAATCAACAAAAAAGCCAATAGTCTTTATATTAATTTTGTTATCGTAACAAATAGAGCGCACCATTGCTCACCCCGCCGACCCCCAATTTTTTCCCGGTGGCGCAAACCATGCCCCCTTCGCCAATTCCGGCAAGCCCTTGGGCGGCCAAACCGCCGCCCGCGCCGCCCGCCGTCTTTTCACCTTAACTGCGGCAATGTCGGCAACCGGCATGGCAAGCACCGCCGGCAGCGCATCAACCGTCAGCATCCGCAAAATCGGCCGCAGCACCCGCCTTGCCCGTGGCACCGCCGCCACAAACGCCGCGAACCCCGGATCAGTCAGCAAATGCTGCAACTGCGATCCATAGGCCCGGGTCTCCCAAATCTGAATGGCGAGCCACCCATGTCTGCCCGGCAATTTCGGCCGCACGATCACCTGCGCCGATACCGTGCGCACGCCAGCCTTCCGTGGCGCCCGCAGCGTGCCTGCCAACCACAACCCATAAAGCCGTTCC
>JANYCX010000006.1 GCA_025360065.1 Acetobacteraceae bacterium | reverse complement strand
GCTGTTGTGACGGTAGTTACACGGTCTGGCACCAACGAATTGCATGGATCTGCTTTTGAATTTCTCCGTAATAGTGCTTTTGACGCGCGCGACTTCTTCCTCCCCGCCACTGCCCCTAAACCACTGTTTGTGGAACACCAGTTCGGCGGTGCCCTGGGTGGTAAAATCATCAAAAACCGGGCTTGGTGGCATGGCGCCTATCAACGCTCGCACATTAGTCAGGGCTCTACCGCAAGCGGTATTGTTCCGCTAGCTGCGGAGCGTAATGGCGTGTTTGGTGTTCAGATTTTCGATCCACTCACCACTCGCGCCAACCCTGCAGGCGCGGGATCGATTCGCGATGCCTTCCCCAACAACACCATCCCGGCCGCCAGGTTGGATAAGATCGGAAAGAATCTTGTCAGCCGCTATCCCGACCCGAACCAAGTAGGCGGCGTAAACTATTTCAACAGCCCACTGACAGCAACCCGCACCCACAACGCCACCATCCGCGGGGACGTCCGGCCGGATCGCCACCCGCACCGGGCTCGGAAATCGCGATCGCCGATTTGGTCAGCCCGGCAGCATAGGGTTCGAGATAACGCTTCTTTTGATCGTCATTGGCTGCCACAATCAGCATGTGCAAATTGGGTGAGTCGGGTGGGAAGGTGAACGGCACGCAGGTGCGGCCGAGTTCCTCATTCATCGCCATCAGCGCGACGGCCGGCAAATTGGCCCCGCCATAGGCCTCGGGCACGTCGAGCGCCCAGAGCCCGAGTTCCTGGCATTTTTCCAGCAGCGGTGCTTCTTCTTCGTGGGTCAAGCCAGCCGAGCCGCCCGCGGCCTCGCGCGCAATCACCTGGCGTTCGAGCGGGATCAGCTCATTATCGACGAACTTCGCCACCAGTTCCTTCAGCATCCGGTGTTCTTCAGACAATTCAAACATCTACAATCCTCCTGCTGGCATAGTGTGGGCGACCAGCGCAGGAGGGCAAGGGTCAGGCGCGGTTATAAATATCCTCATAGCGGACAATATCGTCCTCACCAGTGTAGCTGCCGACCTGCACCTCGATCAGCGTCATCAGGTCGGTGCCAGGGTTTTCGAGTCGGTGAACGCAGCCGAGGGGCAGGAAAACATGCTCCTGCGCCGCCAGCGTCAGGGTTTCGTGATCGCGGGTGACGATGGCGGTGCCGCCGACGACAACCCAGTGCTCGGCACGGAATTTGTGGCTTTGCAGCGATAGTTTCTGCCCCGGTTTGACCACGATCCGCTTGACCTGAAAGCCTTCCCCGACCGCCAGGCTTTCGTAAAATCCCCAGGGGCGCAGAACCCGGTGATGGGTGGTGCCTTGCGGGCGCGCATCCGCCCGCAGGCGATCGACGATGGTCTTGACATCCTGGGAGCGATCACGGTGCATGGCCAGCACCGCGTCTTCGGTGACAACCAGGACCGCATCCTGCAACCCGATAATCGCCGCGAGCGCGCCGTCGGTGCGCACATAACAATTGGTTGCGTCTTCGACCACTGTGTCGCCGATCAGGACGTTGCCAGCCGCATCCTTGGCCCCGAGGTCCCACATCGCCGCCCAACTGCCAACATCGGTCCAGCCGACCGAGGCGGGCACCACGACAGCCAGGTCGGTGCGCTCGGCAACTGCATAGTCGATGCTGATCGACTTACAGCCGGTAAAGGCGGCGGGTTCGAGGCGGATGAAATCGGGGTCTTCGCGGCGATCGGCCAGCGCTGCCCGCACAGAGGCGACAACCTCCGGCTCGAACCGTGTCATCTCGGCGATGAAAGTGGCGGCGGTGAAGACGAACATGCCGGAATTCCACAGATGCCGGCCACCGCAGACAAACGCGGCCGCCGTGGCGGCATCGGGTTTTTCGACGAAGCGGGCAACGGCGCTGGCACCGTCAATGTCCGAAAGCTTAGCGCCGACTTCGATATAGCCATAGCCGGTTTCGGCCGCCGTCGGCGTCATCCCGAAGGTGACGACCTTGCCACTGCGCGCCGCAGCAACCGCAACCGCCAGGGCATGGTGCATGGCGGGCATGTCATCGATAACGTGATCGGCCGCCATAATCCACAGCACCGCGTCCGGGGTCTGGTCGGCGACCAGCATCGCTGCCGCCAGGATGGCCGGGGCAGAGTTGCGTCCGACCGGTTCAAGCATAATACGGCTGCCGGCTATGCCGCTTTCGCGCAATTGCTCGGCGACCAGAAAACGGTGATCTTCGTTGCAAACCACGACAGGTGCAGCGAACCCGGCCCCGATGGCGCGGCCAGCGGTTTGCTGGATCATCGTCGCCGTGCCAATCAGGGCACAGAATTGCTTGGGCAGGCTGGCGCGGGAAATTGGCCACAGGCGGGTACCGCTGCCACCGGATAAAATGACCGGAACAACAGGAGTTTCCAGGGTGCCTGCAAGCGATGACATGCCAAATTTCCGCGTGATGATATGGATCAACATATAGGTAGGTCAGGGTGCCGGTGTCCAGTTTCGGCCCCCATTTGCACGGGCCGGAGGTTGGTCTCGCTTGGCTGTGCGCCGGCAGTGGACGTGGACCGTGCCCCCGGTTTCAGCCGCAAGATGACCCATCGTCCCAGTATTCTGCAGGATCTAGATCTTGGCCGCCCGATGGAAATCGACGGGATCTATGGCGCGACGCTCGAACTTGCGCGGCTCGGCGGGGTGGCAACGCCCGTGCTCGATTTGCTGGTCGCACTGGTCAAATTGCGCGCCCGCGCTGCCGGGCTCTATACGAATTTCACTCAGCTCAATTGACGGATCGGCGCGAGAGCCTAATTAGGCGGGATTGATCGCGGATTTATTTGAACATTCACGAGGGTTCCATGGGTTTTTGGCTCAGCGAAAATCGTAATCGCAATATTCTGGCGATGCTTGTGCTGGTCGCCGGCGCCGGTTTTTTTGCATTCGGCGATTGGCGGTTCGTCTGGGACAAGGGCATGCGCTACCTTCTGTCGCGCCAGGATGCGATTTTCACCCAGAATACCGGGATTTATCTGCTCGGCATCGTCATGGTGATCGCGCTGGAAGTGCCGATGATGGGCTGGCGCAATTCCAGCCTTTATCGGCTGATCCACCCAAGCAAATCCACTGCGGTGGACATGGTCTGCTTTGCGATCAGCATCCTGAAAATCGGCGGCATCGGGATATTCATTTTCTCGCTCGGGCTTGCTGACCTGTTTTTGAAACTGATCGACCCGGTCCTGCCGCGCGGGATTTTCAGCTTCAGCAATCCGGTCATGCAGCTGATCTGGGGGATGATCGCGATCGATTTTTGCAAATACTGGATCCATCGCACCCAGCATCAATGGAAAGTCTGGTGGGAACTGCATAAATTCCATCACAATGCCGAGGAATTCAATGTCATCACCACATCCCGCGATCACCCGAGCGATGAAGCGGCGCTCGCCATTGCACTCGCTATTCCGTTCGCGTTGCTCGGCGGCAAGGCCGAGCAGTTCCTGTTGCTGAATGTGCTCGGCGCGATGCATGCCGGGCTGACCCATTCGATGCTGCCATGGAATTTCGGCTGGATCGGGCGCTGGATTCTGGTGTCGCCGATCGGCCATCGCATTCATCATTCCGCAATCCCGGAGCAGTTCGACAAGAATTACGGCATGATCTTCATCTTTTGGGACCGGATGTTCGGCACCTATTATGATGGGGCGCTGGTAAACCAAAACGTCGATGTGTCGGACAACGTCTACAATAAGCGCTCGATTTTCTGGGACATCATCGAATGCCCGCGCCGCATGCTGCGGGTGGCGTTCGGACGCAGTGCGGCAAGCCCGGCGGCGGCGCCCGTCACTCCTTACGGGACGTCCGCATGATCTCGGAAAAGCCGAATAGGAGCAGGAGCAATCCCAACACCACCTCGATTGAGGCCAGGCCGCGCACCAATGGCCCAAGCGGGGTGATGTCGCCGTAGCCGACGGTGGCGATGGTGATAACGCTGAAATAGAGCGCGTCCGCAAAACTGATATGGGCGAGATGGCCGTGCACCACGAAGGGTGGCGCGGCAAGGGTCAGATCGGCGATGCGATACATGCAGGCGAACACCACCACCAGCAGTGAATAAAACGTCAGGAACGCCATGACCGGCATCAGCAACCGGTCGAGCCGGGCGGTTACGCTTTCGAAAACCAGCGCGATGTCGATCAGCAGCACCACCACATCGCGCGCCGCATAGGCAACCGAGGCCCCGATCACCGCCATCGCAGCCACCAGCAGCTGGCCCTGGATGCTGGGCGCCAGATCGAGCTTGGGGAGGGCGAAAGACGCCGCCCCCACCACCATCAGCATTGGAACCCAGCGGTCGAGGCGCGGCAAATGCACCACGTCATGACTGCGCCGGGCATGGATGCTGGCCGCCACCCGACCCCTGCGGGCGAAACAGCCGATCAGGAACCCGGCGACCGGAAGTGCCACCGCCAGCATTGAGGCTGTTTCCGACGCATCAGCAAAATTGGCGTCGCGGAAATAAACGAACACGCAGATGTAAACCGCCAGCGCGTTGGCGACGGTGACGCCGAAATGCGAGCCGCCCGGAAAGATCAGATAGAAAAACCCGAACCCGAGCCCGCAAATCGCCAGGGCTGCCACCGCCACGCCGATATCGGCACCTATCCCAGCCGTCACCAACCCGATCAACACCAGGGTGAACAGCACCGCCCGCAGCCAGTGGCGATCGACCCGACGAAGGGTGCGCCGGATCATCCGCCAATGATGCGCGCGGCAGCCACCATGCGCGCCGCGCCATCGGACAAGGTCAAGCCAGCTTCCACTCTGGCGATGGTCGCCGCTTCCGCCACCCGGATGCGGGCAAGCGTTGCCAGCACCGTTTCGGCAATCTCCACCGGCACCACCACCACGCCGTCCTCGTCGCCGACGACAATGTCGCCCGACCGGACATGCACACCACCGAGATTGATCGGCGCGCCAACCGTGCCTGGGCCGTTCAGTGCCGGCGAATTGGGCGAAATTCCCTGGCAATAAACCGGCAATCCGGTCGCCAGAATCCCCGCCTTGTCACGCGCCAGCCCGTCAGTGACGAATGCCGCGACCCCCTTGTTGCGCATCATCCCGGCCGCGATATCGCCAAGCACGGCAGTCGCGGTGAACCCGTCGGTCGAAATCATGATGACATCGCCCGCCTGCGCCTCATGCACCGCGCCGAACATCGCCGCGATATCGGCCGGATACGCGGCCCCAGTGATCGCGCAGCCAACGAAGCTCGACGCGGGATTGAGCGGCTTGATCCGGTAATCCACCGCCCCGCGCCCTTCCATTGCATCGACCAGATGCGAGGTCTGGGCGCCGCGAAACGCCTCTATCAGCGTCGGATCGGGGCGCTTCCAGCCGCGATGGATGGTCAGCATGGGGGGGTTGTCGATCATATTGCGCGTCCTCCGATTATTGTTTCGCCCATCTGATCGCCGCCAATGCCAGCGCATCGATGCTATCGACCAAGGGAATGCCCAAGCTTTGCCATGGTCCGGCCTGAATGCCGAGCGGAATTTCAGTGCAGCCCAACACCACCGACTGCGCGCCGCGCGCCGCCAATGCCTGCGCCATTTCGGCGAGCGGCGCATAAGCCTCGGCCACGCGATTGGCTTTCACCAGCGCAATTGCGGGTGAGACCTTGTCGGCCATTTCGGCATCAGTGGGCTGAATGCAGTCCCAGCCCATCGCCGCGAACCGGTCATGGTACAGCCGCATCGCCAGTGTCGCCGCGGTGCCCATAATCCCGATGGTCCCGCGCGGCGTATGCTGGCGCAACGCGGCGGCGGCGGCATCGACAATATGCAGCACCGGCAAACCCTCCGCCGCCATCTCGTCGTACCAGCCATGGGCGGTGTTGCACGGGATCGCGATTGCCCCACAGCCCGCCGCTTTCAGCCCGCGCACCCCGCGCAGCAGCCACGGCAGCGGGTCATCCCCGCCACCAATCTTACCCCTGGACCGGTCCGGCACTCGGGGGTCCGACCACAAAACAGTGGCAACATGGTCCTGGTCGCGTGTCGCGGGTGTCAGCATGGTGAGCCGCAGCATGAACTGCGCGCTCGCCAGCGGGCCCATGCCGCCCAATACGCCTAGAACACGGTCCGTCATGGCGCGCTTCCTTCAACTACGGGTCGCAGTTCAGTCCACTATCGAACCATAGACCAGACCGCGAAAGCTGTTGCCGGCGTTGCGCGATTGCAGCGGGGCCTGGATCAGCAGGATCGGCACCAGACGCTCCTTCGGGTCGATCCAGAACTTGGTTCCGGCATAGCCACCCCAATTATATTCGCCGATGCTGCCCGGCACGCTCGATTGCCCAGCCTCGGTGCGAACCGCGACCGTGAGCCCGAAGCCATAGCCGGGGCCGGGCAAATAATTCGGGCCGGCACCGACACCGGGCGGCAAATGGTTGGCCGACATCAGTGCAACCGAGGCGCGTGAGATCAGCCGCACCCCGCCAAGCTCGCCGCCATTGGCGAGCATGAGGGCGAATTTCATGTAATCGGGAGCGGTCGATAGCAGCCCTTCACCACCGCCGAGGAACAGTCTGATTTTGCTGACATCGGTCAGCGGTTGCGCCCGCCCGGTCGTTGGATCGGTGCCGGATTGCGCCATCCGCGCCATTTTCTCCGGCGGCAGGTTGAACGACGTATCGATCATGCCGAGCGGCTTGAAGATGCGCTGTTCGTAGAATTCATCGCCGCGCTGCCCGCTCGCGGCCTCGACCACAGCGAGCAGCACGTCGGTCGCGCGGCTATATTGCCATTGGGTGCCGGGCTGAAACAGCAGCGGCAGCTTGCCAAGCTCCTCCACCACTTTCTGATCGGTCCAGCGCAGCCGCATGTCAGGATCGTTGAGTCCGGCAGTCTTCATCTCCTGATCGACCAGCGAATTGCCGAACACACCGTAGCTGAGGCCGGCAGTATGGCGCAGCAGATCGAGGATGGTGATCTCGCGCTCAGCAGGCACGGTGGCGGTGCGGCGCTGCCCCTGGGCATCAACGGTTTCGGTGATGACCTTAAGGTTCTTCAACGCTGGCAGAAAGCGCGAGGCGGGGTCGGCAAGGCGGAGCTTGCCTTCCTCCATCAGCATCAGGATTGCAACCGCAGTGACCGGCTTGGTCATCGAATACATCCGAAAGATCGAGTCCATCTGCATCGGCGTGCCAGTGGCGGGGTCGCGCAGCCCGAACGCCTCGGCATAGGCAACGCGGCCATTGCGCGCGATCATCACCACCGATCCCGGCAGGCGCTTGGACTCGGCTTCAGCGCGCAGAAAACTGGCGATGCGATCGAGGTGGCCAAGGCCGACCTCCTCCGGCTTGGCGGTCGGCAGTTCAACCGCCCAAGACGCGACTGTCCACAGGCTGAGCAAGGCGGCGGCGAAAAGGCGGCGCATGACAATTCCTCCCGGTTGGGTGACCCCGTACT
>JANYCX010000219.1 GCA_025360065.1 Acetobacteraceae bacterium | reverse complement strand
GCGGCCTATCCGTCATCGGTGCTGATGAACGCCTTGCCGGCGCGAGTGGCAGGCGTCGGCCGGGTGGCAATGTGTGTGCCGACGCCGGATGGGGTGCTCAATCCGCTGGTGTTGGCGGCGGCGCATTTGTCTGGGGTGGATGAGGTTTACCGCATTGGCGGGGCCCAGGCGATCGCGGCGATGGCCTGGGGCACAGCGACGATTGCCCCGGTGGACCGGATTGTCGGGCCAGGCAATGCCTATGTCGCCGAGGCCAAGCGCCAGGTTTTTGGCCGGGTGGGGATCGATAATATCGCCGGACCGTCGGAGGTGGTGGTGATTGCGGATGCGGCCAATAATCCCGCCCATGTGGCACTCGACCTGCTGGCCCAAGCTGAACATGACGAGGTCGCCCAGGCGATCCTGATAACCGATGACGCCGGCTTTGCCGATGCGGTGATTTTGGCGGTTGATATCGCGCTCACCACCCTGCCCCGCGCGGCGATTGCCGGGGCATCGTGGCGCGATCATGGCGCGGTTATTCTGGTGCGCGATTTAGCCGAGGCTGCGGTGCTGACTAACCGGCTGGCGCCCGAGCATCTGCAGATCATGACGCCATTGCCCGCGGCTGTGTTTGCCCAAATCCGCCATGCCGGGGCGGTGTTCCTGGGCCGGTTCGCGCCCGAGGCATTGGGCGATTATGTCGCGGGGCCTAACCACGTGCTGCCAACCGGGCGCACGGCGCGGTTTGCCTCGGGTCTGTCGGTGTTCGACTTCCTCAAGCGGACCACCTGGGTTGACGCCGATGCCAGCGCTTTGCGCGCGGTTGGACCCGCGGCCGTGGCGCTGGCCGAGGCCGAGGGCCTGGGTGCCCATGCGCGCAGTATTGCGGTGCGGCTAATCGAGAATGACGGCTAACTTGACCTTACCGGCCTTGGCGACCATGTTCCGCCCCATCTTTATAACTTTTGTCGAGGCTTGATGTCCAAAGAAGACACGATCGAATTCAGTGGCACCGTGATGGAGCTGCTGCCGAACGCAATGTTCCGGGTGAAGCTGGACAATGAACACTCCATTCTTGCCCATACCAGCGGCAAGATGCGCAAGAACCGCATCCGCGTGCTCGCGGGCGATCGGGTCAACGTCGAAATGACGCCGTATGACCTGACGAAGGGGCGGATTACGTTTCGCTTCAAGTAATGAGGCTGCTGCTCGCCTCGGCAAGCCCCCGCCGTCTGGCGCTGCTGGCTCAGATCGGGGTTACCCCCGACCAGGTGATTTCCACCGACATCGACGAAACGCCGCGCCGTGCGGAGGCGCCGCGATTGCTCGCGCAACGTCTGGCACGAGCCAAGGCCGCCGCTGCCGCGCGCCCGGACTGGCTGGTGCTGGCCGCCGATACGGTCGTTGCGTGCGGCAGCCGGGTGCTGCCCAAGGCCGAAACCGAGGATCAGGCGCGTGGCTGTCTTGCGATGCTATCGGGCCGGCGCCACCATGTTCTAACCGCGATTGTGCTGGCAACGCCGGATGGTCGCGTGCTGGAACGGGTTTGCGATAGCGTGGTTGGGTTTGCGCGGCTGACCGATGCGCAGATTGATGGCTACCTCGCATCGGGAGAATGGCAGGGCAAGGCCGGTGGCTACGCGATCCAGGGGCGGGCGGCGTCGCATATCCGCTTCCTGTCGGGCAGTTACTCCAACATCGTTGGGCTTCCCTTGTTCGAAACCGCGCAGTTGCTGCGCGGCGCCGGATATTTTGCGACGTGAAAATCCTTGCTTCCGTCAGCCCTGGCGAAATCCGGGTTGCGGCGGTCGACGCCAACGGGCTGGTCGATTACGCGCTGTGGCGGCCGGGCAATCCGGACGGGGTTGGCGATCTTTATCGCGGTCGGGTAAGCGCGCGCATGCCAGCTTTGGGTGGCGCGTTCGTTACCCTGGGGAGCGAAGAGGGATTCTTGCCGGAACGCGATGGCGGGGATGCCAATCCGGGCACCATCCTGGGCGTGCAAGTGGTGCGCTCGGCACAGGGCGGCAAGGGCGTGCGGCTCACGGGGCGGCTTGCCCCTGATGATTTTGGCCTGATCGGTAGCGGGCCACCGGCTTTGGTGCGTCGTGGACCGGGGGCTGTCGCGATGCTCGCTGCACAGCATCACAATGCCGAGATCTGGATTGACGATGCCGGGCTTGCCGCCAGCCTGCGTCCCTTGCTTGGTGATCGGCTGCGGGTTGTGGCGGCGGCGTTTGACGCGGCACTCGAAGCTGATGTTTTGGCGCTCGCATCGCCGGATGTTGCCTTGCCGGAAGGTGCTGCGATGTCGATCTATCCGACGCCCGCACTGACCGCGATCGACCTCGATCTTGCGGGTGCCTCGGCGGCCCGCACCAGCAAGGGCGCGGCGCATACTGCGATTAATCGTGCCGCGATTCCAGCGCTGGCCCGCCAGATCCGGCTGCGCAATCTTGCCGGCGGGATTGTGGTGGATTTTGCCGGCCTGTCGGTCAAGGCCCGTGCCTCGCTCGGCCCAGGGATCGCGTCGGCATTGGCCCATGATCCGCAGCGCGCGCGGTTTCTGGGGTTTTCCGCGCTGGGCCTGGCCGAGATACTGCGCCCGCGGGTCCATCCGCCGCTGCATGAACTTCTCGGCACCCCGCATGCCGAGGGGATGGCAGCCTTACGGCAGGCAGCCGGCGAAGTGGCCGCGACTCCGGCGATTGCCTTCGAACTTACCGCCGCTTTTGGCGTGGTGACGGCATTGCGAGCTGATCCGGTGGCGTTGGCGCATTATACCGCCCGCGCCGGACGCGCACTGGCCTTGCGCGAAGACCGCAGCTTGCCGATATCAGGCTGGCGTCTGCGTCCCCTGCCCCGAGGTCCGCAGTGAGGCTCCACCTGTGCGCCATCTGCGGCAAGCCGTCCGTGGCCCGCTACGCCCCGTTTTGCAGCCTGCGCTGCGCCGATGCGGATCTTGGCCGCTGGTTCGGCGAGGTCTATCGCGTTCCCGATACGACCGCAGACCCCGACGCAATGAAGGGCAGCGATGACGAGGATGACAATTTGACGGGTTGATCCCCAGGCGCGAGTGGGCTATCCCCGCCCCTCCAACAGGTGTCACCAGTTCCGAAGGTGACAGCACGATGCCCGGGTAGCTCAGTTGGTAGAGCATGCGACTGAAAATCGCAGTGTCGGTGGTTCGAATCCGCCCCCGGGCACCATTCGCCGACCTTGCTGCCGGCACACTGGGTTTGTATGCCCTGCCGCCCGGTTTCGCGCCTGAATGGAGAAAATCGCCGTGAAACTAACCGATCAGCAATTGCACCAACTCGATACGGATGGCTTCCTGGTGCTGCCCAATGTGTTCACCAACGCCGAGGTCGAGGCACTGCGCGCACCAATGCCGGCGCTGTTCGCAGAAAATTGCCCGGAAAACCCGCGCGAAGCCGATGGCGTTACCGTCCGCAATCTGCTGTCATTGCACCGCCGCAGCGAAGCCTATGCCCGCCTGGTGCGCCACCCTCGGCTGATCGAGCCAGCAATGCAGATCCTGGGCGAGGATCTCTACATTCAGCAGGTCAAGATCAACCCGAAAGCCGGTTTCGCCGGCGCCGGCTTCGAATGGCACACCGATTTCGCCACCCACCATACCCGCGATGGCTCGCCCAGGCCGCTGGCGCTGAACCTGCATGTGTTCCTTGACGATGTTACCGAATTCAATGGCCCAATGTGGTTCGTGCCGGGGTCGCATAAACGCGACATCCCCTATCAGCGGACCATCGATGGCCAGAAATGGGAGTTGTGGACTGTGCCGCACGCCGCGGTCACCGATCTGGTGGCCGAGCTTGGCATGGTTTCCGCGCACGGGCCACGCGGCACAATGCTGATTTTCGGCGACAACATGCTGCATGTTTCGCCGCCCAATATTTCACCCTATCCGCGCTGGATTTTCTCGCTGATCCTCAACCCGGTTTCCAACGCGGCCGGCAATAATGTCCCCGAATTCGCCCATGAGCGCGATCGCACGCCGGTCCGGGCGTTGGCGGATGATTGCTTGTTAACACCTTGACCGCACGGCGGGGTGAGCGCCCCCGTTTGTTTTCCTTTTCCTTCGCCGTCACTGCCCCGCCCCGGTCAGCACCACGCCCACGGTGCGAACGAGAATCATCAGGTCGGTCACAAGCCACGACCGGAAGCTGGCGAGGCGCATGGCGTAGGCTGCATCGAGGGCAACTTTGCGGCGCACACCTTCAATATCGGTATCATAGCCTTGGTTGACCTGGGCGTATCCGGTGACGCCCGGGCGCAGGCCCATCATGCGGTCGGCATAGAACGGGAGGGCCAGGTCAAGTTTGTCGACCAGGCCGGGGCGTTCGGGGCGGGGTCCAACCAGACTCATATCGCCCCGCAACACATTGATGAGTTGGGGGATTTCGTCGAGTCGGGTCTTGCGGATGAAGGCGCCAACGCGGGTGATCCGGGGATCGCTTTTTTGCGCCCAAACTGCGCCGGTGAGCTTTTCGGCGTCGGCGCGCATCGAACGAAACTTGAGGATGGTGAAAAGTTCGGTGCGATCGGCGAGGGTTCGTCCGACCCGGAGCTGACGGTAGATTGCGGGTCCAGGACTGTCGAGCCGGACGGCGATGGCGACCAACAGAAAAAGCGGTGCGGTCAGCATCAGGCCGATCAGGGCGGCGACGATGTCCATGGCACGCTTGCTGAAACGAACCGATAGCGGGATAAAGTCACCAGCGAATGCGGCGGGAGCATCAGCTTCTCGCTGCGTCGCAATCTGGGGCGGGTCGGTTTGCATCCAGGCTCTCGGATTCCTATGGCACCGTTTATGCCATATTTTCGCCGAGGTAACGAGAGCCTAAATGATCGATCCTGCGGTTTCGTCTGCCGTCCGCCAGGTCTGCAATTTGCGATAAATGGTTGATGGATTGATTTCCAGCAGTGCGGCGGCGCGAGGCACATCGTTGGCGGTGTGCTTAAGGGCCGCCTCGATCAGGCGCCGTTCCATGACCGCGAGCGGCACGATTTCCGTCGGCAACACTGCGGGCATCAGGACCGCTTGCGCTGGTGATACCAATGGCAAAGCTGCGGTCGGTGCTGGTAGGCCCTGCGGTAACGCGGGCGAACTCACCGGCTGTTGGCCCGGTCGGTAAACCGGCGGTGGCAGCATCTCGGCAGTCACTTCGGTTGCGTCATGCAGCACGACGACGTTGCGCACCACGTTCTGCAATTGGCGGACATTGCCCGGCCAGTCATAGTCCCGCAGGGCCGCAGCGGCTTCGGGGCTGAAATCGGTAAAGCTGCGTTGTTCCTCGCGGCTGAACTGGGTCAAAAAATGGCGCGCAATGGCCAGCATGTCGCCATCGCGGGCACGCAACGGCGGAAGTTCGACTGGCACCACGTAAAGTCGGTAATAAAGATCCTCACGGAAGCGTCCGGCGCGGACTTCCTGCATCGGGTCACGGTTGGTGGCGCAGACAAAGCGCACATCAACCCGCTCGACCTTGGATGCGCCCACCGGGCTGTAGGTGCCGGTCTGCACGAAGCGCAGCAGCTTGACCTGCATATCGAGGGGCATTTCGCCAATTTCGTCGAGAAACAGCGTGCCACCATCCGCGAGTTTGGCGGCGCCCTCGCGGTCTGACGTGGCCCCGGTGAAGGCGCCTTTGACGTGGCCAAAAACTTCAGATTCCAACAGATCGCGGGGGATGGCGCCGCAGTTGAGGGCGATGAAGTTGCGGGCCGCGCGCGGGCTGGCGCGATGCACCGCCTCGGCGGCGAGTTCCTTGCCCGTGCCCGACTCGCCGGTGATAAACACGCTCGCCTTGCTCGGCGCCACGCTTTCAATGGTGCGGTAAGCCGCCTGCATCGCCGGGCTGCTGCCGATAAAGCCGAAATATTGCTGCCGGTCGGGTTGGGATTTAACCCGCACCAGATCACCAGCAAGTGATCGCTTCTCCAGCACGCTGGCGAGGGTGACGGCAAGGCGGGCCTTGGAATAGGGCTTGACCACGAAATCGACCGCGCCGGCCCGCATCGCCTGAACGGCCGCATTGATCGACGCGTTGGCGGTGACCACGATTACGGCGGCGGTGATGCCTTCGCCGTGCAACTGCTGCATCAATTCAAAGCCATTATAGTCGGGCAGTTCGATATCAACGAGGATAATTTCGGGCTGCCATTCGCGCGCAGTCACCAAAGCCGCGCCCGCCGAAGTCGCGATGCGCGCCTCATAGCCAAGACCGCCAAGCAGCATTCGGGCCAGTTCAGCCTGGGTTGGAGTATCTTCGACGACCAGGATACGCGCGCGCCCGGACGGGTCGGTCGCGGTCATGTTCGACATTGTCCTAACCCTGGGCGTCGAGGCCAGCGACGAAGCGGGCTAGTTCCCGCATAGCATCGTTGCCGAGCAACTCGATCGCGGTGAGCGCCTCGGTCAAGGCCACTTGATCGCTCACCAAATTCAGCCCCCGTGCATCTTCGCCGGAGGCGTCCAGTTCGGGGGTGGCCATTGCCAAGCGGCACTGCCGTTCAAGTTTCATAGCCCCGACTGCACCGGCCGCACCGGCTAAGCCATGGGCGGCACGGCGGAAGCCAATAGCATCTTGTGCGGCCACGGCATCGCGCAACACGCCAGTTAAACGGGTGACATCGCTGCCGAACACAAGCAAAACGTGGCGCAGGTCATCTTCGGACAAATCTTCTGCGAGCTGGGCAGCAAAGCTCGGGTCAGGCATAGGTACACTCCCGGTCATGACGCTGAAGGGCTGATCTAGGACACGTTTCCCTGCCGCCCTCACGTCGTCCTCACGCACCAAAACGGCACTCAAGGCAGGCGTCGACTGCACATGCCCCGGACCGTAACCCGCCGCGGCATGCACCATACCCGCCTTGACCCATGCACGCACGGGCCAAGACGGGGATGTGTTACTGAAATTTTTTGAGCCTCGAATATGCGTCATGAAATCTCGGAACCAATCTCGAACGGTGCCAGGGTAATTCCCGGCGCGCGACGGCAGGCACATAAAATGAGGATACACAAATAAGGCAACAAACAATCAACATATTCTGAAATCTGATTTCCGCCCCAGGTAATTCCAGGACCCAATTTCTACCCGACAGTTTGTCCGAACGCGGCTATAATAATGTATTACCGCGCCGAACCTCAACGGGCGAGGGCCCAACCGGGGCGGCTGAAAAGAGGGCGGCGTTGCGCCTTATTGACGATGCCAAAAAGCCCCGACAAGCCCATTTCATTTAATAACCGTGCGGGCTGCCCGTTCGCGCCGATCAAATCGATCCGGCGTCCGGCTGCAACCAGGCGTTTAAAAAGATAGCCAATTGCTGCAATCCCTGAACCATCCATAAAAGTCAAATTGCTCAAATCGATCACCACATCGCGATGACCCGAGGCTGAAATTGCCTCAAACCCATCACGGATTAGGCTAACGGCGTCGCCGTCTAGAATGCCGGTAAGGGTCAAAACAACCCGGTCCGGCCCGCTTTCAATGCATTCAAACATATCAACACTCCGTAATCACGGTCGGGATCGTCATTTGGACTAATACGTCTTCAGGCCAGCTATTGAGAACCAAGCAATCAGCGTGCCACCCGCCCTGGGGAACGCGCGGCACCCATAAAGTTTTTTAATATATTGATAATACATAATTTTCTTGTCGGCTGCTAACCTCTGATGAATCTGTCCCGACAGCCACGCCTATGGCATAACCCTATTTTTGGCATTTGCGATGCAAATTGCGATTTTCGCCTTAGGCGACAAGTTGCAAATTGCATGCTCTGCAAATTGCCGTGCAATGCCAAAGTCCACGCGCAGCGATATACAAATTTTGCACCATTGGTGGAGGCTTCAGCGCGCGCCGAGGCGCTGATCGGCAAGCACCGCAAGGATTGCTGACACCAGCGCCTCCCGCGACAAGGGCTTGCTGAGGAAGCCGTCCATTCCGGCCGCCCGACACTCCACCTCGAACTCCAGACCGATCGATGCTGTCAGGCCAACCACCGGACACCGCCGCCTTGCCTGCGGCCGACCGGGTCCGTTATCGCCTTCTGCGGCCCGGATCAAACGGGTGGCTTCGAGGCCGTCCATGCCCGGCATTTGCACGTCCATCAATACCAGGTCGAAGCTTGCCGACATCACCGCGGCAACCGCCGCCGCGCCATCGACCACGACATCCACCCGCGCGCCCGCACGTTGCAGCATCGACCTTGTCACGAACTGATTAGTGGCGTTGTCGTCGGCGAGTAGGAGATAGAGGCCATGCAGTGGCGCGCTAGGTGGACGCGGCGGTGGCGCGACCTCGTGGTCCTGTTCTGCCGGACGTTCGACAGGCGTCTGCGTCGGCCGGTCCAGCATCACAGTCAATGCCCGCAGCCGCGACACCATCACCGGCTTCAACAACTGGGCGTCGAAACACTCCAACCCATCACGGCTGCTGCCGAGCTGGCCCGACGCACACAAGATGAGACGCAGCGGCCCATGGGCACCAACGAAACTTGGATCCTGACGCACCGCACGGGCAAAGGCGATGCCATCCATCAGCGGCATAGCACGATCGATCAGCACGAAATCATAGGGCGCAGCCCCGTCCCTGGCGTGCCGTAACCGCCGCAACCCGGCGATACCGTCTTCCGCACCGTCGGCGACGGCCCCGAGCCGAACCAACTGATGCAACAGGATTTCACGGTTAAGCGGCAGGTCATCGACGACGAGGCAGCGCCGGCCACGAAGCGGCATTGTGACCGGCGGGGCCTCGCCCTCGCTTGGGCTGACCAGTAAGGTGAAGAAGAACGTGCTTCCTCCCCCCTGCCTGGGTGCTGCGCCAATGTCTCCCCCCATTGCCACGACCAGCCGTTTGCAAATTGCAAGCCCGAGTCCAGTGCCGCCATATTGCCGCGAGATCGAGCTGTCGGCCTGCGAAAAACGCTCGAACAGCATCGGAACCCGGTCGGCGTCGATCCCGATGCCGGTGTCCGATATCCGGCACTCCAGAACAATCTTGCCGTCATCGCGGGCAGGACGGATGTCGGGCGCCACATCCAGGGTGATTTCGATCCAGCCCTGCTCGGTGAATTTGACCGCGTTGCCGACAATGTTGAGCAGGATTTGGCGGAACCGGCCAGGATCGCCCACCACACCCGCCGGCAGCCGATCGCCCAAGCGGCACACCAGTTCGACCCCCTTGATGGCGACGGTTGGCGCGAATAATTCGGCAATCGTCGCGACTTCTTCCTCGAGGATGAACGGGGTCGATTCCAGCTCGACCGCATGCGCCTCGATTTTGGAGAAATCGAGAATATCGTTCAGCACGGTCAGCAGATGCTCGGCCGAGTTCTGGATCGTCTGGGTGTAGCGGCGCTGCTCGGGGTCGAGCTCGGTATCGCGCAGCAGGCCGGTCATGCCGATCACCCCGTTCATCGGGGTGCGAATTTCATGGCTCATCGCTGCCAGGAAATCCTGCTTGGCGCGGGCGGCGAACTGGGCGGCGCGTTCACTCTCAATCAACCGCAATCCCTGGCTACGCAGGATGCGCGCCTGGCGGAAAAGCGGGAACAGCGCCAGCACCACGACGATGGCAAGACAGGTGAAGCTACCGATAATCAACAGCCCATCTTCACCAAAAGCCGCCCGCGCGACACTGCGCCGCTGGCTGACCACCACCACAAAGGGTGATTGAGCAAAGGCCACGAAGGCTGCGACAACCTCGTCAGACCGGCGCGCCTCGGCGTCGCCTTTGGCACCGGCGCCGTCAATTCGGCCATGCCAGACACCTGTTGGCACCGCCGGGAGAAAATCGATGAAGGGCGGCAAATGGGTCATCATCTGCCCGACCCGGCCGACCGACGGGCTTGATACCGCGAGCACAACCCCGCGGGTTGACAATATCCGCACATCAACACCGAAGCTCAGCGCGACCTGCTCGGCCGCCCGCACCAGTGGCTCGGGGTCGAGCAGTGCCACCGCCGCGCCGAAGAACATTCCGTTGTTTCTGAGTGCCCGCACGACCGGGAGCGTCCATTGCCCGGATGCGTCGCGGTCAACCGAGGTTGGTTCGGTTCCCGGCAACCACCCTGGCTCGGGGTCGCCAAGCTGGGGGCCACGCAGCAAAGCGGGTTGGTTTTGCCGCAGACCGTTCCACCAAGGACGCTGACCAAGATTTACCCCAACCAGTTCCGGTGTTGAGGCGTTGACGGCCGTGCCACCCGCGTCGAGCAGCAACAATGCCCGCACCTGGGGCAATTCGCGGATCTGTTCGCCCAAATGCCTGTCATTGACGATTGAGCCGAACCCGGCGGGGTCGGTGGTTGCGGTATCGAGGAGCAGAGGATCTGTCGATTGCACCAAACGCAAAGCCTCGCTCGAAAGCGTGCTAGCGAGACCGAGCGTCAGATCCTCAGCGCGGCGATCTGCCCGCTCGGCACCACGCTGCAGCAACAGCACGCACACCACGCCCAAGGCCAGGATCATCACCAGCGCGCCAATCGCAAACAACCGATCGGCCGAGCCCGGTGCACGGGGCGCATGCACCAGTTCGGTCGGACCAGATTTCTCGGCTCCCGCGTATTTCGGCACGGCGTCCATGACGATGTCACTAATCCCCAGACGAGATCTTTGGGGACAGAGAGGCGTCCCTTGGTTCACAATCGCGTGATCCTAGGTTGGTTCACATTTGCTGACAATCATCCTTTTGGATGATACGCAAAATAAGACAATTCCCACTTTTGCTATTTCCACGCTTTTGTCTGGTCATCGCAGAGCGAACGGGCCAGTTTCGGGGGATGCGATCGCTCCGCGCCCGATTGGCCGTGCTATGGGCCATGCTGCTGGTTGCCGCCGGCACCTTGGCATTGTTGCTGATGCAGCTTTATGAGCAATCCAATACTGCCCAGGGTTGGCGCGCCCAGGCCATGCTTGGGCAAATCTGCGAGACCATCGTCAGTAACTACAGCCTCTACAGCGCCGGCTGGGCTGGACTTGAGAACGCCACCCACGCCGATGCCGCCGCGTTCCGGCGCGATCTGGAGGTGATCGTGCGCCAGGCATTGGTGAGCCGTATTGATCAGGGTGAAGCCGCAGACATCACTGCAAGCATTACCGCAGGCATCTGGCAGGCAAATGTCGGTGTGCTGTTTGGTGAACTTCCTCAACGCGCACGCGCCCCGCTCGCCGAGATCGCCGCCGCCGCGCTCGCCGATGACAGATTTATTTTAACCCAGCGCGATGTGCCCGGTGCGCGCCTGGTGCTGCGCGCGTGCCCGTTAGCGGGCCCGGTCCCCGACCTTGCCGGATGGGCCAGCGCGCAAATGTCGCCCACGCCGGGTGCTGCACTGCTGCGCGCAGGGCTGGGGGTGCTGCTCGCGTTGGTGTTGGGTTCGACCGTCTGGCTCACCCTGGTGATTGCCGGCTATTCACGCCGGGTTGCCACGATCGAGCGGGCCTTGCGGCGCCCAGGCGCAAGTGGTTTGCCGATGCTTAGTACGACCGGGATGGAAGACCTCGATCGGATTGTGGTAGCGCTCAATGCGATGGCGGCTGGCCTGGCCCAGGCGCAGGCCGAAGCGGCAACTCTGGCGGCGCAGATTGCGACCAGTGCGCGGTTGGCGGCATTGGGCCGGGTGGCGGCGGGGGTTGCGCATGAACTGCGCAATCCGATGGCGGCCATGCGGCTGAAGGTCGAAAATGCGCTGGCCGGGGACGCCGCACGCCGCACCGCCGCTTTGCAGGCTGTGTTGCCGCAAATCGCCCGGCTTGATCGGTTGGTGGCGGAATTACTGACCATGACCAGCCGCCGCGAACCCGAACTGCGCAAGATCAAATTGGATGATTTTCTGGCCGGCTGCGTGGCAGAGCTCGACGCGGCACCCGGTCAGGCACCGATCACCGTGCGCGCGCCCGAAACCACAATCCTCGCCGATCCTGAAATCCTGGGACGGGCAATTTCCAACCTGCTGCGCAATGCCGTCCAGCACACCCCGCGCGAGGGCCGAATCGAGCTGATTGCCCAGCAAGATACCACTACGCTGCGCATCACCATCCGCGATACCGGGCCAGGGATTGCGCCCGCTTTGCGCGATACGTTGTTCGAGCCCTTTGTCACCGGCCGCGCCGATGGCACCGGACTCGGGCTTGCCATCGCCCGCGAAATGGCCGAGGCCCATGGTGGCCACCTGACCTTGGCCGACACCATTTTCGGCGCCTGCTTTATTCTGGAGGTGCCATGGCACGGGTGCTGATCATCGACGATGACGCCGCCTTGCGCGACAGCATCGGCGAAACTCTGCGCGATCTCGGCCATGCGGTCGTCGAGGCTGAAGATGGCTTGCGAGGCTTGCAGCGGCTCGGTGAACAGCCACCAATCCAGGCAGTGCTGCTCGACCTGCGCATGCCGGGCCTCGATGGGCTTGAAGTTTTGCGCCGCATCCGCGCGCGCGCGGACATCCCGCCGGTTGCTGTGCTGACCGCGGTCGCGACGGCTGCCAACACCATCGAGGCGATGCGGCTTGGCGCGGTTGATCACCTCACCAAACCGATTGGGCGCGCCGACATCGCCGACTTGCTGCGTCGGATGCTGCCGGATGCGGTCGCAGCGGTCCCCCAACTCAGCGCCGACCCAAGCGAGGATGGGCTGGTTGGCAATTCATCCGCCATGCGCGATGTGCAAAAGGCGATTGGGATGCTCGCCGATAGCGATGCGACGGTGCTGATTACGGGCGAAACCGGCACTGGCAAGGAGGTCGTCGCGCGCGCCATCCACCGCCACGGCCGCCGGGCCGGCAAGCCGTTCGTCGCCATAAATTGCGCGGCGATCCCAGCCAATCTCATGGAATCAGCCCTGTTCGGTCATGCCAGGGGCGCCTTCACCGGCGCGATCGGGGACGCAAAAGGCAGCATCCGCGAGGCTGATGGCGGCACCTTGCTGCTCGATGAAATCGGCGACCTCGACCTGATCCTCCAGGCCAAGCTGTTGCGGGTTTTGCAGGAACGCGAGGTGACGCCGGTTGGCGGCAAGCCGGTTGCCGTTGATGTCCGGGTGCTGGCCGCGACCCATCGTGATCTGCCGTCCGAAATCCGCGCCGGGCGCTTCCGCGAGGACCTCTATTGGCGGCTCGGCGTCGTACCGCTGAGCCTGCCGCCATTGCGGGAACGGCGCGATGATATCGTCAAGCTCGCCGAATATTTTCTGGCGCGCGGCGCCGGCCGGGCCCGCGGGCTGACCGAGGCGGCGGGCCTATTGCTCCGCAACCATCCATGGCCTGGCAATGTGCGCGAATTGCGCAACGCGATCGAACGGGTTGCAGCCCTCGCCCGCAATCCGGTGGTCGATGTCGATGATTTCGCCTTCCTTGTGGGCGCGCAGGTGCGCCCACCGGAGGCGACTGAAACCATGCCCGAGGCGGTGGCGCGGCTCGAAACCGAGATGATCCGCCGGGCAATCGCCACCAGCGGCGGAAATCGCGCCGAGGCCGCCCGACGGCTCGGGGTCCAGCGACAATTGCTGTACGATAAAATGCGCAGGTACGGGCTGGACCTGTCGGCAGCGACGACACAGGCTGTCGGAAATTCCGACATTTAGGCGGCGATGCGCCGCCGTCAATTGTTTTTTTTCAATAAGATATCCTCTGGCACAGCGGTTGCAACGCTGAGGACAGGCAGCCCTTCGGCCGCCGCTGTGGAGACACTATGATGACCCGCTTAAAATCTGCCCTTTTTGCCACCAGCCTGATTGCTGGCCTGGCCGCCGGACTTTCGGGCGCAGTTGCGCAGCCCGCCGCCCCGGCCGTCGCTGCCTCGACCTATGATTTAGCGCAACTGCCGCAAACCAAAGGCCGGGTCGTCCAATACTTGCTCAACCCGCGCGGCATGGTCGACGGCCTGCTGCTGGATAGCGGCACCGAAATTCACTTCAACCCGATGGTCGCAACCGAACTCGTTTTTGCGGTCCGGCCTGGTGAAATGGTGACCGTTCAAGGACTAAAGGCGCGCAGTGTACCAGTGGTCATGGCAATGTCGGTGACCAATGACGCCACCGGCAAGACGGTCGTGGCCGGCACCCATACGCGCATGCCAGACGCCGGCCCCAGGGGCGAACACAGCGGGATGCATCCGCAAGGCAATCCTCATCACAGCATGATGCAGGGTGGCATGGTGCCAAGCAGCGCGCTGGAATTTTCCGGCAAGATAAAGGCCGTTCTGCATAACCCGCGCGGCGAAACAGACGGCGTGCTGCTCGAAGATGGCAGCCAGGTCCGCCTGCCGCCGCCGGAAGCCAAGCGCCTTGCCGACCAGATCAAGCCGGGCAACACGATAACAGCGCGCGGCCCGGGCAGCGACGGCTTACTTGGCAAAGTGGTCGCCGCCCGCCAGATCGGCCCGGATGCGACCCATCTTGTCGATGTCCGCGGACCGCATACCGGGCCCGGCCGCGGCATGATGGGCCATGGCAAGCCGGCGGCGCAGGGTGACGCCGCGCCGATACCAGCGCCGAAATAGCCTGTACGGGCGCGGCTTGCCGCGCCCGGCTTGGTTTAGCCGGTAACGTCGTTCACCCATCGCGTCCAATCGATCATCATCGCGGGTCGACAAATTTCGTTTATGATCAAATCCCGAACACGTTTTCCACCGCTGCCTCCAGCTCCCCGCGCTCGACCTGGGTGACGATTTCGGTCAACGCCACATGCGACGGCGCCAGCACGCCGATCTCGGCACCCCTGTCAGCAATGAACCCGTTCATGAACTGAATTTCGGTACGCCGCCCCTTCAACATGTCCTGCCCCATCGACGGCCGCCCATCGCTGTTGCGGCCGCTGGTCGCGGCGGCCTTGGCCATCGCGCCATCGATCATCGCAAAAGCGGCTTCGTCGCCCTCGGCGGCACGCGCCAGCGCCTCAGGCTCGAACGCGCCGAGTTTTTCCAACGTGTAACCCAGCGCCTGCCCGACCCGGACCGCCTGCCCGCCCAGCCGGATGGACGCACGGCGGACTTCCTCGTAGCCGTCCATTACCGTATTAGACATGCCGGTTGCCGCCGAGACGCCATTGCGCATACCGTTGAGACACAGTTTGGACCAGCGTTCGCCCCACAAATTCGTCGTCGCCTTGGCGCTGTCGATGCCGGAGATCATCTCGACCAGCATTTTCACCCGGTCCGTGATGCGGCCATGGACTTCGCCGATGCGGAACACCGTGTGGTTGACGCCACCTTTCGGCACCAGCCGCCGCACGTGCCCGGCCGCGTGCATATCCACCGAAATCGACGACGCGATGCAGCCGACCACTTTCCCCCAGCCGATCACGCCGGCAATCCGTTCCTCGTTCAGGCAGTTCTGGATCGACAGCACAAAGCCCGACGGCGCAAGGTATTGCCGGATCATCATCGTCGCCCATTCAGTGTCGTACGATTTCACGCACACCATGGCGATATCAATCGGGCGCTGCTTGGCGAGGCCCTGCGCCTCGGTCAGGTGCATGATCGGGACCGCAACGTTGGCGGTTTCCTCATCCGTCATGCCGGTTAGACGCAGCCCGCCGGCGCGGATCGCCTCCACGTTCTCGGGCCACCAATCGATGATCGTCACATCATGGCCAAGCCGATGCAGATGCCCGCCGACATAGCCGCCCACCGCGCCGCCACCAACGATTGCTATTCTTGGACGCATGACCCCACTCCCCGAACCTGAATTTCTCCGCCAGACTAGTCCGCTATCAAGAACGGGAGAAGACCATGGGTTGGACAGCACGGCGCCAGGCATTTCGGCATATTCTCGCGGGAACCGAGTGCGTCCACCCAGGCTCGGTCTACGACCCGATCTCGGCACGGATCGCGGAAAGCATCGGCTTTGAGTGCGGCATGTTCGCAGGATCTGTCGCCAGCCTGACCGTGCTGGGCGCACCGGATATCGTGATCCTGACCCTCACTGAGTTTGCCCAGCAGATCCTCCGCATCACCCGCGCCAGTGAAATCCCGCTGCTGGTCGATGCCGATCATGGCTATGGAAATGCACTGAGCGTCATGCGCACGGTCGAAGAACTCGAAATCGCCGGGGTCGCGGCCATGACCATCGAGGACACCGCCCTGCCCACCCCCTTCGGCACCACCAAACCCAGCCTGCTGTCGCGGGACGAAGGCCTCGGCAAAATCCGCGCCGCCCTTGCCGCCCGCCGCGATCCAGCGACCGTTATCGTCGGGCGCACCAGTGCCGTCGCCATCGCCGGGCTAGAGGAGGCGATCACCCGCGCCAAATCCTATGCCGAGGCGGGTGCCGATGCGCTGTTCTTCACCGGCGTTGCGACACCGGACCAACTCCACGCGCTCCACGCGGCCACCGACAAGCCGATCATCCTTGGCGGCAGCGATGGCGATCTCGGCGGTAAAGCTGACATGGCGACGCTGGGCGTGCGGGTGGCGCTGCAAGGCCATCAGCCGTTCATGGCCGCAATTCAAGCAACTTATGACACGCTTCGTGCATTGCGCGACGGGGTGGCGCCGAAGGCTTTAACCAATCAGCCGAGTGCCGCAATGATGAAGGCACTGACCTTGGATGGCGAATATGCAGCGGCAGCAAAGGAGTTTCTGAAAGCAAGCTAACCTCCCCACTTTGCCTCCGATTACGCACCGGCTGCGGTGCGCCAATATCAAAAAGTTTTTTTGGTTCTTTTTGTTCACAAAAAGAACTGCTTTCTTAAGGACTTTCTAAATGAGAACCTCCCTTCCCCTAGCCGGCCGCCCTCCCGAAGACCTTCTCGCCGAAATGCGCGCAATGAAATCCGGCGACGCTGACTGGCAGGGCGGCAAGGTCCCGCTTTACGTCTTCAAAGCCGAGGACAGCGTCACCGAAATCGGCAAAGCGGCATTCTTCGAGTATTTCTCCGAAAATGCCCTCGGCGCCGGGCGGGCGTTTCCCTCGGTCAAGCGCATGGAGGACGAGGTTGTCGCCATGGCGCTCGGCCTGTTCAACGCACCCGATGGGGGGCGCGGCTTCATGTCCACCGGCGGGACGGAGAGCATTGTGCTGGCGATGCAGGCATGCCGCGACTGGTCGCGCAAGCAGCGCGGCGATACCGGACATCGCGGCAACATCGTGGCATCGGTTACCGTGCATCCGGCATTCAACAAGGGCGCCAAGCTGATGGACCTCGACGTGCGGCGGGCGCCGGTGGGGCCCGATCTGCGCATGGATCTGGCGGCGGTGGAGGCATTGATCGATGACAACACCATCATGCTGGTCGGTTCGGCACCGAATTTCCCCTATGGGATGATCGATCCGATTGCAGCCTTGGGGGAGATCGCGACCAGGCGCGGGCTATGGCTGCATGTCGATGCCTGCGTCGGCGGCTATCTGGCGCCGTTTGTGCGGATGATCGGGCGGCCGATTCCGGATTTCGACTTCGTGGTGCCTGGGGTGAGTTCGCTTTCGGCCGATCTGCATAAATTCGGCTTCTGCCCCAAGCCGGCATCCACGGTGTTTTATCGCAACGCCGACAAGGCCCAGCACCATATTTTCGATGCCGATGTCTGGCCAAACGGTCGGTTCGTAACAACCACGATTGTCGGCACCAGGCCGGCCGGCGGCGCGGCGGGGGCCTGGGCGGTGCTGAACCATCTCGGGGTTGACGGGTTCAAGCGCATCGCCACCAATTTGATGCGCTTCATTGACGCATACAAAGATGGCATTCGGGCAACACCTGGCTTGCATATTCATGGCGCTCCCGATCTGTCGATCGTGGCTTATGGCTCGGATGAATTCGATATCTTCCGGGTCGCCGAGGTCATGGGCGCCAAGGGCTGGCTGCCCGGCCTGGTGCAGCGCCCCAAGGGCATCCACCGGATGATGTCGATGTTTCATGCACCGGTGCTGGACCAGTATCTCGATGACATGCGGGCGGCAATCGG
>JANYCX010000103.1 GCA_025360065.1 Acetobacteraceae bacterium | reverse complement strand
ATTTGACCTCGGTTTCAAATTTGAACCGGGGTGCCGCGTCAAAAATTCCAGCACGAAAACAGATTTCGTTTTCAAAACTAACGTCTGCGTGCGTTGCCACGCGCAAACCTACCCCCGGCCCTCTTCCCTGACAGAGAAGGGGGAGACGGGATGGGTTGAAGCTTCGTTTTGATGGCGCTTCTCGCGTGTGCTGGAAAAATGAGCGGGTCATTTGCGGCATTGCGGTGTTTCCATAACTGGAGGACACCGCGATGAAAATAGGTTTTTTCAATGATTTCCGCCTCGGCGTGATTAAACACGACAGTGCCGGCGTGGGCGCGATTGTCGATGTCACCGACGCGGTTGCCGATATTGCCCGCCTCGGGCCGCATGATTTAATCAACGGGGTCATTTCCAGCTGGGCAACCAGCCGCGGCAAACTTGAAGCCGCCAGCGCCGGCGCCGGGGTTGCCCTTGCCAGCGTTACCCTGCGCCCGCCGCTGCCCAAGCCGGGCAATATCGTGTGCATGGCAGTCAACTACATGGAAGACGGCACCCGCAGCGAACCCGCCATCATCAACGCCTTCCACAAGGCATCGACCGCCGTCATCGGCCAGGGTGGCACCATGGTGCTGCCGGACGTTCCTGCTGTGGTGTTCGAGGGTGAGGCGGAACTCGGGCTGGTGATCGGCAAGCCGACGTCCCACGTGTCGCAAGCCAATGCGATGGGGCATGTCTTCGGCTATCTTAACTTCATCGACGGCTCAGCCCGCGGCCTGACATCGGCAGGATTCTTCGCGATGAAGTCGCGTGACACTTTTGCACCGATGGGGCCGTGGATCACCACCGCCGATGAAATCGCCGATCCGCAGAACCTCGCGGTGCGGTTGTGGGTCAACGGGGTGCTGAAGCAAAATTTCAACACCAACGACATGGGCCACAAAATCGCCCGCTGCATCGAATGGGTGAGTTCAATCCACGCGCTTCAGGCTGGCGATGTGCTGGCGACCGGCACCAACCATCGCGGCCTCGGCGCGTTTCAGCATGGCGACAAGGTCGAGCTTGAGGTTGAAGGCTGTGGCCGGTTGGCGATCAACGTCACCGATGCGCTGGGCCGGACCTGGAATAAGCAGACCCGGCTGGAGCGGGTAACCGCCGGGCTGGCGCCAGATACCGCGCCGCAATTGAGCGGGAAATATTCCGCGCCCTAACGAATTCCGCCCTGCCGTTGCGAGCACGGCAGGGCGGATGCCGCGGGACGTCAGACGTTCATCGGACGCGGTGGCGCGGCATTGGCCATTTCGGGGATTTTTCCCAACCCGTCCAAGCCATCCTTGCGTAACGCGCTGTCGCTTGCCTTAAGCACATCCTGCGCGACCTGCTTCAGAGTGTTGACAAGATCGCCGCTCAGCGTTTCGTCAACACACGCACCGACGGTCTTGTCGCCAGTCAGGCCATGGGCGCGGGTGCTGTCCACACCGGCGTTGCGCACAGGCTGGGCAACCTTGCCACCGCGATCGACGGTTTCCTGGGCCAAATCCCGGGCGGCCGCACGCGTTTTGTCGGCAATGTCGCCAAGGGCTGCCTGTTCCTTGTCAGCCTGCGGTACGATTGCGCCCAGCAGCGCCAAACACTTCGCACCCAATGGTGTTATCGGACATCATGTATGCTGCTTGATTAATTGCGCGTCTTTCCGCAGGCTCGCTGCGGTGCGGACAGGAGAGAGTGCTTCTGGTGACAGCATCGCGAGGCCGGATTTGGCAAGTGAGACGCCAATAGAGATCACAACCGCGCCGACAATCAGCGACGCCGCCCAGGTGCCAGGTCTCGGCCAATAATACGCGCTGCAATTTCTGCCCGAATTCTGCCCGCGCGAGTGCGATTTCGCCACGAACCAAATCCTGAACGTCCGATGACAGGCCGCCGACCAGTTCGGACAGCGTGTGCGGGCTGTCTTGTCTATCTTGGACCATGGGGCACCTCGGGCATGTTAGGCAGGTCGGCCCGTGACGCACCCGCGACCGCAACCTTGCCAATTCTGACTGCGGCGAAGCCCAACGCCATTGCCGCATGGGTGCCGGCGTGTCGTGCCTGGTCGGCGATTTTGCCCAAGATGCTTTCGGACGCTGGTGCCGTGGGCGGGCTTATGCTGGCCGCCGTCCGGCCGGGTGAGGAATTTTCGCTCATTTTGGTGTCTCGCTCTCAGTTGAGATCAAGGCCCGCCGCCACAAAGCGGTGGGCAATTGCTGATCAACGTGGATGGGACGCTTTCGGTTTCACCGTTGTCTTCACCGGGCGTTCATCGGCCGCATTCACTACATTGCCGAACATTGGATCATCAAGTTTGCCCATCGCAGCGAGCACTTTCATCAACATGTTGGTATGGGTGACTTCTCGTGTCAGCAGCTCAGATTGCCTCACAGGGGACATCTTTCGCCGGTTTTCCGATGTGTTCGAAAACTTGCTCAAGGCGTTCGAGGTGGTAAATAGTCTCCTCGCGATGCGCGGTAAAAGCCTCCTTGAGCGCCGGCGCCTGGGCGCTTTGGGCCATTTTGGGCAGTGCTTTCACCAATTGCCGTTCGGCAAAGTAAACATCCTGTAGACAGTGCAAAAACAGATCGTCGAGAGATTTCATGGCAAGAATTACTTTGCTTGGCGCACTTGCTGGTTTGCCGCTACATCAAGGGCGTTCTGTCTTTGCAGCGTTGCGGTAAATGATCAAATCCGCCGACCGTCAATCGTCATGCACGGGCGGCCCTTTATGGGCCGTCCCCCGGTTGATAGGTCAGGCGGTTCATCGCAATCAACCGATCGCCGAGGCCAGACGGCAGCAGCGCCAACAGCCGCAGCGCCAGACCAAGCCGGCGCGGGATCGACGCATGCCCGACGCGGCGGCGAATGGCACTGGCAACCCGGTCGGCCATGCGGTCAAGCGGCATCGCCAGCGGCTTTGGGCCGTGCCATTGGTCATCAAGGGCCGAGGCAAAATAGCCGGGCAAAATCACCGACACCGCGATCCCGTCTGTCCGCAGCGCCGCCCGCAGCCCTTCGCCATAGGCCAGCACCCCGGCTTTCGAGGCGGAATAGGCGGGATGATCGGGCATCCCGCGCAAGGCCGCGAGGGAGGCGATCAACGCAAACTGCCCGGCGCGGCGGGCTTGAAAGCGCGGCAGCAACGGCTCGACCAGGTTCATCGCGCCAATCAGATTGGCCTCAATCAGCCGGCGCGCGCCGTCGCTGCCATCCATGCGGCCATCGGCCTGCCGCCCGCCGGTGACGCCGGCATTGGCGATGGCAAGATCGATCGGAAGGTCAGCGTCCCAGCCAAGCAGCAAGCCCGCCATCGCGCGGCCATCGCTTACGTCACACAACCCGATCCGGGTGTCCGCCCCGCGCGCCGCACAGCGCGCCGCAACCTCATCCAACGCGGCGGCATCGCGGCCGAGCAGGCCAATTGTTACGCCCGGCCCGGCAAAGCGGACGGCGAGCGCCGCGCCAAGCCCGCGCGAGGCGCCGGAAATCACCAGTGATTTTGCCGGCGGGCCTATGGCAGTTCCTCCAGAAAGCGCTGCACGGCGCCAAAATAATCCGCACGCGTGATGGCTGCAAACCCGGCGACCTGTGCGGGCGCGCCGCCGTCGGCGATCAGGCGGTCAATCGCATCCGCCCAAGCACGCGCGTCGTTGGCGTCGAGATAGGTGGCGTGACGCCCGGCGGCTTCGCGCATCACCGCGGTGTCGTTGGCCAGCACCGGGGTGCCTTGCGACAGCGCCTCGATCACCGGCAGGCCGAAGCCCTCGGCGAAGGATGGCATCAGCATGGCACGGGCATGGGCCACCAGCCGGCGCACCGCCGGACTGCTGAGGCCGGAGGCGAGGATGATATGATCGCCGCCGGCTTCGTGGCCGCGAAGATCGCGCATGATTTTGTGCCCCGACGGCGCCACGCCGCCGATAATCAGCAATTTTGGGGCAAGCGCACCATGGCGCTCGACCAAAATCTCCCAGGCCCGCACCAACACCGCATGGTTCTTGCGAGGCTCAATCGCACCGCAGATGACGAAATAATCGAGCGCCCGCAAGGCTGGATTTTCCGGCTCGCGGATCAGAAATACCGGCGCAAGCGGGCAAGGCACGGTGAGGGTGGCGAGCGTTCTGGTTCGCCCCAGCACCGCGAGCGCCGGGCGCTTGGCGGCATCGGTGTTGAAAATCAGACCAACCGCGTGGCGCTGCATCTGCGCCATGATGAATTTGGCGAGCCATGCCGCAACCGGCAGCACCATTTCGGGGAACTCGATCGGGATTACGTCGTGCAACAGATAGACCGGCCGCAAATCGGGCCGCTGCCGCAGCAATGGCCCAATCGCCGGCGCAACATAGGAAAGATGCCCGATATTGAGGTAAATCGCGCCATCGGGGATCGCGCGGCGTGCGTTGCGGCCGAAACGCAACCCGGTCACAAGCAGCACACCGGCGATGCCGGCAATCGATCGGGCCAGGCGCACCAATGCGTTCGGCCGCCGTGTGGTCCGCACATCGCGCCCGCCCGCCAGCCGGCGCAGCGTGTGGGCGAGCCCGGGATCGTGGTCGGCGTCGAGGGTTTCGCGCCAGCGACCGTCAAGATAGTCGAGCGCTTGGATGAAGGCGGCGCGGTCATGGATGCGCAGCCCCCATGGCGTCGGCAGCAGGGCGAAAACCTCGCCCGGCCAGGTTTCGGTCAACGCGCGCGCGTAATCGAGATCGGCGCGATCAATGCCGCGCGGCGTCGGTAGGGCGGTGGCGATAAACAGCCGCGCCGCGTCGTAGATGATCGCCCGCGTCATGCCGGCGTCGGAAGGCTGCATAGGAATTCCGTCACTTTGGAAAAATAGGTCGCCCCGGTCATCGGCACGAACCGGGCGCAGTCGCGGCGCTGGCTCGCGGCGAAATCGGGATCAAACGCCAGGCGTTCAATGGTCGCGCACCAGCCAGCTTCGTCATCGGGCGCATGGTAAATCCCCAGCCCTGCGGCTGCTTCGCGCAATGGCGCAATGTCGGACAGCACCACCGGGGTTTTCAGCGCCAGCGCCTCGATCACCGGCAAGCCAAAGCCCTCGGTGAAGGACGGGGTGAGGCCAGCGCGGGCATGGGCGACAATCTTGCGCAAGGCCGGGCTGGTCAGGCCGGACGCGATGATGATGTGGGCGCGCAGCGCAGGCGTTGCTTGCAGCGCGTCGCGGATCGCCGCACCCCGCGGCACCACCGGCCCGACAATCACCAGCTTCGGGGTTGCCGCCCCGTGCCGCGCGATCAGGCTTTGCCAGACCTTGAGCAGTAGCAGATGGTTCTTGCGCGGTTCGACGCTGCCGCAGCAGACGAAATAATGATGCGCGGCGAGGGCGGGATCGGGCGTGCCACCTGCGGCGAATACCGCGGCAAGCGGCAGTGGCAAGGTAAGACAGCTTGCCGGGCTGCGGCCGAGGGCTGCGACAATTGAATGGCGCGCAGCATCGGTGGTGGCAATCAGGGCCGTTGCCCGGGCGCGCACAATGCCAACCATCACCCGCGCCCATTTCAGGCCCTGGCTTGTGACGAATGTTGGGTGCTCAAGCTGAATGACGTCGTGCAGCATGAACACCGCCGCCATATCGGGGCGGCGGCGCAACCACGGCGTGGTGAGCCAGGCGGACAGGCCAAGCTGGCCTATGTTGAGGTAAATCGCGCCTTTTTCCGGTAAGCGCAGCGATCTGCCGACGGAAAATCCGGTAACCCCGATGATCCCGAGGATACGTTTAACGCCCCCACCCGCGCGCGGCGGGACAAAGGTCTGGGTACCGACGACCTTGCCGGCAAGCCGGTCGAGGATGAAGGCAAAAACCTTATCGTCCCCGGCATCGCCAAGCTCGGCCCAGCTGTGTTCCAGATAGGCGAGGGCGCGGGCGAAGCGGGCGCGGTCGAACAGCCGCAAGCCCCAGGGGGTTGGCAGCAAGGCGTAAATCTCGCCCGGCCAGGATGCGGTCAGATGCCGGGCATAGTCGATTTCAACCCGGTCGATGCCACGCGGCGTCGCGCTGGCAGCCGACAGCACCAGCCGCACGGCATCGTAGATAATTGTGGGGGCAGGGCGGGGGTCCGACATTGCCCCGGTTCATAACGATCCCGCCCGCGCTCTACCAGCCATCGACATGGGATCGCTTCTTGCCATGCCGCACCGGCACTGGCGGCACTGATCGCAGCCCGGCGATAATCCAACGGCGCGTGTCGGCTGGGTCGATGACATCATCAACCTGATAATGCGCCCCGGCGTTGAGCGCCTTGCCGATCTCGTAAAGCTCGGCGACCATGGTTTCGTAGGTGGCGAGCCGTTCGGCCGGGTCCGCAATCGCCGCCAGTTCCTTGCGGCGGCCAAGCTTGACCTGGCCTTCCAGCCCCATGCCGCCAAATTCCCCGGTTGGCCAGGCGATGGCGAAAACCGGCAGTTTCATGCCGCCCCCGGTCATCGCGAGTTTGCCGAGGCCATAGGATTTGCGCGTCATCACCATGAAGGTTGGCACCTCGACATTGGCGCCGACCAGATAGGCCCGGCAGCAATGGCGAACGAGGGCGGTTTTCTCGGCTTCGGGACCGACCATGTTGCCGGGGTTGTCGCACAGCGACAGGATCGGCAGGTCATGGGCGTCGCACATCTGCATGAAGCGGGCGGCCTTGTCGGCGGCGTCGCTGTCAATCGCGCCGCCGAGATGGAGCGGGTTATTGGCGATCACCCCCATCGGCCGGCCTTCGATGCGAACGAGCGCGGTAATCATCCCAAAACCCCAGCCACGGCGGATTTCGAGCACCGATCCGCTATCGGCAAGGGTTTCCAGCAACTGGCGCATATCGTAGCCGCGCAGCCGGTTTTCCGGCACCACGTGGCGCAGATGGCGCTGATCGGCGCTTGACCAACCGGGGATCGGCCCCTGGAAATAAGACAAATATTTGCGGGCCACCGCGACGGCTTCGGCTTCGTCCTCGACCAGGATATCAACCACCCCGTTGGCGACCTGGACCGACATCGGGCCAACTTCTTCCGGCCGATACACACCAAGCCCGCCGCCTTCGATCATCGCCGGGCCGGCCATGCCGATGGTAGCGTTCTTAGTCGCGATGATCACGTCGCAACAGCCCAGCAGCACCGCGTTGCCGGCAAAGCAGCGCCCGGCGGCGATGCCGATCAGCGGCGCCCCGCCCGACAAAGCGGCGAACCGGTAGAACGTGTCGGTTTCCGAGCCGCCCGAGCTGTCGCTGTCACTGCCGCGCCCGCCGCCGCCCTCGGCGAACAGGATCACCGGCAGGCGCAATTTTTCCGCCAGTTCAAACATGCGGTCCTGCTTGCGATGCCCGTTGCGCCCTTGGGTGCCGGCCATCACGCCGTAATCATAAGACACCACCAAAGCGCGGCTTTTATCCTCGGGGAAATGCTCGGCGTTGATGGTGGCAAGCCCCATGATCAGCCCATCGGCGGGCGACTCGGCGACAAGCTGTTCGATCGTATGGGTGCGCCGCCGTGCAGCCAGGGCCAGCGCGCCGTATTCGACAAAGCTGCCAGGGTCGCAGACATCGGCGATATTCTCCCGCGCGGTGCGCATGCCCGTCACACGGCGCTTGGCGACTGCCGCCGGGCGGGCCGCGTCCTGGGTGCGGGCCTGGCGGGCCAGCACCTCGGCAAGGTCGGGGCGGATATAGTCGAGGTCGATGGCCTCGGCCTGCTGGACCTGGCCGCTGAGCTCGGCGCGGGGTTCGACAAACGCCAGTGGATGGCCTTCGAATACGGTATCGCCGGCGGCCACGGTAAAGCCGCGCAAAATCCCGGCCTCGGCGGCCGCGATGGCGTGCTGCATCTTCATCGCCTCCATCACCATCACTTCCTGGCCGGCGAGCACGATATCGCCCGGTGCGACGGTCAGCGAGATGATGGTGCCCTGCATCGGCGCGCGCAGTGGCGTGGTGCCTTCCGGACCCGCGACATCGTCGGGATCGTCCTGCATTGCGGCGACGGTTTCGGTTTTGCCGAAATTGACCACCCCGAGCGGATCGGAACTGTCGAGCTTGGCGCCGGCACGGCGGGCAGCGGTGGTGGTGGCTTCAAAGAACCGCGCTGCCGGGGCTTCGGCGCTGGTCAGGCTGGCGATATGTTCATCGACAAAGCGGGTATGCAACTGCCCGCCAAGCAAGGCCGGATGGCGCAGCAGGGCTTGCAGGAAGCCGATATTGGACGCCGCACCCACTAGGCGGAACTCGCCCAAGGCGCGCGCTGCCTTGGCCGCGACATCGGCAAAATTGCCGCGCCTGTCGTGCACGATCACCTTGGCGAGCAGGCTGTCAAAGCGCGGATTGGTCCGGTAGCCGGCATAGCCATAGCCATCGACCCGCACGCCGGGGCCGCTCGGTGGGTCATAGGCGGTGAGCATCCCGCCCGCGCCACGCACGCTGCCATCGGGGTTCATGGTTTCGAGATTGACCCGCGCTTGCAGCGCCATGCCGCGCGGGATGGCGATGTCGGCCTGGGTGAGGCCGAGGTCAGCCAGGGTTGCCCCGCCAGCGATCTGCAATTGCGCGCCGACCAGATCAATGCCGGTGACTTCTTCGGTGACGGTATGCTCGACCTGGAGCCGCGCATTGGCTTCGATGAAGGCAATCGCTGCGTCGTCGCTATCGGTGCTGGTATCGACAAGGAATTCGAACGTGCCGGCGCTGCGGTAATCGGCCGCCTTGGCGAGCCGGATTGCCGCATCGAGCAGGCGCGCCCGCACCGCAGCGCGCAGGAATGGGGCAGGGGCGATTTCGATCAGCTTCTGGCGTTCGCGCTGCACGCTGCATTCGCGTTCCCAAAGATGGGCGACATCGGTGCCATCGCCGAGCACCTGAACTTCGATGTGGCGGGGATGGATGAACAGCCGCTCGACATAGACATCGCCATTGCCGAACGACGACAGGGCTTCCGCCCGGCAGCGTTCGAAGGCCGCCGGCAACTGATCCGCATCGGTTACCGGCCGCATGCCGCGCCCGCCACCGCCGGCGATGGCTTTGACCATGATCGCCCCGCCAGGCCCGAGATCGGTGAGAAACGCCTGAGCCTGTTCCAGCGTCGTCGGTCCATCGGTGCCGGCGATGACGGCAACGCCTTGGCTTGCGGCAAAGCGCCGCGCCGCGCCCTTGTCGCCGAACAGATCGAGCGCTTCGGGCGCGGGCCCGACGAAAATGATCCCGGCGTCCTGGCAGGCCCGCGCGAAGGCTGCGTTTTCGCTGACAAAGCCATAGCCGGGGTGGATCGCATCGCAGCCCTCGGCCTGGGCCACAGCAATGATGCCGGCGATGTCGAGATAAGCCGCCGGGCCACTGCCGGGCAGCGCCACTGCGCGATCGGCGGCGCGCACATGCAGCGACTGTGCATCATCGGCAGAATGGATGGCGACGGTGGCGATGCCAAGCTCGGCAGCACCGCGGGCAATGCGGATGGCGATCTCGCCGCGATTGGCGATCAGCAAGGTCGTGATGGTCATGCGTGATGGACCACCGCATTGAGCCATGATTTTACGGCCATTTTATGCCTCCATTCCGCTATTTTGGCAGAGTGTCGGAGGGTCGGGTTCAGACGTCAAATTCAGGCGTCGGGGGCGTCCATCAACTGGTGCTTGGCCTGACGCGCGCATTCACCCAACGCGTCGGCCAGCGCGCCGCGTTCGACTGCATGGCCCTGTTCCGCGAATATTTCGGCAATCCGGGTCACCAGCATGTCGGTGTGGTTGTGCAGGTCGGGGATGTGCAGAACCGCGGCCACCAACGCCTGGGTCGCCGGTTCCGACAAATGCAAGGTCTGCGCGGCCCACGCCGCGAACAGCTTGTCTCGGCGGGCGGCGACCCGGAAGCGCAGGTCTTGGTCATGGGCGAACTCGGCTTCGAAGGCTTGTTCGCGGTCGCGGAGGAACTCGGTCATGGCTATGCCCTCATGGAACAGTCAGGTCGAGTTTCCTGATCGTCTCCATTGACAGATATAGGCGGCGGGCGTCGCTTTTCGCTGC
>JANYCX010000036.1 GCA_025360065.1 Acetobacteraceae bacterium | reverse complement strand
CAATCTGGTGCTGACCGGGTTGGTGCGGATGGTGTTCGGCGACCGGATATCGGACATGCTGTCGGGCTATCGGGTGTTCAGCCGGCGGTTCGTGAAATCGTTCCCGTCGCTCGCATCGGGGTTCGAGACCGAGACGGAGTTCACCGTCCATGCGCTCGACCTTAAAATGCCGGTGGGGGAAATCGTTACCAAGTATAAGGATCGGCCAGTTGGGTCGGTGTCCAAGCTGCGGACCTATTCCGATGGGCTAAGGATATTGCGCACCATTGTGGTGCTGGTGAAAGAAGAACGGCCGCTGCAATTCTTCACCACCATGGCGGCGGCGCTGGCGATACTCGGCATCCTGGTTGGCGTACGGGTCGTGCTCGATTTCATCGCCACCGGGCTGGTGCCGCGATTGCCATCAGCCATTCTGGCGACGGCGCTGGAAATCCTGTCCTTCCTGTCTTTGGCGAGCGGGTTGATTTTGGATTCGGTGGCGCGCGCGCGGAAAGAAGTCAAACGGCTCGCCTACCTCGCCATCGCGGGCGTGGGCGCGCGCTGAATGCGCTGGTGGGCCGCACTTCCGCTGCTTGCCTTGGTGGCGGCAGCGCCGACCACGCCCGCGCCCGGCCCGGCGCATATCATTGGCACTGGGTTGGGCTGCATCGCCGGGGCCGAACGGCTGCCGGATGAGGCGCCGGGGCTGCAAACTGTGCGGCTGTCGCAATCAAGCTTCTGGGGGCATCCGGAGGTAATCGTCAATGTGCTGACCCTCGGCCAGCGCGCCAAGGCAGCGGGTTTGCCAGATCTCTATATGGGCGATTTGTCGCTGCCGCGCGGTGGGCCAATGCCGGGCGGACATGCGAGCCATCAGCGCGGGCTGGATGCGGACGTGTATCTCGACGTGGTTGGTCCGCACCCAGTGCTGCCGCGGGCGGCGCGCGAGGCGATTGAGCCACCGAGCCTGGTGCGCCCCGATGGCCGCGCGGTCGATCCGGCGCGTTGGCGGCCCGAACACGTGGCGCTGCTGAAGCTTGCCACGACCTTGCCGCTGATGGATCGGGTGCTGGTCAATCCGGCGATCAAGAAGCAATTATGCGACAGCGTGACCGGCGATCGGTCTTGGCTGCGCTTCATCCGGCCGTGGTACGGGCATGCCGCGCACATGCATATCAGCTTCAAATGCCCGGCCGGCCAGCCGGACTGCGCCAGTTTGGCGCCACCGCCGCCGGGGGATGGGTGCGATGCCAGTTTGCAATGGTGGTTCGATCGGCTTGACCACAAGCCGGAGCCGGCGCCATCGGGCAAGCCGCCGCCAAAACCCAAGCTGCAAGCCGCCTGCGTAAAGCTGCTGGCCGCCCCGTGAGCCGCGATCCGCGGCCGGCTGCAATCGCAGTTGCCGGCATCGCCAATTTCCTCAACCTCTACACCCCGCAGGCGATCCTGCCGGCGATTGCGACCAGCTTCGCGGTGCCGGCCTCGGCGACCGGGCTAGCTGTCACCGCGCCGTTGCTGGCGGTAGCACTGGTGGCGCCCTTCGCCGGGGCGATTTCCGACCGGCTGGGCCGCAAGCGATTGATCGTCGGCGCAGCCTTCGCGCTGGTGGTGCCAACCTTGATGGTGGCCAGCAGCGACAGCCTGGAGGCGCTGATTGCCTGGCGCTTTGTCCAGGGATTGGTGTTGCCGTTCATCTTTGCCGTATCTGTCGCCTATATCGGCGATGAGCTGCCGGGGGCGGCCGGCTTGAAGACCGCAAGCTATTACAGTGGCGGCAACATATTTGGTGGGTTTTTCGGACGCTTTGTTGCCGGGATGGTGGCGGAATGGGCGGGGTGGCGGATGGGGTTTGGGGCGGTTGCCGGCCTGACCTTGGCGGGGGCAATCTATGTTGCGATCATGCTGCCGACTGAACAGAATTTTCGCCCGATGACCGGCGGGTTCGGCGCGACGCTTGCAACCTACCGGATGCATGTGCGCAATCGGCGGCTGCTTGCCACCTGCCTGATCGGTTTCGGAATGCTGTTCAGCAATGTGGCGATTTATACTTTCGTGAATTTTTTGCTGGCCGCCCCGCCCTATTCGTTCAGCCCGGCCCAGCTGGGAGGGGTGTTCACGGTCTATCTGCTTGGGGTGGTGACCACCACGCTCGCCGGCGGCCTGGCGGTGCGGATTGGCCGGATCTCGACCTTGGCGCTCGGGCTTGGCCTGTCATGGCTGGGGCTGGCCTGCACTTTAATGCCGATGTCGGCAGCGATTGTGCTGGGGCTGGCGTTTTTGTCAGCCGGGTTGTTCGTGGTGCAGGCTTTGTGCATCGGGCTGGTGCCGATTCTGGTGACCGAGGCCCGGTCCACCGCAGTCGGGCTCTATGTCACCACCTATTATATTGGCGGCGCGCTCGGCGGCTTTGTGCCGGCGTTGGCGTATCAGGGCGCCGGTTGGCCCGGCGTGGTGGCGTTGGTGGCCTGCGTGTTTGCGGCGATGTTGGTGCTTGCCGCTTGGCAGTGGCCGAGCCGGGTTGCCAGTGCCGGCTTGAGGCAGCACACTGTGGAGTGAAAATCCCGATCGCTGGAGCCCGCCCCATGGACACGCTTGCCCCCATTATCCTGCACGCCCCCGACATGCTGACCCCGGGGAAATTTGCCGTCGGACAACCCGTGTCGCGCCGTGAAGACCCTGTGCTGCTGCGCGGCGAAGGCAATTACACCGCCGACAAAAACCTGCCCGGGCAAGCCTATATGGTCATGGTGCGCAGTCGGATCGCGCATGGCGTGCTGCGTGGCATTGATAGCGCTGCCGCAAGCAATATGCCCGGCGTGCTCAAAATCCTCACCGCCGCCGATTTGCGCGCCGGCGGGGTAAAGCCGATGCAGAACAACGTCACCGGCGCGAACCATGATGGCACCCCCTTCCCCAAGCCGGTGCAATACGCGCTCGCCGAGGGCCGCGTGCGCTATGTCGGCGACCCGATCGCGGCGGTGATCGCGGAAACCTTGCAGCAGGCGCGCGATGCGGCGGAAGCGGTGCTCGCCGATATTGACATGCTGCCGGCGGTGACCACGCCGGAGCAGGCAGCGGCCCCAGGCGCGGTGCAGCTTTATGACGAAGCGCCGGGCAATGTCGTGCTCGACTGGCATTTCGGCAATCATGCGCTGGTGGACGATTTGTTCGCCAAGGCAGCCCATGTGACGTCCATGCGGATCGCCAATAACCGCATCGTGGTATCGGCGATGGAGCCGCGCGCCATTTTGGGCGCATTCGAGGGTGGCCGTTATATCGTGCATTCGCCGAGCCAGGGCGCGTTCGGGCTGCGTGCCGGCATTGCCCGGGTGATGGGCGTGCCAGCCGAACAGGTCCGGGTGCTGACCGGCAATGTCGGGGGCAGTTTCGGCATGAAGGGCGGCAACTACCCCGAACATTGCTGCGTGCTGCTGGCGGCGCGCGAGCTTGGCCGACCGGTGAAATGGGTCGATGAACGCACCGACAGTTTTCTGTCTGACAGCGCCGGGCGCGATCATGACCACGCCCAGGAACTCGCGCTCGACAAGGACGGCAATTTCCTCGCGCTGCGGGTGCGCGGCTATGGCAATGTCGGCGCGGTGCTGTCCAATTCGACAACCCTGCCGCCGACGATGAATATCGTGAAGAACATCATCGGGGTTTATCGCACCCCGGCGATTTCGGTGCAGGTCAAGGTGATGCTGACCAACACCACCCCGGTTGGTGCCTATCGTGGCGCCGGGCGGCCGGAAGCCAATTATTACATGGAACGGCTGATCGAGACCGCCGGGCGCGAAATGGGCATCCCGGCGATCGAACTGCGCCGGCGTAACCACATCACCCCCGAGATGATGCCCTACAAGGCGCCATCGACGATGGAATACGATAGCGGTGACTTCCCTGCCGTTCTGGATCGCGCGCTGATCGCCGGCGACTGGGATGGGTTCGCGGCGCGCAAGGCCGCCAGTGCGGCTGCCGGCAAATTGCGTGGGCGCGGCATCGGCCAATACCTTGAAGTCACCGCCCCGGCACGCGGCGAAATGGGCGGCATCCGGTTCGAAGCCGATGGCACGGTCACCATTATTTCTGGCACTTTGGACTACGGCCAGGGCCATTGGACGCCGTTTGCCCAAGTGCTGGTCGACAAGCTCGGCGTGCCGTTCGACAGCATCCGTCTGGTGCAGGGCGACAGCGACCAGTTGCTTGATGGTGGCGGCACTGGCGGGTCACGCAGTGCGATGAATGGCGGCAATGCGATCAGCGTGTCATCGGACGCGGTGATCGAGAACGGCCGCAAGATCGCCGCCCATGTGCTCGAAGCTGCGGTCGCCGATATCGAGTTCTCGCGCGGGCGTTTCGCCATCGCCGGCACTGATCGCGGCATCGGCATCATGGATCTGGCGGCGCAATTGCGCGCTGGGCTGAAAGTGCCCGCAGACGTGCCGCAAAGCCTTGATGTCGATATGATCGTGCCCGGCGTGCCGAGCGCTTTTCCCAATGGCTGCCACATCGCGGAGGTTGAGGTTGATCCCGAAACCGGCCATGTCGCGGTGGTAAAATACAGCACTGTCAACGATTTCGGAACGCTGCTTAATCCACTGATGGTCGAAGGCCAGGCCCATGGCGGCATTGTCCAAGGCATCGGCCAGGCGCTGATGGAACATGTCGTGTTCGATGAGGACGGTCAGGTCTTAACCGGGTCCTACATGGATTACGCGCTGCCGCGCGCCGATGACACCCCGACGCTCAGCTTCCTTTCCCACCCGGTCCCGGCCAAAACCAACGGGCTCGGCGCCAAGGGCTGCGGTGAGGCTGGGTGCGCGGGGGCGCTGCCGGCGGTGATGAACGCGCTGGTCGATGCGCTCGGGGGGGTGCATATCGATATGCCGGCGACGCCGGAAAAGGTTTGGGCGCTGATCCAGTCCCGCGCTAACGACGGCGCTTAGTGTAACCGACCCGACCGCAATGGTTGGACCCTTTGCTTATTTCGTCGCGCCCATGCCCATGGCGTTGTTCATGGGCATCATGCGCTTTTTCGTTGTAATACCAAGCACCCTTGATGTTGACCCAGTCTTCATGGGTCAACAGCGCTTGGTATAACGGGCTGGCAGGTGGCGAACCCTGATGGCGGACAATGCCGCCAATTCCACAAGATCTTCGGCTGCCCAACCCAAACTTATTAAAGTGCGCCAAGGGTTGGCAGCCCCGGAATCTACCTAAAAACCACGTGCGAAACGATGCGGTGCCTTGGCGATGGACGTCAGCGTTTGCAGCGCATAGACTGAAAAATGCCACTACATAGCAGACCACCATGCGATTAAATGTTCATCTCGACGAAGAGCTCCTGGCACGGGCCATGACCGTTAGCGGTCAGTCCACCAAAAAGGCAACCATCGAAGAAGCCTTGCGCGTCTTGATCCGCCGCCGCGAATGGGCGGTGGCACCGGGTGACGCCCCAGAACCTGACCTCGACCGACGTAAGACGCGGGTCAAAACTCCGGCGAAATGATCACCGCAATGATCCAGAGATCATTTTAACGCCGAACAGCCTGTCGCCAAACGCCCGAGGAGCCCCGTGATGCCGCGCAATGTTGCCCGCCTGCTGGCCGAAAGCCTGGCTGCCCATGACATCGACATTCTGTATTGCGTGCCGGGCGAATCCTATCTCGGGCTGACCGACGCGCTCAACGACATGAACCGCATCAAGCTGGTGGTCTGCCGCCACGAAGCCGGCGCCGCGTTCATGGCGGTCGCCGATGGTCGCATGCGCGATCGTGCCGGGGTCTGCGTGGTATCGCGCGGGCCGGGCCTCGCCAACGCGATGGTCGCCATCCACACCGCCTATCATGACGCAACCCCGCTGGTGATGCTGATCGGACAGGTCGAGCGCCGCGATTTCGGGCGGTTGGCGTTGCAGGAGCAGAACTACTCCCGCCTGCTGTCCGATGTGACCAAATCCGTCATCGAGGTCAATGAACCGGAAACCGCGAGTGAGGCACTGGCCCGTGCCTTTCATATCGCCGAGTCGGGCACGCCGGGCCCGGTCGCGGTTATTCTGCCGGAAGACATCTTCGCCGAGTTGACTGATGCGCCGACCGATGCGCCGCGCCCGCGGGCCTATGGCGGCGCACGGCCGGAAGATATCGAGGAACTCGGCCGCATGCTGAACCGCGCCGAACGGCCGCTGATTCTGGTGGGCGGCGCGCTGGTCGGCGATAATGTCAGCGCGGAGCTCGCCCAACTTGCCGAACGCTGGGTGCTGCCGATCAGCCCGACCCATCGCCGGCCACATCTGTTTGCCTCCGACCATCCCAACTATGCCGGCTATATGGGCATTCGGGTGCCGAAAGCGCTGCTCGATGAAATGAAGCGGGCCGACCTGCTGATATCGCTGGGCGAACGGATGACCGACAGCGTCAGCCAAGCCTACAGCTTCCCGACCGCGCCGCAGCCGCAACTGCCTTTGGTCCATGTCTGGCCCGATGCCAATGAAATCGGCCGGGTGTTCCGCCCCGATCTCGGCATTGCCGGCGATCCCCAGGCGGTGATCCGCGCCCTGCTCGCCCGCCCGATCCCGTCCGACGCGGAAAAACGCCGGGGCTGGGTCGAAACGCTGCACCGCATCCATACCGATCTGATGGCGCCGGTCTATGAGCCGATGGAGGATGGGGTGAACTTTGCTGCCGTCGCCATCGAAATCGGCAAGCACCTTGCCCCCGATGCCGCGATCACATCGGACGCCGGGAATTTTTCGTCCTTCGTTCATCGCTATATCGGGTTCCGACCTGGGCAGATTTTCCTGTCATCGGTGGTCGGCGCGATGGGCGCGGGCGTGCCGATGGCGGTTGCCGCCGCGCTGCGCCGCCCCAACAAGCAGGCCATCGCCTTCGTCGGCGACGGCGGCGCGCTGATGACCGGCAATGAGATCGCCACCGCCCGCGCCTACGGGGTGAACCCGATCATCGTGATCTCGGACAACAAGATGTACGGCACCATCGGGATGCATCACGAAATGCGCTACCCCGGCCGGCCTTATGCCAATGCCACCAGCCTGACCAACCCGAATTTCGCCGCCTGGGCTGAAGCTTTCGGGGCACGTGGCCTCACCATCACCACCGAGGCCGACATCGCGGCCACCATTGCCGATGCCTTCGAAACCGCCAAAACCCGCCCCGTCGTGATCCATGTCCACAGCTCGGCCACGCAAATGAGCGCCTGGCGCAAGCGCAACTCATAGGCCCTATTGGATCGGCGACCATGGGGCGGGACGCAGCATGGCGGATTCCATGGTCTGAATGAATGGCGTGGTTTTGGGGCCGAACGCAATCCACGCCGGATCGGCATAGAGCCTGGCGCGCAAGTCGTCGCGCTGGGCCATGCTGTCATAGCCCCAAAGGGTGATCACCTGATTAATACCAAGCGCCCGAATGGCTGACTCTTCCAGCCATTCGGGCGCTTGGTATTGCGCACCGGGTTGGCCGGCGGCGGTGCGCCAAGCAAAGACTTATACCAAGCGCCGTTGACCCATTCTTCATGGGTCAACATCAAGGGCG
>JANYCX010000002.1 GCA_025360065.1 Acetobacteraceae bacterium | reverse complement strand
GTCCTGTTCAACCAGCCGGCGCACTTGCTCAACCGTTTTCGGCGGCGAATAGCCATCGTCCAAACTGATGAAATTGATCTTGCGACCGTTTACACCCCCTTGGTTGTTGATCATTTTCCAGAAGCCGGTATGGCCCTTGCCGCCTGAGCCATAGGCCGAAGCGGGGCCGCTATACGGGATGGTATGACCGATTTTGATTTCGGTCTTGGTGACACCCACAACGGTCTGGGCGCCTGCCTGACGCCAGATCATCGGGGTTGCCAGCAAACCGGTTGCGGCAGCCGATAGCAATACGCGACGTTTCATCATCGTTCCCCCTGGTTGTTTCCAAACCGGCGGGGCAGCTTCTATTGGCTACCCTCGCCGTCAACACGTCACCACAAAGGCGCTGTCCAGCGGGAAGATGAAACGCAGGTCAGCCCGTTTTGCGATTCCACGGCATATAGGGTGCCGCTTTTCGCACCAGGCTGGCACAGCCGCCGGGTGCAAGGAACATCAGCGCGATGAGCAACACGCCATAAACCGCGCCGGGCGCAGCCTTGGAAATCTCATCAGCGATATTGGGAATAAACTCGACGAAGATCGCGCCGAAGATCGGCCCGACAATCGAGGCGCCGCCCCCCACCACGAAGCCGACGAAAAAAGTCAGCGACAGCGGCACGCCGAACGCATCGGGGGCGACGAACTGCACCGCGATGGCGCCCAACGATCCAGCGATGCCGGTCATCAAGGCGCTGACCGCAAATGTGCGGGTTTTGAGCATGGCGATGTCGATGCCCATGGCTTCGGCGGCCAAAGGCTGGTCGCGGATCGCCATCATGGCCCGCCCGATCCGGCCTTTAACCAGATTGGCCGACAACACAAAACACACGATGCCAACCAATAGGGTGAACAGAAAAACCCACTGGTCGCCGGTCATCGGCAGGCCGAATGGTGGGTCGGGCTTAAGGATGACGATGCCCTGCACGCCGCCAGTGTAATCCTCAAACAGACGGTATTTGAGCAATTGCGGCACTGCGACAGCCAAGGCGAAGGTGGTCAGCGCCAAATACAGCCCGCCCAGGCGCAACGCCGGCAAGCCGATCAGGAAGCCGAAGCCCGCGCACACCGCCGCCGAAATCGGCAGGGTTGCCCAATAGGGAACATCGAACTTGTCCATCAGGATCGCGGTGGTATAGGCGCCGACGGCGTAGAAAGCCCCGTGGCCGAGCGACACCTGGCCGTTATAGCCGGTGACTAGGTTAAGCCCGAGGATCGCCACCGCGTAGGTGACAACCAGGGTCAACTGAAACAACTGATAGCCGCTGGCGAAGAAATACGGCACCGCGGCCATCAGGATGCAGGCAATGATGATGCCAGTGCGCGACATTGTATTTTCCATGACTACACCCGGCTCGCCAGAACCTTACCGAACAGGCCGGCAGGTTTCAGTGTCAACACAGCAACGATAATGATGAGCGCAAGCGACAGTTTCAGTTCAGTTCCGACGATATATGCGCCACCGAGGTTTTCGATGATGCCAACCAGGAAGCCGCCCAGCACCGCGCCGAGCGGGTTGGTGATGCCGCCCAGCAGCGCGCCGGCGAAGGCATACAGCAGCACGCCGCCCATCATGTTCGGATCAAGGAACACGATCGGGGCGACCATCATCCCGGCAATTGCGCCGATGCCCGACGCCAATCCCCAGCCGAGCGCCAACATCGTGGCCACCGGCACACCGACAAGGCGCGACGACACCGGGTTAAACGCTGCCGCCCGCATCGCCAGGCCCAGGCTGGTAAAGCGGAAGAACGCCCAGACCGAGAACAGCACCACCACGGTTATCGCGGTCGAGCCAAGTTCATGGCGCGAGAAGAAGCCACCCAGCAACGGACCGCCCTCGCCGAACGGGGTAGGGAAAGGCTTCAGCGTATAGGTGAAAATCCAGCCGGCGACCGAGTTGAAGATGAACAGCAGCCCGATGAAAACCCCCACCGATGCCAGGACGGGCGCGTTCATCAACGGCTCCATCAAAATCTTCTGCACGATCGTGCCAACCACCATGGCAAACACAATGGTGATCGCAAACGCACCCCAATACGGCACGCCCGCCTCAATTAAGGTCAGTGCGATATAGGTCGAAAACATCGCCATTTCGCCCTGGGCGAAGTTGACGTGGTGGGTCGCGGTGAAAATCATCACGAGCGCAAGCGCGATCGAGGCATAAATGCCGCCCGATGCGATGCCCGAAAAGACCTGGTGCAAAACGCCGTCCATGGATCAGGTCCCTTTCAGTAGCCAAGATAGGAGCGTCGCAGCCCCTCATCCTTGGCAATTTCGCTTGAGGCGCCAGACATCACGATCCGGCCGGTTTCCAGCAGATAGGCGTTTTCCGAGATGTCCAGCGCCAGGCTGGCATTCTGTTCAACCACCAGAATGCCGACGCCTTCGCGATCCTTGATCTGGCGCATGATGTCGAAAATCTCGCGCACGATCAGGGGCGCGAGGCCAAAGCTCGGCTCGTCCAGCAGCAGCAGCTTCGGCTTCAGCAGCAATGCGCGGGCAATCGCCAGCATCTGCTGTTCGCCACCCGAAAGCAGCCCGGCCTGCTGGCGGAAGCGTTCCTTCAGCTTGGGGAAATAGGCGAACATGCGGTCGAACTCGGCAGTCTGATCGCCCTTGCGGGTGTAGGCGCCGAGCTTCATGTTTTCTTCGACCGACAGCTCCATAAAAGTGCCGCGGCCATCGGGGACATGGGCAATGCCGGCCGCGGCGATCGCCTCGGTTTTCATCCCGACCAGGGATTTGCCGTTGAAATCGACCGTGCCGGCGGTTTTCACCATGCCGCTGATCGCACGCAAAGTTGTCGTTTTGCCCGCACCATTGGCACCGAGCAGCGCGGTCACGCGGCCGGCCATAACCTCAAAATCGATGCCATGCACCGCCCAGGTTTCACCGTAGCCGGCCCGCAGCCCCTTAACTTCCAGCAGCTTGGTTTCAGGCTGCATGCGATGTGTCTCCGAGATAGGCGCGAATGACTTCGGGATGGCTGCGGACTTCATCGGGCGTGCCGTCGGCGATTTTCTGGCCGAACTCCAACGCAATGACCTTGTCCGACACCCGCATCACCAGGCTCATGTGATGTTCGACCAGCAGGATGCTGAGATCGAAATTCTCACGAATTTTCAGCAGCAGCACAGCAAGTTCATCGACCTCGCCATGGTTCAGACCGCCGGCCGGTTCGTCCAGCATCAGCATTTTCGGCTGCCCGATCAGGGCGCGGGCGAGTTCGACCCGCTTCTGCCAGCCAAATGGCAGGCCACCAACGACGGTGTCGGCGACAGCGCGCAGTTCGAGCAGGTCGAGCAGTTTTTCCAGCCGTTCACCGTCGGCGGCTTCTTCGGCACGCGGCTTGCCAAGGCGCAACGCGTTGGCAATGAAACCGGATGACCCAAGATGATGGGCGCCGACAAACATGTTTTCGCGCACAGTCATGGTGCGGAACAAGGCAACGTTCTGGAAGGTGCGACCGAGGCCCAAGCCCGCCATGCGATGGCGCGGCTGGCCGGTCAGCGAAACGCCGTCAAACACGATATCGCCGCGGGAATGGCGATAAAAACCGCTGATACAGTTGAACAGCGTGGTCTTTCCCGATCCGTTCGGCCCGATCAGGCCGCAAATCTGGTTGCGTTCGACGTCAAACGAAACACCGGCCAAGGCGACAATGCCGCCGAAGCGCATTTCGACGTCGGTGACCCGCATCAAATGGGGTAAAGACTCTGCCATCAGCTTTGACCTGCCGACAGGCGGCGAAGACAGTTCTTCCATCGAGCAACGATCACGAACCCTCCCTGTTTTATGTCGCACTCCAGGGACGGTCTGGAGACGTATTACGTTATTGTGCCACGCTTTGAAGCAGCATCTGCCATGCAACCGTAACGCGGGCCGGCCTGCGCATCAAGGCCCCGCACGAACATTCGGCGAAAAACTTGTGCGGCCTGTCACCCATCAGGCCTTGCAGACGATCGTTACGCTAACCTGCAAGGTCGCGCCCTCGGGCAGCACCCCCACAACCCGCAACCAGGCGCCAAAATGGCGGGCGCGGGCAAAGGTCACTTCGCCAGGACGGTATGGAAGCACAAAGCTGGTGCCGTCATCGACCCAATGCTGGCCGTCGGGGGAAATCTGCAAGCGCGCAGAAACCGCGACCTGGCCGTTGGCATCAAGCGCGGTCACGAATACGATCGCTTCCATCGCCGCGCCGACTTGCTGGCCTGGCGTTGCAAACGGGCCGGTCCAGACCGCATCGGCGACGGCAATGATAGTGCTGGTTTCACTCGGCATAGAACACGCTCCATTGCAGTGCGGCAGCGCCGCGATACCTGTATGTGCGGCGATGGCCATTGCGGTCAAATCGGGACGCACCCATCCCCCATTCGCCCGACGCACTTCGCAGATGCAGCAAAATCCGGCACACTGCGCCGATGAAATTTCCCCCCTGGTTGCCAGGCTTTCTCGGCATGCTGTCGGCGATCGGGCCGATGTCCACCGACATGTATTTGCCGGCCTTCCCCGCCATCGAGGCCGGGCTGAACGCTGGCCCCGGCTCGGTGCAGATCACCCTGGCCGCCTATTTCCTGGGTCTCGCCGTCGGCCAGATCACCCAGGGCACGTTGTCCGATCGCTACGGACGGCGCTGGCCGCTCGCCATCGGGATGGTGATCTACACTTTGGCCACCATCGGCTGTGCGCTGACGCCGAGCCTGCTCGGCCTGTCGATCATGCGCGGCCTGTCGGCATTTGGCGGATCGGCGAGCGGCGTCATCACCCGCGCCATGGTCCGTGACCTCGCCGAGGGCCACGCCGCGGCCCGGATCATGAGCAGGATGATGTTGGTCATGGGCGTCGCCCCGATCATGGCGCCCACTGTGGGCAGCCTGGTGCTCGGCGTCTGGGGCTGGCAGGCGATTTTCTGGGTCTGCGCGGCCTATGGCGGCATTTGCCTGGTCGGCGTGTTGTTCCTGCTGCCGGAAACCCTGCCGGAAGCGCGCCGCATCAAGCTCGGCTTCACCGCCCAGATCAGCCGCTACGTCCAGGTGATGGGCGAACGCGGCTTCATCACCAACACCATGATGGGCGGCATGGCGATGTTTGGCATGTTCGCCTACCTCGCCGGCTCGCCGACCGTGTTCATCACCACGTTTGGCCTGCCACCGAGCAGCTACGGGTTCCTGTTTGGCGCCTGCGCCAGCGGTTTCATCCTGGCGTCGCAGATCAACCCGCGTTTGCTGCATCGCTTTGGGACACAGGCAATTTCCCGCGTGTCGATGCGGGTAATGCTGGTGGCAACCCTGGTGATGGCGATTATTTCGTTCACCGGCTACGCCACCTGGCCGCTGGTGGCGGTGTGTGTGGTGTTCGCGATGTCGAGCCAGGGCTTTACTATGCCAAACGCGACCGTCGGCGCCATGGCCCGCCACGCCGCCCATGCCGGCAGTGCGTCGGCACTGATGGGCACGTTGCAATTTATCCTCGCCGGGGTTTCCGGCCTGCTGGTCGGGCTGCTGGAAGACGGGACGGCACGGCCGATGGCGGGGTTGATGTTCCTGGGGGCGCTGGGGGCCAATATTGCCGAGGCTTATCGGCCGAAGCCAAAAGCCTGAAGGAAGGTCTGCTATCAAGGGATCATGCATGGAAAATAATTACGATATCGTAACAAAATACGCGCAATTATACCGGTCATCCGGTCATTTTGTTTTGAAATCACCACAATCACCGACGCCGCCCGGCACGCCGCCAGGGTCCACGCGTTGCCATACAATTGGAATCGGCGCCGCCGCCGCAATTTGCGCCTCGGCCACGTCCACTACCGCCGGCGCAATTGCCGCCGCCGGCACCCCCAACATCCGGCATAGCGGCCGTAACACCCGGCCCGCGCCGGGCAGCCGCGTCAGCACCGCCCGCATCGCAGTGTCGGCCAACAGCGCCTCAAGCTGCGCCATGTAACCCGCCGCCTCCCACCCCAATTCGCGCACCAGCCAGCCGCGCCCGCTGGGCAACCGGCCCGACGGCGCCCGCCGGTTATGCCCCCGCCGTGCTCTGGCAGCCCCAACCCGTGCCGGCCGCACCACCATCCGCTCAAACCGCCGCACCACGCGGGTGATCCGGGTCCAAACCAATATCGTCAAACCCACCAGATGCGGCATTCGCAAAAATCGCCGGGCCACCAGCGCCGCCAACCCAGCCGAGATCAGCCGCAGCCGACGCGCAAACTCGGCGGCGTCGTCTCCCAGGCTCAGCGGTGATGGTGAAAGCGGCGGTGATGTATTCATGGTTTTTTTATTAACATACTCACATCCTCAATAGCAAGCTTTTCCGCCCGAACGACCCGACATCCGATGGAAGCCCGCCATACTTCTAAGTTTTACGCCTTACCAAAAACACCTGATCACTCATGCCCAGCCAAGATGCCGCTCAATATCCATCGCAACGTGCAGCACCCGCGCGATAATAAGACGGTCCGCGCCCAAATCCACGCGCGCAATCACGTAATGCGACCGAACGCGAAGGATGCGGAATGGCCCCCTTAGCGGCCTTGCGCGAAACGGGTCGCCGCTCAGCTGTTCCGCAGCCTCCCGCAATTCTTCCAGGTAGCGCCGTGAAACGTCGTGGCCCCAGCGATCCACGGAAGACTGCCGTAACTCTCGCAACTCAGCCGCAGCGATTTTGGACCAGACGAGCTTCACTTGTCTGCCCGCGTCTCCTGAATGAAGGCGACGATATCGAACGTCTCGTCGATGCCGCTTGCCATCCCCTCCTCACCCAGCGCGACCAGCAGATCAACAACCCGCTCGTCCTCCGCCAAGCGTCGAAGGCCGGCGCGGCATGCCTCTGATAAATTCTCGAAGCGGCCGTCCGCAACCAGCCGCAAGCCGATTTCCTTGGTCGTGCCCAAACTCACACTCGCGAGACCATTGCGTGCTGCAGCCATGTCCATCTCCCGTTTCGGTAATACCAAGCGCCCGAATGGCTGACTCTTCCAGCCATTCGGGCGCTTGGTATTGCGCACCGGGTTGGCCGGCGGCGGTGCGCCAAGCAAAGACTTATACCAAGCGCCGTTGACCCAGTCTTCATGGGTCAACATCAAGGG
>JANYCX010000001.1 GCA_025360065.1 Acetobacteraceae bacterium | reverse complement strand
GTTCAGCTTGAGCCAGCCATTGCCGTAATCGCCGTCCTTTTCATTGGCCATCGCGACCTTCTTTTCGACGACGGAGGCGATGATCGAGGTCATCAGGTTCAACACCATCGACGGCGCGAAGCCTTCGGTGATGGTGAAGGTCAGCGTATCGGCCGAAGGTGCTTTGATCAGGTCCTTCGCATTGGCCTTGGTCCAGCCAAGCTGGGTGATCAGAAAGGCCGGGGTCTTGTCCATCATGACCACGCGCTGCAGCGACCAGGCGGCGTCTTCGGCGGTCACCGGCGCGCCGGAGTGGAATTTCAGACCGGGGCGCAGCTTGAAGGTGAAGGTCTTGCCGTCGGTGCTAACAGTCCAGCTTGCCGCGACGCCGCCGACCATTTTGGTGAGGTCTTCTGCTTCGTAGCGCAGAATACGGTCATAGACATTGGTGCAGATCTCAACGCCGCTGAGTTCGTAGCATTCGCCGGGGTCGAGGGTGATGATGTCGTCGATCTGCTTGGCGATCACCAAAGTATCTTTGGGGGTGGCGGCCCAGGCGGGGGGTTGCAGCACGATCGGCAAGGCGGCAGCGCCGGCGAGGGCCTGGCGGCGGGTGAGGTTGGCCATGGGTGTGCTCCATAAGTTTGAGACAATATGTAATTAGGCATCACTGCGCATGGGAACGCAAGTCACTTCCGCGCTTGGTGCATGGCGCATTGCATCATCCAGCCGCCGCCTCCAACAAATCCGCAAGCTCCAGCCGCGCCAGTCCGGCGACGTCGATGCCATCGACAAACAGATCGAACAAAGCCTGCTTCCTGGCAATGATGGCGGCGATGCGTTCTTCGACGCTGTTGCGGCAAATATAGATGAAGACCTGCACCGGGCGGGTCTGGCCGATGCGGTGGGCGCGATCTTCGGCTTGGCGTTCGGTCGCCGCCGTCCACCAGCGGTCAAAATGGAACACCACCGATGCCGCAGTGAGGTTGAGGCCGACACCGCCGGCGCGCAACGAGGCAATCAGAACCTTATGGCGCGGATCATCGTTGAACGCGGCAAGAATTTTTGTGCGCTCGTCCGGGGTCTGCCCGCCGATCAAGGTGAGCGGGGCGAACCGGCGCAGACGCTCCGCGATGGCGTGGACGCCAAACGGGGCGGCGACGAACTGGCTGAACACCAGCGATTTTTCGCCGTTCGCGGCCACACTTTCGATGCGCCGTTCGAGATCATCGAGCTTCGCCGACTGCCCGTCCTGCGGTCGCGCGTTGCAAAGCTGCTTGAGCCGCAGCAGCAATTCGAGGATTTCGGTCACCTCGGCGCGCCGCCCGAGCGAGCGCAGCCACACCCTGCCCTCGCGCTCGGCAACGTCATAGGCCGCGCGTTGGGCGTGGGTCATCCCCGGATCGATGGCGAAGACCGTTTTCGGCGGCAGATCGGGCAGCACATCGGCACGCCGGCGGCGCAGTTGCATTTCGGTAAGCAGGCGGCGAAAGCCAACCATTATTTCGCTTTTGTCGAAGCGGCCAGGGGCGACGAAATCGAGAATGGAGACCAGATCATCGGCGCGATTTTCCAGCGGCGTGCCGGTCAGCGCCCAGGCGCGGCGGGTGCGCAGGCGCTTCACCGTCATCGCGGACACGGTTTCAGCGTTCCTGATCCGCTGTGCCTCATCGGCGATCACCACTGCCCAGGGACGCTCGCGCGGGCCAGCGGGATCGTTCAGCAGGATATCGCTTTGCAAACTATCATAGCTGGTCAGGTAAATATCCGCCGGACGACGCCAGGCCAGGAGACGATCTTCGACCGAGCCCAGCACGGTGGATGGCCGTAATTCCGGTGCCCAATCGCGCAGTTGGGCACGCCATTGCAGGACTAGAGCGTGATCCGTTCAGGTTGAATCAGCGGACACGCTCTAGAGTCTTGTTTTCACGATCATCTTTATCCGATCGAATAGGCAAGCCGATCGGATGATGCTCTAGGCTGGCGGGCGCCACCAGCAATGCGGGGACAGCTTCGTGACCCAATACCCGCAAGGCGCCGATCGCCTGGATGGTTTTGCCCAGGCCCATGTCATCAGCCAACAACGCGGAGCCGGCGACCAGCCGTGCAATGCCAGCCTGCTGGAAGGCGAACAAATCATGGCGCCAGTTCAAGCCGAACGGCGTTTCAGTCTTCGTCATCATCCGGCGGAGGTGCTGCGAAATCTTCGTCCTGGGTGATGTCAGGCGCAATAGGGATTATTTCGATCCCGGCGTGATCGCCGAGCAGGCGCTGGATGTCCCATTGGGCGATCCAGCCGCGCACATGATGGCGCACGGTACGGTTGACCAGCCGTTCGGCGATTTCCGGGCCGGGCGCGCCCCAGCCATAGGCCAGCGCATAGGCGCGGCGCAGGGTTTCGCCATGGCGCGCCAGATCGGCGTCGGTTTGTGGGCGCAACAAGGGTGCGGTCTTGATTTTCTCCATGGCTGCGATGGCATTTTCGGCCTGACGCGGCCGGGCTTTCAGGCGCAACCGTTCCGGCAGTTTTTCGTCGTCCTGGCGGCCGTTGATGACCTGATCGGCGAAATCATCGGTGATCGCGCAGGTCGTGTGCAGGCCGGGCACCCGACTATCCGATGCCAGACCGAGCCAGCCTGCCAATTCGCCATAGGCCATCGCGCGCTGTAGCGGACCGTAGCGCCCGATCAACTCAACCTCATCAATCAACACGCACCAGCCCGCATAGCCGGCAGCGCGGATCAGTTCGGCCATGAAGCGCGGGCGTTGCAACTGCAAACTCGCCGCATTGACGCCGCCAAGATCGAACATGCCGCGCGCGCCAAGACCGGCAAGCTGCTTGCGCACCAAAGCAGTCGGCGGTTTGCCGCCGGACAAAAACGCCTCAATCCCCTGCATCAATTCCGGCGCGAGGTTACGGTTTAGCAAATGGATGACCGCGGCGAAGACCTGCGCCAAGCCGGATTTGGGCAGGCTGGCCCAGAGTTCGAGCGCCTGAACCGCGCCAGCCCGGCCCTGCACGGCATCGAGCAGCGCGGTTATGGCGTCGTCTGCGCTGCCGGGCACAATGGCGCCACGCATGGCAGCGGCGAACATCAGGCCGGGTTGGGAAAGCGGGGTTTCCTTGCTGACGGTGATCCAACTGACGACGAAGTTCCGCTTTAATGCCGCCTCGCGCAGATAGCCCAGCAGATGCGATTTGCCGGTCCCGAAGCCACCAGCGAAGGCAATGCCGGGCGCCGGGCTGGGGTCCCATACTGCATCGAGGGCGCGGGTGAACGCCGCCTCAATCGTGGTTTCCAGCGACCCGAGGAGGCGGATCGCGGCGCGGTTGGGCACCCCGGCGCGCAAGGCTTCAATGGCGACCCTGGCTTGGTGTTGGGGAAGATCGGTCATGGCGCCAGCACCACCAGCGGCGCCAATGGATTATCGCGGCCGGACGGGCGCACATCGTCCCAGACCCGCATCTTGAGCGCGGTGTACTGGCTCAATGCCCGCTTGGGGGCGTCGTCGTTGATCAGTCTTCGGTCGGCTCGGGCAACCAGGAACAGGCCTTCGTAATGCTCGCAATCATCGATGATCTGGCGCAGCACTTCGTAGCAATCCATCACCGCAGCGGGCGTATAGACCAGGCCATCGGCAATTTCACGGCGTTCGCGCAATAGGCGATTGAGGTCGAGCAGCACCACCATCCCTTGATGGCCGCAGCCGCGCAGCCAATGGAACAATGACACCAGCATCGCGCGCGCATTATGCCGGCCGATGCGTGCACCAATCGCAGCCCCGCGCACCGCCTTAAGGTTGCGTAAATCGCCGCGCAACCAGTCCAGCACGCCATCGCGCAGCGTGTCCTGATCGTCTTCCAGCCTTGCGACCAGCAGCGCGCTCATCGCTTTGCGAAAATCCTGGGCAAGGCCCCGATCGTGCCAGACCGTTCGGGTGATGTGCTGGTGCAGCGTGGTGCGCAGCAGCGGGGCGGCGACGCCATTGGCTTGCGCGAGGGCCACGAGAGACATGCGCTTGCCCGGCTCCGGCCACACATATCCGGCATCGCCCAGCAGAGATTCCAGGCGGGTTTGCGACTGGGCGTCCCAATCAACCGCGCGGGCAATGGCGAAAAAGACGAATTGCAGCATGTGCAAGCGGGTATTCGCGGTATCGAGTTGGACCATCGGCAGGCCGGCATCCTCGGCGGCCGCGCTTAGTCCAGCGCAGAGTGCCGGTAGGTCGGCATCATCGACCACCACGAAGCGTATCGCCGCCCCGCCGGCGGGAATGAAATCGGCGAGATATTCCCGTGCCATCGGCTGTAGCCAGGCGTCGAGCTTCAGGCTCATGCGGGCTTGCCGTCGCGGGAAAAGCGAATGCCGACATAGATGTGCTCGCCGCCGGTTTCGTCATAAACCGTCAGCCGGTCGCGGCCCTTGCTGCCGGTCGAGGCCGGCAGGCTGAAGCGATGGCCGCCACTGGTGCGGGTATCGGGCAGCCGGTTGAGGCGGAGCAGATCGACGGCAAAAGCTTCCCGCGGGTACGACGCGGCGGCGACCGGCAGCACAGTCAGGGCTGCATGGATGTCGTTCAGCGCCACCACCGGGCCATCACCAAGGCTGTCCGCGCGCCAGCCCGGCTGGACGATGCGTGCCAAAATGCCATAGACGGCGAACAGCTGCCCGAGCACGCGGGCGGCATCAAAACCGGTGGCGGCTTGGGCTTGGCGCAACAGCGCAATCAGCAGGCTTGGTCGCAACCGGCGTTCGAGCTTGCGGCCGATGCGCACGCCAGGGGTTCTCGGCTCCAGCTTCAGCAGCAACGGAAACGCGGACAGCCGGCCATCGCGCTCGGTCAGTACCACGCCTTGGGCCTGGGCCTCGGCCTGCAATTCGGCGAGGTAGGAGCCATCGGTCAGCGCTGCGGCGGCATCATATCGCAGTGCATCGCGGGCAGTTTCGATCGAGGCGGCAAATTGTTCGACTTGGCGCGGAACCGGGTCGAATAGCCCGGCGAGCGAGGCAAGTTCTCCGGCGACGGCTTTCTTGCGCAGGCCGCGAACTCGGGCGAGCAGCGCTTTGCCGTGCTTTTCAGAATCGGCGAGCAAGTGATCGAGGGCGGTGATTTGCTGCTCGAAACTATTATCCACGACTCGTCCCCCTACTGACGTCGGGGAACAGCCTAAACGCTGGATACCCGAGCCGCCAGGGCAAAACGTGACGATTGACGATGGCCAGCACTCCACGCAGGCTCCCCCCTCAAAGCAGAAAAAGCAAAGCGTCCCATGCGCATCTCTAGCCGCAACAAGGTATCCTGCGCCGCCGATCCCATTTCGATTTTCGATGGCGTTAACGGCGATGTATAACACCGGGCTTGACCCGACGGCGATGAAAATCCGAATGCGATTTCGTCCGCCGCAAGATGCGTTTTGGTTCGGCACCGATTAGTTCGGTCGCGATCTGTTGACCCGCGTGTTATACGGCGCGGGCACCTGACTTTCGCGACTGTAGGGCCGAAATATTCAGGTTGGGAATAAAAATCTGGTTAGACTAACGCCGCGACGGTTGGTGTCGGCAACAACATACGAATTTGCTTGTATTGACGCAGCTTTCCCCCGCCGCTAGGACTAATGCTACCGGTTTGCCGGTCCTCGTGATTTGTCCGGCCGGATTGCGGCGAGGTGAAATAAGCGCGCTAAAGAGGCCAGCGGACAGCCATGTCCGCTGCATCTGAGGGTCGGCCCATCTTAGTACAGGGCCAAGAACCATGACCACATCTGCCAAAGTCTACCGCCCCGCGACCATACTGGTGCAAGGCGGGCTCGATCGGTCGCCGCATGGCGAAACCGCCGAAGCGCTCTACCTCACCTCCGGCTTTGTTTATGACAGTGCCGAGCAGGCCGAGGCGACCTTCAAGAACGAGGTCACCCATTACCAGTATTCCCGCTTCGGCAACCCGACCGTTGCGATGTTCGAAAATCGCCTGGCGATGCTGGAAGGCGCAGAAGCCTGTCGGGCAACCGCGACGGGGATGGCGGCGGTGCATGCGGCGTTGCTGTCGCATCTGAAAACCGGCGATCGGGTGGTGGCGTCACGGGCGTTGTTTGGGTCGTGCCACTGGATCGTTTCGACATTGCTGCCGCGCTACGGCATTAAGACCGAGTTCGTTGATGGCGGCGATCTGGCGCAGTGGCGCACCGCATTGGCGACGCAAGCGGCGCTGGTGCTGCTCGAATCACCATCAAACCCAATGCTCGAAATCGTCGACTTGCAGGCGGTCGCCGATTTGGCACATGCCGCCGGTGCGATCGTGGTGGTGGACAATGTTTTCGCCACGCCCTTGCTGCAAAAGCCGCTGCAACTTGGCGCCGATGTGGTGGTTTATTCCTGCACCAAGCATATCGACGGCCAAGGCCGGATGCTGGGCGGCGCGGTGCTGGGCACCCAGAAATGGGTCGATGATGTGTTGCAGCCCTTCATCCGCAACACTGGCCCATCAATGTCGGCGTTTAACGCCTGGGTGATGCTGAAGGGGCTCGAAACTCTCGCGCTACGCATTGATGCGGGCTGCCGGGCGGCGGAGCACGTGGCGAATTTCCTTGCCGGGCAAAATGGCATTTCCCGGGTTTGGTATCCGACCCGCGCCGACCATCCGCAGCAGAAACTTGCCATGCAGCAAATGACCGGCGGTGGTACCTTGGTGACGTTCGAGGTTGCTGGCGGCAAGGACGCGGCCTTCAAGCTGATGAATGCGTGGCAACTTATCAAGGTGTCCAACAATCTCGGCGACAGCAAATCGCTTGCCACCCACCCCGCCACCACTACCCATATGCGCATCGGCGCGGAGGAACGCGCCAAGCTTGGCATCACCGATGGTGTGATCCGATTGTCAGTTGGTTTGGAAGATGTCGCCGACATTACCGATGATCTGCTACAAGGGCTGGAAATCATGCGGGGTTAGACGGCGATGGGCAAAGATTACACGGCAACAACCCAGGGTGTGAAGATCAGCGTGCGGTCCTTCTTCCTGGCTGACAAGTCAAACCCGGATGAGGGGGAGTTCTTCTGGGCTTATCGCATCCGCATCGAAAACCAGGGTGATGACGCGGTTCAGGTGCTGAAACGCACTTGGCACATCACCGATGCCCAAGGCCGCACCCAATCGGTGCATGGCGATGGCGTGGTAGGGGAAACCCCGGTGATCGATCCGGGTAAGATGTTCGAGTACACTTCGGGCACCCCGCTGACGACGGCGTCCGGCTTTATGGGTGGAATGTATCACGCCGTGGTGGTGCAAACCGGGGAGAAACTGGACCTGACCATCCCGACGTTCAGCCTCGACAGCCCGCATCAGGACCATCGGGTTCACTGATGCAGCCGGCGGTCGCCGCATTTCTGCTTGCGTTTCCGGCGCTGTTTTCGATCGTCAATCCGCCAGGCGCGGCGTTCATTTTCAATGATGTGGCCGCCGGATATTCCGCTGCCGACCGGATGCGGCTGGCTAATCGGGTTGGGCTTTATTCGCTGGTGGTGATGCTCGGCGCGCTATGGGGTGGCGCTTATGTATTGAATTTCTTTGGGATTTCGCTGGCGGCGCTGCGCATCGCCGGTGGGTCGGTGGTGGCGTTGCGCGCCTGGGATTTGCTGTCGGCGCCGGAACGCCAGGAGGCCCGCAAGCAGGAGCAGGCGGAGAGTTCGCAGGGCCGGGTGGAAGATATCGCGTTCTTTCCGTTGACCCTGCCGTTCACCACCGGGCCGGGGACGATTGCGGTTGCGGTGGCGCTGGGGGCTGGGCGGCCGGAGGTGGGGCTGCTGGGGTTCTTTCTTGGCATGTCGGCGGCAGCCGTCGCGATCGCAGTGATAGTTTGGCTATGTTACCGATCCGCAGACCGGGTGGGCGGCCTGATCGGGGCACCGGCACGCCGCACCATCGCGCGGCTTTCGGCGTTTCTGCTGCTGTGCATCGGCGCCCAGATCATCATCACCGGGGTGGTGGATGTGGCCGCAGGGTTGCATTGACGGCGGATGGAAAGTGTTACGGGGTTTGCGCAATTGCTGACTATTTCATCCCGGCCGACGCTATCCCTGTTGTGATGTATTTCTGCAGGAACGCGAATACCAACGTTACTGGCAACAATGTTACCACAGTCATCGCCAGCAGATAATGCCACTGGGTTTGCAGTTCGCCCTGGAATGATGCGAGGCCGATTTGCAGGGTGAACCTCCTCGCGGTTCAGCACGATCAGTGGCCACAAGAAGTCGTTCCAGCGCCACACCACCGAAAAGATCGCCAGTACCGCGAGCGCGGGCGCGGCCAGTGGCAGCACGACCGCCATGTTGGGCATCAGCAATGGCATGGTGATACGCGTGAAGACGCGCCACGTTGGGGTGCCGTCCATTTCCGCGGCCTCGTACAAATCCGGCGGGATGGCTTGCAGGCCAGCGAGCAGGCGAGCAGCTCGGCGAAGTTGGCACCGCCGACGAAAGGTCGCTTTTCCGGCATCAACTCGACGCCCGATGTCGTTGCGTACCAGATGTTGAGGATCATCGGCAGAACAACGAAAATCCCAAACACCAGCAAATTCGGCAGCACGAAAACATAATACCAAGCGCCCGAATGGCTGACTCTTCCAGCCATTCGGGCGCTTGGTATTGCGCACCGGGTTGGCCGGCGGCGGTGCGCCAAGCAAAGACTTATACCAAGCGCCGTTGACCCAGTCTTCATGGGTCAACATCAAGGG
>JANYCX010000245.1 GCA_025360065.1 Acetobacteraceae bacterium | reverse complement strand
AATATCGGCCGGCGCTTTGAGTTTTTGTTGCAGGAGTTTAACCGCGAGGTCAACACGCTGTGCAGCAAATCGGCATCGGTGGGGTTGACGGCCACCGGGCTGAAGCTGAAAGCCACGCTTGAGCAGTTGCGCGAACAAGTGGCGAATGTCGAATGATTGCGCGGCGCGGGGTTTGCCTGGTGCTGGCGGCGGCATCGGGCACGGGGAAAACATCACTGTCACGCAGGATGATCGCGGCTGACAGCAATCTTGCCTTGTCGATCAGCATGACCACCCGCGCCCCGCGCGATGGCGAGGTTGACGGGGTGCATTATTTGTTTCGCCCCCAGGCCGAGTTCGACGCGCTGGTGGCAGCGGGCGGGTTTTTGGAACACGCCCATGTGTTTGGCCGCAGCTACGGCACGCCGCGCGCGCCGGTGGAAAGCGCCTTGGCCGCTGGGCATGACGTGTTGTTCGATATTGACTGGCAGGGACATCGGCTGTTGCGGGCGGCATTGCCGGGCGACGTGGTGGGGGTATTTATCTTGCCGCCAAGCGTGGACGTGCTGGCCAGCCGGCTGCGTGGGCGCGGCGATCCGGATGACGCGGTGGCGCGGCGCATGGCGGCCGCCGTGGCGGAAATGTCCCATGCCGGGGAGTTTGATCATGTGCTGGTCAATGACGATTTCGATACCACGATTGCGGGCCTGACCGCGATTTTGCTGGCGGCGCGGAGTGCGCGGCATCGGCTGATTGGGTTGGGTTGTGTGTTGGCGGGGATGGGGGTGGGGTGATTGGCGGTTGGGGCTGCGGTTGGGCCTCGCCGCGTTCTCTGCTAGAACTCAGTGTATAGTTTGCCCGACTCCGTATCGGTTGCGGTTGGGCCTCGCCGCGTTCTCTGCTAGAACTGCCGGCGTGCGCGGCAAGGGACAAACCTAGTTGCGGTTGGGCCTCGCCGCGTTCTCTGCTAGAACAACCCCATGATAACCTTATGTTATCATGGGGTTTTCTTTGATTTTCTGAGTCAAAAACCAATGAAATCGGTGGGTTGGCCACCCCCCCGTCGCCGGTTTTTTGGCCTAAATTCTGCTTCACGCGCTGGGTGGGGCATGATTTTACCCCCGCTTCGGTCAAAATAATGCCAACTGCCCCGGTTTTTCCGGCCGGGCTGTGGTACCGACGCCACGAAAGCTTTGGATCGATTCGTATTGTTTGTCGGTAAACCAAATGACCTCAACCTTGCCGGGATTGGGGACTGCCTGGCCGATCCGGCGGGTCATCGCCTGGGCCTGTTCGCGTCCCGCTGTAAAGCGCAGATAGCAGGAATACTGCATCATCGCGAAGCCTTCATCCAGCAGGAAGTTGCGAAATCCGGTGGCCCGCTTGCGTTCAGGCTTGGTCATTACCGGCAAATCAAACAGCGCCATTACCCACAAGATACGATACCCCGACAGATGTGAGACCCCGATCACGGACCCGCGTCCACGGCCGCCTCGGCGACCGGGATGGGCGATTTGGGTAGCGCCAGGGTTTTGCGCTCGCCGAGGAAGACTTGCCCCAGCGACATCGCCAAGCGCCCCAGGACATTGGCCAAGGGCGCCATACCTTCGGCGGTCAGGTAATCGGCATGCAGCACGGCCACGAGTTCACGCTTGGCCGCCGGAGACATCGCATCATGGCCTGCGCGGAGCAGCCCGAGTGCCGCCAGATCAACCGCCGGGCGGAAGGGTTCCATCAGATCATCGGCGAGACGCAATGCCTCCCCGCGCGAGCGATGGGCGAGCGACAAAGACGGGTGTAGCCCGGACGCAACAATCGCCCGTGCGGTGGCGGTGCGCAGCACGGTGTAGCCGTAATTCAGGAAGGCATTGGCGACAAGGTCTTCGCGGCCACGGGTAAAGCCGGCGCCAAAGACAAGGGGGAAGTAGCGCTGTGCGGCTTGGGCCTCACAATTATCCGGATCGCCCGACTTTACCCGGTCCGCGAGGGCGGACACTGGGATTGGGTTTTGTCCTATTCTGCCAAGTAACGCCGCCTGGGCGAGAATTTTGCCCCGCACCAGATCGGCCCATAGCCGCTTGCGGGTGGGCAGGCTGGCGGCGGCCTGGGCTTCGACCCGGTCACCCTGGGCATAATGGCCATCGACCGGCAGCAAATAAGCCGCCGGCTTGAAGTTGGCGCCGCAAATCACCACCGGTGTGCCACGTTCGGCCAAAGCAGCGAGCAATTGGCCGGTCATGTTGGTGGCGGGATTGGTGACCATCAGGGCATCGATGTCATCGAGCGCCACTTGGCCCAAGGTACCATCCGGCCCGTCAATCGCGAGGAAGCCGCGATGCAGGCTCAGCCTTCGGCCAACGCCCTCGATCTCCACAATTCGGCCCAGCATGATTTTGCCCGCCTTTGATAAAGAGCGGCAACATAGATGTGTTTAAGACAAATAAATAATGATTACTCTGTCCTGGCGAGAACCTGAAAAATCAGACCATCGTCATCGCGAGCCTTGGGTGGCGATCTAGCGGCCACCCCAAAGTGCGTTGTGTACCACTGGATCGCCACGCAAGGGCTCGCGATGGCGGAATTGAGTGCCAATGATCCGGTGGAACTGACAAAACTGCCACCGAATTTTTGGAACCTGAGCAATTACGTTCTTTCAGATGTTGCTGCGACGTCTTCGCTTTTCGCCGATGGAATCAACACGGACGGCGACGCAATTCCTCTTTTTCAGATGAGATATTGTAGCGAGGTCCCAACGAAATGAATCGTCATTGTCGTCATTGCGTTTGTCTAGCGACCCCCCTTCGGTG
>JANYCX010000234.1 GCA_025360065.1 Acetobacteraceae bacterium | reverse complement strand
GGCCGAAATATCGGCAATCCCGTCATAAAAGCCCGGCACCTGGATATGCCCTGGGCGTCAGTCAACTGGCCCAATGCCTTGGTCAGCGCGTTGATCGGGTTGAGCGCCGATCCGCCATACATGCCCGAATGCAGGTCGCGGCTGGCTGCCTTCAACGTCACTTCCATATAGGTCATGCCGCGCAGGCTGGAGCTGATGGCGGGCGTATTGATGTCCCACATCCCGGTATCCGAAATAATACAGATATCGGCTTTCAGTTCGTCGCGATTGGCGATGACAAAGGGCTTGAAGTTGACGCTGCCGGTTTCCTCCTCGCCTTCGATCAGCGCGGTAATCCGACACGGCAGACCGCCAGTGGCCTCGAACCAGGCGCGAAACGCGCCGAGCCACATGCTGACCTGGCCTTTGTCATCAACCGCGCCGCGCGCATAAACCCGCTTGCCGTGCGGGCCATCGACGATGGTTGGCTCGAATGGCGGCGAGTTCCACAGGCTCAGCGGATCGGCGGGCTGGACGTCGTAATGGCCATAGTAGAGCAAATGCGGCACCTTTCCGCCGGGCCCCGGATGGTGGGCAACGATCGCCGGATGCCCGCCGGTTTCGCGCAGTTTGGCGTCAAACCCCATGTCTTCAAGCTGCTGGCGGGCAAATTCGGCCGCCGCTCGGCAATCGGCGGCATGTTCGGGGGCCGCCCCAATCGAGGGGATGCGCAACCAGTCAATCCAGCGCTGCTGGGCGGCCGGCATCCCGGCTTCGGCCTGGGCCAATACTCTGTCGATCGCGGTCATTTCAGGTCATCCTTGCGTTTGGCCACTTGGCCATAGGTCAGATAGCGCATGCGGGCGGCATCGATTTCGCCCTCGCTCAGCAAACGCGGCGTGCCGGCGGCGCGCGCAATGAGGTATTGCTGGGCGAGCGCCTCAAGCCGCAACGCCGTCAGCAAGGCCGCGCGGGGCGATACGCCATGGCAGATCATGCCATGATTGGCGAGCAGCGCCGCAGTGCGCCCGGCAATCGCCTCAGCGGCTGCGGCGGCAAGCGCGGGCGTGCCAAAGGTCAGATAGGGCGCGATCCGGACCTCGGCTCCGCCAAATTCCAGAACTGCATAATGGAAGGCCGGCAAGGCGAGGCCCAGGCAGGCCAGAGCCGTGGCGTAGGGCGAATGGGTGTGGACGACCACCATCGCTTCAGGCGCGGCACGGTAGATCGCGGCGTGCATCTCCCATTCCGACGATGGTTGCAACTTGCTTTTGCTGCGCCCGTCGAGGGACATCTGCACCAGCAGCTTGGGCAGGACCGTATCACCCGCGATGCCGGACGGGGTGATGATCATGCCGCCCTTGACCCGCGCCGACACATTGCCCGACGCACCGACATTCATGCCGCGCTGGCCGAGCTCTTTGTAAAGGGCAGCAATATCGCGTCGCGCAGCGCTCATCTCGGGTTCCTGATCGGTGGCGCATATCACCCCGAAGTCCGCCATCCGGCAAGGTGCCTGTTGCAGGCGTCCGGGATTTGCGGCGGGCGGTGATTGGTCTAGCCTCCGCCCAACAAAATGCAGGAGGCAATGATGTCGCGGAAAAGCGCTTTACTGGGCGGGCTGGTCGCTGCGTGGCTTGGCGCCAACCCCGCCTTTGCCGCCGATCTGACCATGGCGGTGCGCACCGAGCCGAGTTCGATCGATCCGCATTTCCACGTCTATGTCCCCAACGGGGCGACCGCCAAGCATGTTTTCGACGCGCTTATCCTGGCCGGACCGCGCGGCGAACAAATGCCAGGCCTGTCTGATCGCTGGAAAGTGGTGGCCGACGATGTCTGGGAATTTCATTTGCGCCAGGGCGTGCGCTTCCATGATGGGGTGGCGTTCACCGCTGACGACGTCGCGTTCACCCTGGCGCGGGCGCCTGTCGTGCCAAACTCGCCGTCGTCTTATTCGCAATATACCAAGCAGATCGCCTCGGTTGAAGTGGTCAACCCGGAAACCATCCGCATCCACACCAAAGGCCCGGCGCCTGGCCTGTTATGGGATCTGATGCAGATCTCGATCATCGCCCGCCACGCCGCCGAGGGCCGCAGCACCGCCGATTTCAACGCCGGGCGGGCAGCGATTGGCACCGGCCCCTATCGCTTCGTGTCGTGGCAGCCCGGCGACCGGTTGCGGATGACTGCCAACCCGAACTATTGGGGCGGGGTTGAACCCTGGGCCAACCTCACCATTCGTCCGATCGCCAATGATGGCGCGCGGGTGGCGGCAATGCTCGCCGGCGATGTCGATATGATCGAAGGCGTGCCGGCATCCGACCGCGCCCGCCTGCTCGCCGATCCCAAGCTCGCGCTGTGGGAAACCGATGCCTTCCGGATCATTTATATCGTGATGGACAGCGCCCGCGATGCCTCGCCGGGTATCGCGGATGCCGCCGGCAAACCGATGGACAGGAACCCACTGCGCGATGCCAAGGTTCGCCGCGCAATAAACCTTGCGATCAACCGGCCGGGCTTGATCGATCGGCTGCTGGGCGGGCAGGCCCATGCCGCCGGGCAATATATACCGTCGGATAATCCTGGCGCGAGCCCCACCCTCAAGCCCAGCGCCTATGACCCCGATGGCGCGAAGCGATTGCTGGCCGAAGCCGGCTGGGCCGACGGGTTCAGCGTCACCATGGCATCCTCCAATGACCGTTTCCCGCAGGATGCCCAGGTCGCGCAGGCGGTCGGGCAGATGCTCGCCCGCATCGGCATCAAGGTGAACGTGACGCCGATGCCGGCCTCGCAATTATTCAGCCGCGGCAGCAAGCTCGAATTCAGCATGATCCTGTCGGGCTGGGTCGGGACTGGCGATCCAGCGTCCCCGCTGACCGCGCTGATGGCAACCTATGACCCGAAAACCGGCATGGGGCCGTCCAATCGCGGGCGCTGGTCAAATGCCGGGTTCGATGCGGCGTTGGGCGAGGCGCTGCGCACGCTGGACGAGCCGAAGCGCAACGCGCTGTTCGGGCGCGCGGCGGAAATCGCGGTTGGGGACATGGGGGTGATCCCGGTCTATTTCACCATCAATTCCTGGGCGACCCGCAAGGGCTTGCAGTATCAGGGGCGGGGAGATGAGATGTCTCTGGCAATGGGGGTGAGGGTGAGTAGGTAGTTCATTTCGAGAAACTAATCAGGTTCATCAAAAGTTGACCCATGAAAAATGGGTCAACGCGGGTAGGTATAGGTCTTTGCTTGGCGCGCCGCCGCCGGCCAACCCGGCGCGCAATACCAACCCGCCTTGACGATGGAAGAGTCATCGTCAAGGCGAGCTGGTATTACTTCAGGCCTTTTCGTCACCCACCCCCAACTGCTTAAGCTTGCGATGCAAAGCACTCCGCTCCATCCCCACAAACTGCGATGTCCGGCTGATGTTACCGCCAAAGCGCAGAAGCTGGGCCTGGAGATATTGGGTTTCGAACAAATCCCGTGCCTCGCGCAAAGGCAGGGCCATCACATCGGCAGAGGGGTCGGCGTTGAACAGCACCGGGGCGGCGCCGGAGATTTCGGGGGGCAGCATATCGGCGCGGATCGGGTCGTGCGGGCCGCCGGGGGCCATGATTTGGAGCCAGTCCATCAGGTTGCGGAGTTGGCGGACATTGCCGGGCCAGTCATAGGCTTGCAGCGTGGCGAGCGTATCGGTGGACAAATCCCGGCCCGGCGCGCCCGAGGCGTCGGCTGCGCGGGCGAAGAACAAGCGGGCGAGCACGGGGACGTCGTCGCGGCGTTCACGCAACGATGGCAGACGCAGCGGCACGACGGCGAGGCGGTAAAACAGGTCTTCGCGAAAGCGGCCGGCGGCGATCTCGGCTTGCAGGTCGCGGTTGGTGGTCGAAATCACCCGGACATCGACCTTGACCCTTGTGGCGCCACCGAGGCGTTCGAAGGAACTGTCTTGCAGTGCGCGGACGATTTTGCCTTGGGTTTCGAGCGGCATGTCGGAGACTTCGTCCAACAACAGGGTGCCGCCATGGGCGCGTTCGAGTACGCCGGCGCGGCGCGGGACATCTTGGGCGGCTTCGGTGCCGAACAGTTCTTCCTCGAAACGGGCGGGGTTTAATGTCGCGCAGTTCAGCACCACGAACGGCCCGTCGGCCCGGCGCGATTGGGCGTGGATCATCCGGGCGACGACTTCCTTGCCAGCGCCGGCCGCCCCGCTAATCTGGACCCGCGATCCGGTGGGGGCGACTTTTTCGATGGCGGCACGCAGCGCGGAGATCGCGGGGCTGTCGCCGGTGAGTTCGGTTTCCGGGCCGGCACGCAGGCGGAGTTCGGCGTTTTCGCGGGCGAGGCTTGCGGCTTCCAGCGCACGACGGATGACCAGCAGAAGCCGGTCGGTATTGAACGGCTTTTCGAGGAATTCATAGGCGCCAAGCTGGATCGCCGAGACCGCCATTTCGATGGTGCCGTGGCCGGACATCATCACAATGGGGACGGATGGGTCTTCGGCATGCATCGCTTCGAGGATGCCGATGCCATCGAGTTTGGAACCTTGCAGCCAGATATCGAGCATCACCAACGCCGGCCGGCGGGCGCGGAACAGCGCAAGTGCCGCATCAGAATCGGCGGCCTGGCGGGTTTCGTAGCCTTCGTCCTGCAAAATTCCGTCAACCGCCATACGGATGTCGGGTTCATCATCGATCAGAAGGATTTCATGCGCCATGAGCTACGACCCTACCCCGGAAACGGGCCAGCACAGACTAACCGACGCGCCGGTTCCGGGCCAGTTTGCCTCCGCGACGCGGTCTTCCAGCAGCAGGCTACCGGCATGGTCCTCCATGATCTTCTTCACAATCGCTAAGCCCAGCCCGGTGCCCTTGGTTTTATGGGTAACGTATGGCTCGGTCAGCCGGTCGCGATCGTCACCGGGCAGACCGGCCCCGTTATCGGACACGGTGATACAAACCCGGCCGCCGTCCAAAGCCAGCTTCACACCGATGCGGGCATCGCTGACCATGGCGACCGCATCGGCCGCGTTCTGCAACAAGTTGGTGAGCGCCTGGCCAAGCAGGCGCCGGTCGCAGGGGGCGATGATTTCGGGGTCGGGCAGGATCACCTCCCACCCAATTTCGGGGTGGCCGGTTTGCTGCAGCACCAAGGCATCACGCAGCACCCGCCCGATCGGCTCTGGCCGGATCACCGGCTGCGGCATGCGGGCAAAGGATGAAAATTCATCGACCATCCGCCCGATATCGCCGACGTGACGCACGATGGTGTCGGCACATTGGATAAAGGTTTCGGGGTCCGAGGTAATTTCCCGCGCGAACCGGCGCTTGAGGCGCTCGGCGGAAAGCTGGATTGGGGTCAACGGGTTCTTGATTTCATGGGCGATGCGGCGGGCGACATCGGACCACGCGGCTTTGCGCTGGGCGGATTGCAGTTCGGTGATGTCATCAAAGGTGGCAACGAAGTGGAAACTGCGCGCCACATCGTCCTCGGCCATGGCGAGGCCATGGTGATCGGCGCCGATGCGCAAAAGCAGCACGCGACGATGGCTCGGCGGGCCGATGGCAATTTCGGCGGTATGGGCCTGGCCCGGAGCCGCCAGCGCGCGGGCGAGCAGGGGCGCGAATTCTGGCACCACATCGGCAAGCTCGCGGCCGATTGCCGACAGCAGGTCGATGTCGAGCAGCAATCCGGCAATTCGGTTGGGCAGTTCGATCCGACCATTTTGATCGAGCCCGATGACGCCTGCCGACACCCCCGACAGCACCGCCTCGATAAAGCGCCGGCGGGTGTCGATCTGGCTATAGGCGTCCATCAACTCACCGCGCTGGGCGGCCAGTTGCCCGGTCATCCGGTTGAAAGCCCGGCCGAGCCAGGAAATCTCATCGCCGGTATCGCGTTCGGGCACTCGCACCGACAGATCGCCGGCGCGAACCCGCTCGACAGCCGCAATCAGGCGTCCGATCGGGCGGGCGATCTGGTTGGCGAGCAGCAATCCAGTCAGCACCGCCGCCGCCAGCACCACCAGCGCGATCAGGGTGAAAATCAACGCGAAGGTCACCTGCAGGCCGGTGCTGTTGGCATCCTGGCGTTGATATTCGGCGACAACCTGCTCGGTGCGGCTGATGTGGTCAAGAATTTCGGTATCGACCGGGCGGCCAATCGACAGCAAGCGGATTGCGCCGAAATTGAGATTGACCAGCGCCTGCACCTGGGTGCCATCGGCGCTGCCGTAGACTGGGATTTCACCCGCTACACCGCGTGCCACTACCGCGTCAGGCGGCAACGATGGCGCGGTCGTATCTGGAACATGAACCAGAACCTGGCCGGTCAACGGTTCGAAAATCGTCGCCTCCGTCAGCCCGCGCAGCGCGGTTTGCTCGGCCACGATGGCATAGAACTGGTCTGGATCGTTCGCATAAAGCACCCGCGCGCGATCGAGATCGTTACCCATTTCGATGGCATCGGCGCGGATTTTGTTACGATGTTCGTCGGCATAGCCGCGCGCGACCTGAAGGCTTTCGGTCAGCGCGGTGCGGACATTGTCGTTGAACCAGTTCTGCACCACCATGTTGAAGAACACGCTGGCGAAGATCGCAACCACGATGGCTGGCGCCACCGCCACGCCGCCGAACAGCAGCACCAGCCGGACATGGAGCTTGGCACCGGCCACGCCACGCCGCCGTTCAAACCACACCCCGGTGAACCGTGCCGCCATCAACGCCAACAAGGGCAGCAGCACCACCACGGTTGCCAGGACCAGGCCGAACACCGCACCCGGCGACGGCACCTCGCCATTGAAGATCGCAAACGCGGTGGAACCGAGCGCGAGTGCGGCCGCCGCCAGAAACAACGTCGTTGCATTACTGAGCAGCAACCGGGCCACCGCCTGGCGCCAAGCGGCGCGCTCTATCCGTCGTGTCGGTGCTACCGCCACCTACCCAAGTCCGCGCACGACGGCGATTTCGAGATCACGGATTTTCTTGCGCAACGTGTTGCGGTTCAGCCCCAGCATGGCGGCGGCCTTGATCTGATTGCCGCGGGTGGCCGCCAATGTCATCTGGATCAACGGCCGCTCGACCTCGGCGAGCACGCGATCATAAATGCCTGCGGCAACGAAGCCGTCCTGATGCGCGAACAGGAATGGCGCGATATGGCGTTCGACGGCACGGCTCAAGGATTCCGCGCCGTCACCAGCTTGGGTCGCCTCGCCTTGCTGGCCCGACACCAGCGCCTCACCCATGCTATCGGCAAGCTCAGCCGCGATCACCGCACCGGACATCACCTCATCGGCGCACAAAGCGGTCAACCGATGCATCAGATTTTCGAGTTCGCGCACATTGCCCGGCCAGCGATAGCCGGCCAGGGTGTCGATGGCGGTTTGGTCAAGTGATTTGGCCGGCTGGCCATCGATGCGGGCGCGTTCGAGGAAATGGCGAGCAAGATCGGCAATGTCACCGGCACGCTCGCGCAACGGTGGCAGGCGGATCGGCACCACGTTGAGCCGGTAATAAAGATCCTCGCGGAACAGCCCCTGGCGGATCGCCGCCCGCAAGTCGCGATGGGTGGCGGCGATAATGCGGACATTGGCGCGGATCGATTGCCGCCCGCCGACGCTGGTAAACTCGCCTTCCTGCAGCACACGCAGCAGCCGAGTTTGCGCCTCGGGCGGCATATCGCCAATTTCGTCAAGGAACAGCGTCCCGCCGGCTGCCTGCTCGAAGCGACCCGGATTGCGATTGGTGGCGCCGGTAAAGGCGCCACGCTCATGGCCAAACAATTCGGCTTCGATCAGTTCGCGTGGGATGGCTGCCATATTGATGGCGACAAAAGGTCCGGCCCGGCGGCGGCCAAAATCATGCAGAGCGCGGGCCACAAGCTCCTTACCAGTGCCGCTTTCCCCGTTGATCATGACGGTAAGGTCGGCCGCCGTCAGCCGGGCGATAGTGCGGTAAATGTCCTGCATTGCCGCCGACCGGCCGATCAAGGGCATGCGTTCGTCACTGTCCCGGCCCGGTTCATGCGGAACCGGGATGGCCGCGGTGGCCAAGGCCCGGTCCACCACAGCCAGCAATTCCTTCAAATCGAAGGGCTTGGGAAGATATTCAAAAGCCCCCCGCTGGGTCGCTTTGACCGCCGTCATCAGGGTGGACTGCGCGCTCATCACGATTACCCGCAATTCGGGGCGGATACGGCGAATGCGCGGCACCAGATCGAGCCCGTTTTCGTCCGGCATCACCACATCGGTGATCACCAGATCGCCCTCGCCTTCCTCGACCCAACGCCACAGAGTTGCAGCCGTGCCGGTGCTGCGGACCTGATACCCCGCCCGCCCCAGCGCCTGGGTCAGCACAGTACGGATCGAACGGTCGTCATCGGCAATCAGGATAGTGGGCACGGTCATGTCAGGGCTTGCCTGTTAAGGTTCGGTCGCAGCAACATCAATCGGTTGGGCAAAATCATATCAGGCTCGCCCCATCATCGGGGTGCATGGCGAGATGGAGCCGGAATTCAGTGCGTCCAGGTCGGCTATCGACCTCAATCAAACCGCCATGATCGGCAACAATTTTCGCCACCAGCGCGAGCCCCAAGCCGCTGCCGCTCGGCTTGCTGGTCACAAACGGGTCAAACACATGCGGCCTGATGTCGTCGGAAATCCCCGGCCCGTTATCGCGCACCGCCACCACCAGCGGCAGATCAACCCGCGCGTTGGAACCAGGTACAGCCAGACGCACGCCCTGTTGATAGGCCGTCGTCAGGGTAATTTCACCTGTTCCATCCGTTGCTTCCGAGGCATTCTTCACCAAATTCAGCAACACCTGAACCAACTGGTCCCGATTGCCGAGCACCGGCGGCAAACTAGGGTCATAAACCTCGGCAAATCGGATATTTTCCGCAAACCCCGATTGCGCCAGCCTGCGAACATGTTCGAGCACGCGGTGGATGTTAACCGGCGCGAAGGGCACCGGCTTTTCGCCGAACACCTCCATCCGATCGACCAAGGCGCGGATGCGATCGGCTTCGTCGCGGATCAGCACGGTCAGTTCCCGGTCATCGGGATGAACGCTGGCTTCAAGCAACTGCGCCGCCCCGCGAATGCCAGAAAGCGGGTTCTTCACCTCATGCGCCAGGATCGCGGCCATGCCGGCAACACTGCGGGCAGCGCTGCGAAACCCAAGCTGACGATCCAGGCTGCGGGCGGCAGACGCATCCTGCAGGACCAAAATCACCGACCCCGCCTCCCCGAGCAAAGGCGACCCCTGCACCGTCAGCCCCTGTTTGTTGATACGCGGGCTTTCGAGGGTCATGTCATGATCTGAAACCGTGGCGCCAACCCGGCGCACCTGATCGATCAGCAGGAAGATCGGGTTGTCGTGCGGCACCAAATCGCCCAGCGTCAGCTGCGCCAGACTGCCGGCAGAAATTCCGAAGAACTGCTCGGCATCGTGGTTGGCGAACCGAAAGCGATTATCGCTGTCCAACACAACCACCGGCATCGGCAGGGCCGCTATCAGGGCGCTGGCATCGATCGGCTTCGGCGCTGGGATGTGGCGCACCATCGGCATCGCACGTTGGGCAAGACCGGTCATGCCGCGTCCGCCAGCGCATCGTCGCGCCGAACAATCCTTGTCGCCCCCCGTTCGATCAGCGGATCGTAGAAACGATCGATCAGCGCCAGCACTGCCGGCACCTCAGCAACGCGGGTGACTGTCGCACGAAACTCGGCCGAGCCTGACAATCCGCGCGAATACCAGGCCAGATGCTTGCGGGCCATCCGCAGCCCAGGCTCAATGCCGAAATAGTGCAGCATCAAATCATAGTGCCGCAGAAGAATGGCTTTCTGTGCGGCCAGATCGGGCTCGGCCGGGGTCGTGCCGGTTTGCAGGAAAGCGGCAACCTGCGCCGGGAACCACGGACGGCCATAGCAGCCGCGGCCGATCATCACCCCGTCCGCGCCTGATCGTGCCAACGCCTCGCGCGCATCGTCGGAGGTAATAATGTCGCCATTGGCGATCACCGGGATGCGCACCGCATTCTTGACCTCGGCGATGAAATCCCAGTTTGCCGTGCCGGTGTAGAATTGCTGCCGCGTCCGCCCATGCACCGTCACCATCCGGATGCCAAGATCCTCGGCAATCCGCGCGATCTTGGGCGCATTCAGCGTTGCATGATCCCACCCCATCCGCATCTTCAGCGTCACCGGCACATTAACCGCCTTGACCGTCGCCTCCAGAATCCGCGCCGCCCCCAACTCATCGCGCATCAGCGCGCTGCCCGCCGCCTGCCCAACCGCCACCTTCTTGACCGGACATCCGAAGTTGATATCGACAATATCCGCCCCGCGCCCGACCGCAATCTTCGCGGCCTCGGCCATCGCCGCCGGATCGCAGCCCGCCAACTGGATCGAAGACGGCCGCCCTTCCAGCGTTGCCATCCGCAAAGTCGCGGCGTTTTCGCGGATCATCGCCCACGACGCGATCATTTCCGACACCACCAACCCTGCCCCAAGCTCGCGCGCCAGGCGCCGGAACGGCAAATCCGTCACCCCCGACATCGGCGCCAGGATCACCGGGACGTCAATCACCACCCCGCCGAGATCGATCGGTTTCAAAGCGTGTGGCTGCGGATGATGCAGCAGGTCAGAAATATTGCCCATGATTTGAGCATAACTACGGGAAGCGCCAGTGCCGTGCAATCCGTCAATCGCGGGGTTGACGGCGTGCATCCTGCCCGGCATGGCACTGCCTTATGCCCCCATCTCCCCTCATCGCTGTTATCCTGGTCGCTGCCGGCAGCGGTAGCCGGTTAGGTGGCGAAACCCCCAAACAATTCCTCAGCCTGGCCGGCAAGCCGGTCATCGCCCACGCCGCCGCGGCCCTGGCGCGTGAGGCAACGCTGATCCAGCCGGTGGGCGACGCCGAGGCCATCACCGCGGCATTGGCCGGCATTCCGCATCTGCCAACCGTGCCGGGGGGCGCCACCCGCCAAGCCAGTGTGCGCGCTGGCCTAGACGCTCTCGCACCCCACGCCCCCGATATCGTCCTGGTCCACGATGCCGCCCGCCCCTTTCTGCCGCCCGGCACCATCGCTGCCCTGATCGCCGCACTCCAAACCCACCCCGGCGCCATCCCCGCCGTCCCGGTTGCCGATACGCTGAAACGCGGCAGCGATGGCGTGATCACCGGCACCGTCTCCCGCGACCTGCTGTTCCGCGCCCAAACCCCGCAAGCCTTCCACTTCGCCCTGCTGCGAGACCTCCATCGCGCCGCCCCCGATGGCGCCACCGACGACGCAGCCATTCTCGAAGCCGCCGGCCATCGCGTCGCCCTGGTGCCCGGCCACGAAGATAATATCAAACTGACCTACGCCGCCGATCTGTTGCGCCTCGAAAGGATTTTCACCCCCATGATGCTCCCCAGAGTCGGCACCGGCTTCGATGTCCACGTCCTCGTCGCGGACCGCAAACTCATGCTGTGCGGCATCGAAATTCCCCACACCCACGGACTTTCCGGCCACTCCGACGCCGATGTCGGCATTCACGCCTTGTGTGACGCCATCTACGGAGCACTCGCCGAGGGCGACATCGGCCGCCACTTCCCCCCCAGCGACACTGCCTACAAAGACGCCGATAGCGCCCGCTTCCTGCGCCACGCCGCCGCGCGCATCGCCGCCCGCGGTGGCGTCCTCGCCAATGCCGATGTCACCCTGATCTGCGAGCAACCCAAAATCACCCCGCACGCACCGGCCATGATGGCCCGCATCGCCGATCTGCTCGGCGTCGATGTCGGGCGCGTGAGCGTGAAGGCGACAACGACAGAGCGGCTCGGGTTCGCCGGACGGAAAGAAGGCATCGCGGCGCAAGCGGTGGCGACTATTCTGCTATCAGCCTAACGCAAGCAAGCAGTTCTTTTTGTGAACAAAAAGAACCAAAAAAACGTTCTCCGACGAGCGCCTAAACTCCCTCTCCCCCTGGGAGAGGGCCGGGGTGAGGGTGCCAAACACCCCAATTAATTGCGATATCGAAACGAAATAGACAAACCAATACCCACATCATCCTCCGCTCTTCGAAAAACCTACCCAATCAGGCCCCACCGGCCTTGCCCCGCCCATCACCAACGAAACCACCCCGCAAACCTCCGGCGCTTGCACACCCAATTCATCCGCCGCAGCCGGCGCAATTGTCGCGATCACCGCCACCGGCACCCCCAATATCCGACATACCGGGCGCAACACCCGGCCGGCCGCCGGCAGCGCCTGCAACGCCGCCCGCATCGCCGGCTCGGTCAACAGCGCTTCCAACTGCAATGCAAATGCCACCGCCTCGTATCCCAATTCCCGCACCAGCCAGCCGCGCCCGGTCGGCAGCCGCACTGGCGCAATCATTCGTTTGCCAACCCCCTGCCCCGCCCGGCTCGGCCGCACCCGCGTTTTACGCCCGACCGCGCGTTCGATCCGCGAGGCAATATGGGTCAGCCGCTGCCACAGCGGCACAATCAAGCCTACCAGCCGCGGATTTCGCAGAAACCGCCGTGCCACCACCGCCGCCAACCCAGCCATAATCGCGCCGAGCCGCCGCAGCAGCTCCGGCACGTCAGCAAGTGGGTTGATGGGAGGGGCGTTTATGTTCATGTTTTGTTCGATAGCAAAATCGCGAAATCGTTGCAAGCGTTTTCTGCGCCATCGCCGGCCAAAGCTCCCTCGCCCGCCCTTGCGGGAGAGGGCCGGGGTGAGGGCGCTGCCGTCACGCCATATACCGCCCACCCGCAACCGCCCGCGCCTGCCCCATCGCCACCAATATCGCCAGCATCCGCGGCACCCTGTCGCCACGCGGCGCGCCCTTGATTGTCTTGGCAATCTCGCGCAGCGTTACCGGCCCGTTGCGCAAGCTGGCGCGCAACAGCACGAACTGATCCGGCTCGGTTTTTGGCCATTGCGCCCCACCCACCACGGCGACCGCATCAACATCCATGCTGGATTGCTGCGCCGGACGGGCGGCCTCGGTTGGCGCCTGATACGCCGGGCGTAACCAGCGGATCAGCCCGGCGGCCTCCTCGGCACGGCGCTCTACATTGAGCGCCACCACCCTGGCGACGATCTCGGCATCCGACAAATCACGCGGCCAGCCATAGGCGTCGGC
>JANYCX010000128.1 GCA_025360065.1 Acetobacteraceae bacterium | reverse complement strand
GACAAAGACGACCCAGCAGTGCAGGTCGCCCATAGCGTGACATTGGGGGACTACGAAGACAGTGCAACCTTGCGCCGCTTTGCCGCCGCGGTCGACGTAGTGACCTTTGAATTTGAGAATGTCAGCGCTGAAGGCCTTGATTTGCTGGCATCTTTACGCCCAGTACGACCAGCGCCCGAAATTCTCCGGATCAGTCAGAACCGCATCGCCGAAAAGACGTTTTTGCACGCTGCCGGTGCACCCACTGCGCCGTGGCGGGCGGTGCGATCGCTTGAAGAACTGCACAAGGCCGCCGTGGAGCTTGGCCTGCCGGCCATCCTCAAGACTGCCCGTCTGGGATATGATGGCAAGGGCCAGCGCCTGCTGCGCGATGCCAGCGAACTGGCCGCCGCGTTTGAGGAATTGTCACCCAAGCCCCTGATTTTGGAGGGTTTCGTGGACTTCGCGTGTGAGATCAGCGTGATCGTGGCACGCGGCGCCGATGGCAACATGGCGGCGTTCGATACGGTGCAAAACCGCCATCGCGACCATATCCTCGACCTTACCCTGGCGCCCGCGCCGATCGCGGAAGCGATCGCGGAGGCCGCTCAGGTTTTAGCGCGCAAGGTTGCCGCAGCGCTTGATCTGGTGGGGTTATTGGCGGTCGAAATGTTTGTCACCAGCGACGGAAAAGTACTGGTCAACGAAATCGCACCCCGCCCGCACAATTCCGGGCACTGGACCATTGATGCCTGCCCGATGAGCCAGTTCGAGCTGCATATCCGCGCTGTTGCCGGATTGCCGCTCCTGCCGGCGTCACGCCATTCGGACGCGGTGATGAAAAACTTGGTCGGGCCGGACGAGGTCGCATTATGGCCGGAAATTCTGGCAATTCCGGGGCTAATCCCGCATCTTTACGGCAAGGCCGAAGCCCGGCCTGGCCGCAAGATGGGCCATGTAACGCGGCTGTTCCCCCGCGGTGCGCTACCGGGGGATTTTGGTATTGCTGATGCGTTGGGGGTTTTGTTTCAGAAAACAGGGGGATGACCGTGATGCTGACCGACCGCTATGGCTTGGGCCTATCGACGACTTCCCCTGCCGCGCGGGACGCTTATGTCGAGGCCTGCGATCTGGTGCTGTCCGCCAATCCTGGTCCTGGTGCCGCGTTTGACCAGGCGATTGCGACCGATCCGGGTTTTGCGCTCGCCTATGCCGGCAAGGCGCGGGTGCAGCAGATCGGCAGCGATCCGGTCGGCGCGCGGGCGAGCTTTGCGGCCGGTCAGGCCGTGGCAGGCGGGATTTCGCCGCGCGAGACGAGCCACATGGCATTCCACGGCCTGTTGCTGTCCGGCCCGCCAGATGCCGCCACCGACGCTGCCCGCGCCCATTTGCGCGTGTGGCCGCGCGATGCGGTGGTGCTCAGCCCGTGTTCGTCGGTGTTTGGGCTGATCGGGTTTTCTGGCCGACAGGGGCGCGAGGTCGAACAGGTCGCCCTGCTCGATAGCCTCGCCGGGGCCTATGGCGACGATTGGTGGTTCAATGCCCAGCACGCCTTCGCGCTGGTGGAAACCGGCCAGCGCGACGCCGCGCGCGCCAAGATCGAGCGGGCAGTCGCGCAAAACCCGCGCAACGCCAACGCCACCCATATTCGCGCCCATGTCCATTACGAGGACGGCGAACCCGACGCGGCGCGGGCCTATCTGTCCGAATGGCTGCAAACCTATTCGCCCGATGGCCCGCTGCACGGCCATCTCAACTGGCATCTGGCGTTGACCGAGCTTGAAGCCGGGAACGCGGACGAAGCTTTCCGGCTCTATCAGACTGCGTTCGCGCCTCCGGTCGCCAAGGGTGGTTTCCCGCTGATTCCGATGGTGGACGCGGTGTCCTTCTTGTGGCGGGCCGAACTCGCCGGGGCGCCGCGCGATCCAGCGCGCTGGCAGGCATTGCATGATTTTGCCCATAAGATGTTCCCGCGCGCCGCAGTCGCCTATGCCGACACCCATATCACCCTTGCTGACGCTGTCACCGGCAATGGCGCAGCGTTGGAAGCAAGATTGCGCGACATCGCAGACATGGCGAGCAATGGACGCCTGCCGTCCGGCCCGTTGGTGCCCGCGCTGGCAAAGGGGTTCGCCGCCTTCAACCGCCAGGACTATAATGGCGCGATTGCCGCGAT
>JANYCX010000214.1 GCA_025360065.1 Acetobacteraceae bacterium | reverse complement strand
TTGCCGCAAATGGCAATATCTTCATAAATTGAGCCTTGCCGCTGCGGCCCGCGGGCCTCAGTGTAGGGGTGCGATAAACAGGCGGGGACATTACCGAATTGGCGGAGTTTTGGGCCGAATGGGGCGCCCTCGCCTATGTCGGCGCGGCAATGTGGGCATTTTTTGAGGGTGAGACCTTCGTGCTATTCGCCGCTGCTGCGGGGCGTAGTGGCGGGTTAATCGACCCATGGATTCTGATGATCAGCGTCTGGCTCGGCTCCTGCGCCGGCGATCAGCTGTGGTTTTATCTTGGCCGACGCTTCGGACCCAACGCGCTGCGCAAAATCCCTGGCGCGGAAAAACGCCTCGCGGTCGCGTTCCGCTTTCTGGAGCGCTACGGCACGTTCTTTGTGCTGACCTTCCGCTTTGTCTATGGCATCCGCAACGTATCCTCGGCCGCGTGCGGCATGGCTGGGATGAGCCGCTTACGGTTCAGCATCTTGAACTTTATCGCCGCCGGCATCTGGGCGGCGACGTTTGTTGGCGCGGGATGGTTCCTGGCAGGCTGGCTCGGCGAAGATGGCGTATGGTGGCTGCTGGCCGGCGGTGGATTGCTGATTTTCACCATTCTGGTTTTGAAAGCCTGGAAAGCGCTGCGGCGCCCGGCTGCTGCCACGCCGTCGGTTTGAACCGACCGCGTGGCTTGTCGGATCAGATACCGTCGAACAACACCGTGGTAATGTAACGTTCCGCGAAAGACGGGATAATCACCACGATCAGCTTGCCGGCCATTTCCGGACGGGCAGCGATTTTCAGCGCCGCCGCGAGCGCCGCCCCCGATGAAATTCCGCCCGGGATGCCGTCGGTGCGCGCCAAGCGTCGCGCATTGGCCAGGGTTTCCTCGTTTGAGACCTGAATGACCTCATCAATCAATCCGGTTTCGAGAATATCCGGCACGAAGCCGGCGCCGATGCCCTGGATCGGGTGGGGAGCGGGGCTGCCACCTGACAGCACCGGGCTTGCCGCCGGTTCCACCGCATAGATTTTCAGACCAGGCTTGCGGGCCTTCAGCGCCCGGCCGATGCCGGTCAAGGTGCCGCCGGTGCCAACGCCGGAAATCACCGCGTCAACTTTGCCATCAGTGTCGAACCAGATTTCCTCAGCGGTGGTCAGAACATGGATTTCAGGGTTCGCCGGATTGCCAAACTGATCAGCCATGACCGCGCCCGGCGTTTCGGCAAGAATTTCTTTCGCTTTGGCGATCGCGCCGCCCATGCCTTTTTCGCGCGGGGTCAGCACCAGTTCAGCACCAAGAAAAGCCAGCATCTTGCGCCGCTCGATCGATACCGATTCCGGCATCGTCAGCACCAGCTTGTATCCGCGCGCAGCGGCGACGAAGGCCAGACCGATTCCGGTATTGCCCGACGTCGGCTCAATGATCTTGCCGCCAGGAAGCAGTTTTCCGGATTTTTCCAGGTCCAGGATCATGTTGACCCCGATGCGATCCTTGACGCTACTGATCGGGTTAAAGAATTCGAGCTTCAGGCAGATATCCGCCTTGATCCCGTCTTCGGCGGTGATGTTGGGAATGCGCACCAGCGGCGTATTGCCGATGGTTTCGGCAATGCTGTCGTAAATGCGCCCGCGCAGCGGGCGATCGAAGCGAAGCGTCGGTTGACCGGCCATTTTATGCCTCCAGTGGGTATCTTACGTATTTTTTACGTGATGTTTTTATTGTACGCGTTTTCCGCCGCAGAACAACTGCGCCCTATTTTACGCTGCCATCGCCATCGAGCGCCTTGGCAGTGCCCTTCAAAATATTGCCTTTCAGCTGCGCCTCGGTCGCGGTTCGATTGACCACCAGGAAGGACGGATAGCCGCCGTCAACCGTGAAGCGATTGCCCTCGATAAGAATTTCGCGCGTCGGCTGATCAACCCCACCGATCCCGATCACCACCGCGCCGGTATGGTTTTCCGATTTCGGGCCTTTCTGGATCGTGTTGTTACGTACAACGACGTTGCCGCCATTCGGCGCTTCGATCTGATAGCTTGACGTGCCGTTGGCACCATCGGCGAGATCGCAGCCGATAACCTCAGTGCGTCGGGCGCGCGACTTGATGTGATGGGCTTCCTTGGTCTCAAAAAAAATGCTGTTTTCAACCCGCAGCAAATTGATATGCCCGACATAGATACCGTGGGCGCAGGCCGGAGCGCAGCTCCCGTTTCGCAAAAACTCACTGTCTTTAATCAGGATTTCGCCATTGGGCAGATCGCCGGCGAGTATCCCGTTTTCGTTGTTGATAAATTTCACATGTTCGATGGTAAGCTTGCCACCCTGCGCGCGAATGCCGGCGCCGTTGCGATCGGCAACCCGGGCGCGTTGCAGGGTGATATTGCGGATCGTGATGTCGGCGCCATTGGTAATCAGCAGGGCTTTGCCGGAGCAGACTTTGTCGGTGAGCACCGCCGTCGCATTCGGTCCGGCGCCTTCGATGGTCAGTCGATTTGTTGATACCGTCGCACAATCGAAATACTCGCCCGCATCGATCCGCACCGTATCGCCATCTTTCGCCGCCGCGATGGCGGCCGAGGGGGCGGCAAATTCCTTATCCGGCCCCACCTCAAGCACGCGAGCATGGGCGCGTGGCGTGGCGAGCGACACGGCGAGCGCGATCAGCATCAGGCAATTTGCTTTTTTCATGAAGCCTCCATTGCGGCAAAAGTGTAGCGTAAGTCGGGAGCTACAGAAAGCTCACCGGATCAACATCGACATCGACCCGCACATCGCGACGGATCGGCACGGCGGCGAGCCAGGTCCGCAACACGGGTTGCACCGCAATGTCACGTCTGGTTTTCAGCAGCAGGCGGCGGCAGTGGCGCCCGCGCAGGATCGAAAGCGGTGCCGGGGCGGGGCCGAGAACCGTGATGCCATCGCCGAACGGCGCTGCCCGACCAAGCTCACTCGCAGCCCGATCGGCGGCGTCCGCGCTATCGGCGGACACGATCAGCGCTGCCAGTCGGCCAAAAGGCGGCCAGTTGCCCGGCCGACGCTCGGCGGCTTCGGACTGCATGAAGCGCGAAAAATCTCCGCTCAGCAGCGCCTGCATCACTTTGTGCTCCGGGCTGAAGGTTTGCAGCAAGACCCGACCGGGCGCATCCGCACGCCCCGCCCGCCCGGCGACCTGATGCAGCAATTGCACGGTGCGCTCGGCGGCGCGCAAATCGCCGCCGCCGAGGCCGAGATCGGCATCGACCACGCCAACCAGGGTCAGATGCGGGAAGTGCCAGCCCTTGGCGACAATTTGGGTGCCGATGATGAGATCAACCTCGCGTGCTTCGATCCGGGCGGCAGCTTCTGCGGCGGCGTCGGGGCCGATCAGCGTGTCCGACGCCATCACCAGCACGCGGGCATCGGGGAAGGTGGCAGCGGCTTCTTCGGTGATCCGTTCAACGCCAGGTCCAACAGGGGTCAGGCTGTGGCCCGCGCCGCATTCCGGGCAGGCCGGCGGGATCGGCACGTTGTGGCCGCAATGATGGCATTGCAGCAGCTTGCGGGCGCGATGTTCGACCAGCCAGGCGGTGCAGTTCGGGCATTGCATTCGGTGGCCGCAGGCGCGGCACAAGGTCAGCGGCGCGTAGCCCCGCCGGTTGAGAAACAGCATCGCCTGCTCGCCACGCGCCAGCGTGGCGTTGATCTCGGCAACAAGGATTGGCGCCAGGAAATGTCCGCGCTCCGGCATGTCGCTGCGCAGATCGACGAGTGCGATCCCTGGCATTGTCGCGCCGCCATGGCGGTCCGGCAAATGGGCATGGGCGTAGCGCCCAGCCTCGACATTGGTCAGGCTTTCCAGACTCGGTGTTGCCGACACCAGCACCGCGACGGCGGCGCAAAGCCGGGCGCGAACAATGGCCATATCGCGAGCGTGATAAACCACACCGTCTTCCTGTTTGAATGCGGTTTCATGCTCCTCATCAACCACCACCAGGCCAAGATCGGGGAATGGCAGGAACAAGGCCGATCGCGCGCCGACGACGACCATCGCCGCCCCAGCCGCCACCGCGCGCCAGGTGCGACGGCGGAGGCGCGGTGACAGGTTGGAGTGCCACACCGCCGGCGCCACGCCGAAGCGTGCGGTGAACCGTGCCAGAAACTGCGCCGACAACGCGATTTCCGGCAGCAGCACCAGCGTCTGGCGGCCGAGGCGCAGTGCGGCGGCAATCGCCTCCATATAGACTTCGGTCTTGCCCGATCCGGTCACCCCTTCAAGCAAGGTGACCGAAAACCCGCCAGTTGCCACTGCCGTGCAAAGCTGGGTGGCGGCGGCGATCTGTGCGGGGGAAAGCAAAGGGCCGGGATGGTCCGGGTCTGGCGGCGCAAACGCTGGCGGGGTGGCGATGGTGACCGGGACCAGCCAGCCAGCATCGGCCATGCCCCGAATGACCGCCGATGACACGCCGGACGCGGCGGCAAGTGCCGCACCACCCAAATTCCCATCTGCGAGGGCGGCAAGAACTTTCTGACGTGCCTCGGTGAGCCGCCCATTCGGCGCTTGCGGTGCGATCTGCCAGCCGGTGAGGGGTGGCTCGGGTTGCAAGGCGTTCACCCGCAACGCCATCGCCAGCACATCGCCCGGGAAGGACAAGGTGTAGCTGGCGATCCAGTCGATCAGTCGGCGTAAATCCTGCCGCATCGGCGGCGCATCGAGCCGGGCGGCAACTGGCCGCAGCCGGTTGTCACCCACCGCGCCATCGGCCGCGCCATCCCAGACCACGCCGATTTCCTCCCGCCGGTTCAGCGGCACCCGCACCAGATCGCCCGGCGTCAGCTGCATGCCCACCGGCACGCGGTAGTCGAACGGCCCGTCAAATGGATAGGGCAGCAGCACCGGCACCCGCGTTGAAACCACACCCGCGATCGGCAAATCGACCTGGGTGGCAGATGGTACAACGTCACGCTTTCGGCGGGGTGGGGGCATCGGCTATGGTCTGCCTGATCTGCCGCACCGATGCGAGAGCTAACCTTTTAAGGACCCGTCCCATGAAGTTTTTTGTCGATACCGCCGACACCGCTGACATCAAGGCATTGGCTGAATCGGGCCTGCTCGATGGGGTCACCACCAACCCGAGCCTGATCGCCAAATCAGGCCGGAAGATCCTCGATGTGGTCGCCGAAATCTGCGCAATGGTGCCGGGTCCGGTGAGCGCGGAAGTCGCGGCGACCGATTATGACGGCATGATGCGCGAAGCCGCCGTACTGCGGAAAATCGCAGATAATGTCTGCGTGAAGCTGCCGCTGACGCCGGATGGCCTGCGCGCCTGCAAGACACTGACCGGCGACGGCGTGATGACCAACGTGACCTTGTGCTTTTCTGCCGCCCAGGCGCTGATCGCCGCCAAGGCGGGGGCAAGTTTCGTGTCGCCGTTCGTTGGCCGGTTGGACGATCTCGGGCAGGACGGCATGGAACTGATCGCCGACATCGTGCAGATCTATGACAATTATCCGGCGCTGACTACCGAAGTGCTGGTCGCCAGCGTGCGCCATCCCATCCATGTCGTGCAGGCCGCCAAGCTCGGCGCCCATGTTGCCACCCTGCCGCCCAACGTGCTGCGGATGCTTTACAACCATCCGCTAACCGATAAGGGCCTCGCCGCGTTCCTCAAGGATTGGGCGGCGACCGGGCAGACGATAGCCTAAAGCAATGGCAGCGGCGGCAGCGGAGAAGTTCCTGGTCTGGCTGGCCACCGAACGCCGCGCCTCGCCGCTGACGGTTGCGGCATATGGGACGTCGCTGCGGCGGTTTCTGCTGTTCCTGACCGAGCATCTTGGGGCCGAGCCCGATCTGGCGGCGCTCGCCACGCTCGGCGTCGGCGATTTGCGGGCGTGGTTAGCGCATGAGGCCAATCGCAAAATTCAGAACGCCACGCGGGCGCGGCATCTTTCAGCAGTGCGCAGCTTTTTCAAGTTCCTGGCGCGCCGCATGGGGGTCAGCAATCCGCAATTGGCGCTGCTGTCGACGCCAAAGGTCGCGCGGCCACTCCCACGGGCCTTGACCCTGCCCCAGGCGCGCGATGTGGCTGAAAACATCATCGGCGCGTCGGATGATCCGGTCCTGCATGCCCGCGACATCGCTTTGTTCACGCTGCTTTATGGTTGCGGGCTGCGAATATCGGAGGCGCTGGCGCTCGATGTCGGTGCCGCGCCCATGCCGGGGCGGCAGGATATGCTGCGGGTGGTCGGCAAGGG
>JANYCX010000190.1 GCA_025360065.1 Acetobacteraceae bacterium | reverse complement strand
GCTTCCCGCTCATTCCATTGGTGGATGCAGTGTCCTTCTTGTGGCGGGCCGAACTCGCCGGGGCGCCGCGCGATCCAGCGCGCTGGCAGGCATTGAATGATTTTGCCCATAAGATGTTCCCGCGCGCCGCAGTCGCCTATGCCGACACCCATATCGCCCTGGCTGACGCTGTCACCGGCAATGGCGCAGCGTTGGAAGCACGATTGCGCGACATGGCAGATATGGCGAGCAATGGACGCCTGCCCTCCGGCCCGCTGGTGCCCGCATTGGCGAAGGGGTTCGCCGCCTTCAACCGCCAGGACTATAATGGCGCGATTGCCGCGATCGAGCCGGTCTTCGCCGACCATGAACGCATCGGTGGCAGCCGCGCGCAACGCGATTTGGTCGACTTTACCCTGCTGAAGGCCTATGTGATGAGCGGACGGCTCGACGATGTCAGCCGAATGCTGCGGGATCGGCGTCCTGGCCCGGTTGGCATTCCGGTCGAAGGGGTGAATTTACCCCATTAACCTAACGTCGCGCCTGACCCGATAGGATCACCGCCAGTGTCGGCAAGTCACGAGATCATCCTGATTGCCGGCGTATTGTTCCTGTGCGCCATTTTCGCCGGAATTGCCTTCGCCCGGATCGGTGCCCCATTGCTGCTGGTGTTCATGGCGGTGGGCATGCTGGCCGGCGAAGACGGCCCGGGCGGAATCAGGTTCGATGATTTCCAGGTCTCCTATCTGGTCGGCAGCATCGCCCTTGCCGGAATTCTGTTTCAGGGCGGCCTCGGCACCCAACGCAAGATGATCCGCCAGGCGCTGTGGCCGGCGACCGCGCTGGCCACAGCCGGGGTTGCGATCAGCGCCGGGCTGGTCGGGACGGCGGTATTTTTCCTGTTCAATGTGTCGTGGCCCGAGGCATTGCTGCTTGGCGCGGTAACCGCGCCACCCGACGCCGCCGCGGTCTCGGTGCTGCTGCGGCTGTCGAAAGCAACGGTTCCGTCCAGGGTGGTGGCGGCGCTGGAAGTGGAATCGGGCCTCAACGACCCAATGAGCGTGTTTCTGGTTGTCGCACTGGTGGATATGCTGACCCTGCAGGGCGGTATTGGTCTTTCCCATGCGGCATTGCTGTTCGTCAGGGAAATGGGTGGCGGCGCGGTGTTCGGCCTGTGTGGCGGCTTCGCAATGGTGTGGTTGTTCCGAAGGCTGGTGATCGAAGCTTCGATCTATCCCGTTCTGGCGGTGGGTGGCGCGCTGGCGATTTTCGGTATCGCCCAGGTCGCCGGGGTGAGCGGGTTCCTGGCGGTTTATCTCGCCGGCATCATCGTCGGGAATACCGAGCATGTGGCGCGCCAGCCGGTCACCCGGTTTTTTGACGCGCTAGGCTGGCTTGCCCAGATCGTATTGTTTTTGTTGCTGGGGTTACTGGTCACCCCACATGGGCTGCCGGTGCTGATCCTGCCGGCGCTGGCGGTGGCGGCGGTACTGATCCTGGTTGCACGGCCCGCGAGCGTGATGGCCTGCCTGTTGCCGTTTCGCTGGCCGTGGCAGGAAGCGGCGTTCGTGTCCTGGGTGGGTCTGCGCGGCGCGGTGCCAATCTATCTGACCATCATCCCGTTGCTCGCCGGCGTCCATAATGCGCGGATTTTGTTCGAAATCACCTTCGTTGTCACAATTGCCTCGGTCGCCATTCAGGGATGGACGATTGCCGCTGCCGCACGGGTGTTACGGTTGCGTGCTGATCCCAGTTCTGACGCGAATTAGGGCATCATCCGATCGACTTGCCTATTCGATCGGATAAAGATGATCGTGAAAACAGGACTTTAGAGCGTGTCTTGGGCTTTGCACCAAAAGTCGCGCGGCGGCCTCGACCGCGCATTCGAAAGCTGCCAAATCCTGCCAAACCGAAGCTGGGGCAACATTGCCGGCGAAAAATCCCCCGCCAGATGCCGCAATGCCGCCTTCGATCATCAGATTATCTGCAATCCCGAAATCCTCGACCAGCATGCCCGCCTCATCGGTTGCGCCATCACTGCCGACAAAAGCGCGGGTGCGGGCCGCGAATTTGGTGGTAACGTTCGACCAGCCGAACACCGGACGGTTGAGCGCGCGCATGAACCCAAGTTCATAGACTGTCCCCACATCGGCGCTGGGGCCGCGAAACGGGGTCAGATTGGCGATCAGCGCGTCGCAGGCGACGATGTGGAGTTCGTTGCGCCGGGCAATCCGAAAGGCAAGATCGAGTGCGGCAAGTTCCGGCGGATCGCCGCCATCGAGGTCGTCGAGCGGAAACACGCCACGCAGCCCAAAGCTGGCGCAAATCTGCTTGAGCACGGCGCCACGGGCGACGGGGTCGGGCAGGAATACGTCGGGGCCGGCAAGGTATACGCGCATGATCAGACCTTCACTGTCCAGACGGACTGCACAGGCAATGATGGAAACCGGCAATGATGGACACCGGCAATTATGGCCGCAGCATCGCCCGCAACGCCGAGGCACTGCGGTCCAGATTGGCCGCCATGCCATCACCCGCCGCCACCGCGGCCGCCATGTCGGTGCCACGGATGGCGAGCATCACGCCGCGCATCTGATGTTCAAACTCCACCAAACCGTAGCTGCCGGCAATCCCGGCCAGTGCATGCGACTCGGCCATGGCATCAGTCATCAGGCCTGCCTGCAACGCCCCGTGCAACCGGCCCAGGCGTGCGCCCATTTCGCCGAGCGCCTCGTCCACCAGTTCGATGATCAGCCCCTCGGGCAGGCCACGCTGTAAATCGGCCAGACGTACGACATCGAGCAGTCTTGTATCACGCGCCGGGGCCGCAGGTTGGGATTTTCGGCTGAGCGGTTGCAGGCATTCGGCAAGCAGATCAGCGAGGGCTGCCGGCGGCACTGGCTTGGTCAGCATCCCTTGCATCCCCGCCGCCCGGCAACTGATCCGGTCCTGATCCGACGCGGTCGCGGTCAGGGCCATAATCGGCACCGAAGCCGCGAGCCCCGGCGTTGCACGTATCGCCCGTGCCGCCTCGTAGCCGGACATGCCCGGCATCATCAGGTCCATTAGCACCAGTTCATAAGGGATGCGGGCCACCATCAGCAGCGCCTCGGCGCCCGATGAGGCCACATCGACGCGATGGCCATCGCGGCGGAGTGCCGTCGCGGTGACGATCTGGTTGACAATGATATCCTCGACCAGCAGCACCACCATACGGCGCCCGCGGCGGTGGTCCAGACCAAAGTCCCGCACGTTGGGTTCGGCCAAAGCTGGGGTTGCCGCGATGCCGCTTACCGGGGTTGGCCGGGCGGACAAGCGCGGGCTGAGCGGCACCAACAGAATGACGCTTCTGCCGTCGGCGAGGCCGGCCCGGTGCCATTCGACCTGACCGGCATCGGCCAGACGGCGTTCGGCGCGTCCCAGCAAATCGGAGAATGCGGCACCCACCCGCATGCGGTCGGCGGAAATATCGGCAAGCGCCGCGAAATCCGGGTTCCATGACACCAACGCATCATCGGCATCGAACACCGCCATTCCGGCCGGGATGGCGGCCAGCAACGCCTCCTGCGACGTGACCTGCTGGTGCAGCAGCGCTCGCGCGTCGCCTGTTTGGCGCAAGGCAAGTTCGAGGGCGGCGCGTTCGGCGGCGAAACCTTCCGCGTCATCAGCGCGCAGCCAGCGTAGCGCCAAGCTCGCAACGATCAGGCCGCCAAGCATGATCGCACCGATCAGCCCTGGGCCATCTTGCAGCGGTCCGGTCAGCAGCCATTCCCAATCCGCCACGCGGCCCCTGCCCCCTTTGCCTGCCCGAGGATAGCCGGCATGCGGGGACAAACGCCAGCATTCCCCGCCACAACCTTGCCCAGCCGTCGTCCATCTGCGATTGTAAGCCCCCCCGGACGTGCAACATCCGGCCCCACCGATGCCGCAATTCGGCAAGCGCAATGAGGACAAGAATGGCCAAGATCAAGGTGAAGACCCCGGTTGTCGAACTCGACGGGGATGAAATGACCCGTATCATCTGGGGCTTCATCAAGGACAAGCTGATTGTCCCATATCTCGATATCGACCTGAAATACTACGATCTCGGCATTGAATACCGCGACCAGACCGATGATCAGGTTACCATCGATGCCGCCCACGCGATCAAGAAATACGGCGTTGGGGTGAAATGCGCCACTATCACCCCCGATGAAGCCCGGGTTGAGGAATTCAAGCTCAAGAAGATGTGGCGCAGCCCGAACGGCACCATCCGCAACATCCTCGACGGAACCATTTTCCGCGAGCCGATCATCTGCGCCAACGTGCCGCGCCTGGTGCCGCATTGGAACGAACCGATTGTCATCGGCCGCCATGCCTATGGCGACATTTACCGCGCTACCGAAGCCAAGATCCCTGGCCCCGGCAAGGTCACCATGACCTACACCCCGGCCGATGGCAGCCCGCCGCAGGTGATGGACATCTTCGACTTCAAGGGCCCGGGCGTCGCGATGGGGATGCACAACACTACCGAGTCCATCACCGGCTTCGCGCGTGCGAGCTTCAATTACGGTCTGGCGCGCAACTATCCGGTTTACCTGTCGACCAAGAACACCATCCTCAAAGCCTATGACGGCGTGTTCAAGGACGTGTTTGAGGATGTCTTCAACCGTGAATTCAAGGCGCGCTTTGATGCCGCCAAACTCACCTACGAACATCGCCTGATCGATGACATGGTGGCCAGCGCGCTGAAATGGAACGGCGGCTATGTCTGGGCCTGCAAGAACTATGATGGCGATGTGCAGTCTGACATTGTGGCACAGGGCTTCGGATCATTGGGGCTGATGACGTCAGTGCTGCTGTCACCCGACGGTAACACGGTTGAATCGGAAGCCGCCCACGGCACTGTCACCCGGCATTTCCGCGAACACCAGAAGGGCCGCACCACCAGCACCAACCCGATCGCCTCGATCTTCGCCTGGACCCGCGGCCTGATCTATCGCGGCCAGTTTGACGGCACCCCGGACGTGACCGCGTTCGCCGAAACGCTGGAAAAGGTTTGCGTGCAAACGGTGGAAGCTGGCGACATGACCAAGGACCTTGCCGCGTTGATTGGTAAGGATGCGCCCTGGCTCAACACCCAGGACTTCCTCGACAAGATCGACAGTAACCTGAAGAAGGCGATGGCGTAACGCGTTCCGAAATTTTGGCCTAACAAAATAACGCAGGCGTCGGGGGGAATAGTCCCGCCGGCGCTTGCGTCATATCTGGGGCGCCCTATGTGCAGGGTCCAAACTGGGGAGTGGTTGCAATGAACGACATGCATGGCCTGACCGGACTGACGAATTTCCGCCTCGCGCGGCGCGGTTTCGCGATGACCGGGCTAATTTCCGGCCTGACGCTCGCAACCGCCCGGGTCGAAGCCCAGGCCATCAAGACCGACCTCGCCGGGATCGAGGCCGGTGAATTTCAACTCGCGGTGCCAGGCGGCAATCTGCCCGGCTATTTCGCCCGTCCGGTCGGCGCCGGTCCGTTTCCGATTGTGCTGGTCAACGAAGAAATCTTCGGCGTCCACGAATACATCAAGGACACCTGCCGCCGCTTCGCCAAAGCCGGCTACATGGCCGTCGCGGTCGAGGTCTATGCCCGCCTGATCGATTTCACCAAGGTCATCGACGTTCCCACCATCATCCGCGAAGCAGTCAGCAAGGCGCCGGACGCAACCTTGATGGCCGACCTCGATGCCGCGGTTGCCTGGGCCGCTGCCAACAAGGGCGACGCCAATCGCCTTGCCACCACCGGCTTCTGCCGTGGCGGCCGGACGACCTGGATGTATGCTGCCCACAACCCCAAGCTCAAAGCCGCCGTCGCCTACTATGGCCCGGTGCTTGGCCAGACCAGCGACATTCAACCCAAGACCGCGACCGACATCGCCGGCGACCTCAAGGCACCGTTACTCGGGCTTTATGGCGCCAAAGATACCGGGATTAAGGTTGAAGACGTTCAGGCGGCAATCGCCAAGGCAAAGGCTGCCGGCAAGACCGTCGAACTGGTCGTCTATCCGGAGGCCGGACATGGCTTTCATGCCGATTACCGTCCGAGCTACAACGCCGATGCTGCGGCCGATGGGTTCAAGCGCACCCTCGCCTGGTTCAAAGCGCACGGCGCCTAATCAGACATCGGCGAGCAAGGCCATCTCCGCCCGCACGACGGTGCTGTCGTGCGGGTCGCGCTTGAGGCGCCCGCCAAGCTTGCGGGCAAAGGCAATCATCGGGCCATTATCCGCCAGGATTAACGCGTGGACGTGGGTCAGGCCCTGGGCGCGGCCCCAGTCGAGCACCCGGCCCATCAGATGGTTGGCCAAGCCATGCCCCTTCATGTCCGGCCGGATGGCAACGGCATATTCACCGATCGTCGTATCCGGGTCGCGCACCAGCCGGGCGACACCGAGGATTTCGCCGTTTGCCCGTTCCGCGACGAAGGCCATTTCCGCCACATAGTCGATATGGGTGAGCCGGAACAGCAGCTTGGGCGGCAATTGCTTGAGCGCTGAGAAGAACCGGAAACGGATATCCTCCGGTGTCAGATGGGCGAAGAAATCGGCCTCCGCAGCCTCATCGCTTGGGCGGATCGGACGAATTATGAGCGCCTCGCCGCCGACATCGAACGCGCCTTCCAGCGCAATCGGGTAAACCCCCGGGCTCTGGGCAGGCAAAATCCGGGTCATGCGGTCCGGCAGCGGGACGGGCATTAATGTGGCCATGGTGCACTGCAACATGGGCATGCCGCGAGCAAGTTACACCCCCCGACTTGCCGGCTGGCGCAGAAGGCGCAGAATGCCACGATGGAAACGGAGGGTGCTTGAAATGGCCGATTTATCGCGGATCGATCCCGAAATGCAGGCAGCACGGCTGCAGGTTGAGGCAGAGGCCGCCAAGTTCCCCCCCGTGGTGCCGAAAATGCCAATCGACCCGCAACGTGTGGTCAATGACCATCTGTCCATGCTGTTCGGCGCCGGCGGGCCGGTGATGGCGCACTCGCAGGATCGCTTTGTGTCCGCCAATGGCCGCCGGGTGATGTGCCGGCTGCACAAGCCGGTCGCCGGCGACAACATGCCGGTGCTGGTATGGCTGCATGGCGGCGGCTGGGTCTGGGCGTCAATCGACACCCATGACCGGCTGGTGCGTGAACTTGCGCATGCGGGCGGGGTGGCAACAATCAGCGTCGATTATTCGCTGTCACCCGAAGCGCGCTTCCCGCAGGCCGTGGTCGAATGCGCCGAGGTGATCCGCAAAATCGCCGCCGAGGCAGCATCCTGGGGGATTGACCCGGCCCGGATTATCATCGGCGGCGACAGCGCCGGTGGGAACCTCGCGCTCGCCACCGCGATTATGCTGCGCGATGATTTCCCGGGAAGCGGGGGCGGGCCGAAGCTCGCTGGGATACTGGCCGCCTACCCTGTTACCGACACTGATTTCGACAGCCCGACCTATCGCGAATTTGCCGATGGCTATGGGCTGACCAGGGCTGCGATGATGACGTATTGGGATTTATATCTGCGCGACCCGGTCGATCGGCTCAACCCGCTGGCCGCCCCGATGCGCGACAGCCTGAAGGGACTGCCGCCGACGATGGTGCTACTGGCGGAAATTGACGTGCTGCGATCGGAAGGCGAAAGGCTCGCGGCGAAAATGGTGGTGGCGGGGGTAAAGGTGACACTCGAATCCTTCGCCGGCATGGTGCATGGGTTTCTGCGGTTTTCCGAGGTGGTGGGGAAAAGCCGGGTGGCGATTGCCGAGGCGGGGAAGTGGTTGCGGAAGGCTGCTGTTTCGGCGGGGTAGGAACGGCAGGCAAGATGTTCTTTTTGTGAACAAAAAGAACCAAAAAAACTTTCTGGCACTTTGTTGCCTTCGGCTTGGCTCCCCCCGCAGAGTTATGCCGAAGGCGGCAAATTTTTGCTAAACCAGAGTTCGGGTTGCGATCAGTTCTTTACGTTCGCGCTATGGACCGGTATCCCGGTTTCAGCGTGGCAGATCTTGGCCAGCAGCGCCACGCCATCGATGATTTCCTGTTTGCTCGCCAGCCCAAAGCACAGGCGGAAATAGGATTTCGCCGCCTCGCCATCGACCGCCCAATCCGGGCCGGGGTTGAACACCAAGTCCTGCTTGGCAGAGGGCGCGATCAGGGTCCGGACATCGACGCTGTCAGGCAGTTTCATCCACATGAAAATGCCGCCCTGCGGTTTGAACAACTGCAATGACGTGCCGAATTCGCGCTCGCACGCCTCAATCATGGTGGCGAGCTTGTCGGCAAGAACGCCCGACAGGTGCGCTGCATGGGCATCGAAATGCTGCGAGAAATATTCGGCAATGATCATCTGATCGAGCGCACCGGTGCCGCCATCGGTTTTCATCGCGATCATCCGCGACAGCACCGACCAATCCGCAACCGCGTAGCCAACCCGCAAGGCCGGGGCGAGGGATTTAGAGAACGAACCAATATGGACAACCTGGCTCGGGTCGAGCGCATAAAGCGACGGCGGCGCACCGCCGGACCAGATCAGATCGGCGTAACATTCATCCTCAAAGATCACGATGCCGTATTGGCGGGCCAACGCCAGCAGCCCGTGGCGACGATCGAGCGGCAGGATCGATCCGGTTGGGTTTTGGATAGTGGGGATGGTGTAGATCATTTTGGGAACCGTGCCGGCGGCCTTGAGGGCTGCAAGCTGGGCGGCAAGGGCATCGATCCTGATCCCATCTTCATCGACCGCCATCGCCAGCACCGTGGCGCCGAGCTTGCGGAAGCGGTTGATGGCGCCCTGGTAGCAATATTCCTCAAGCAGAACCGTCTCCCCCGGCTCGACCAGCAGGGCGCTAATCATGTCGATGCCCTGGCCAGAACCGGTGGTAATAAGAACGCCGTCCCGGTCGGTCTTAATGCCGCGATGGCGGGCGAGCTTGTCGGCGACGAAATCGCGCAAGCCACGATAGCCTTGCGGGCCGGTGCCGAGATTATAGAGCGCAAGGGATGCGCCTTCACGACGGATTACCGCAGCGGCGGCCTCGGCCAGCGCTTCGGTCGGAATTTCGTGCGGGTCGTTATGGCCGCCGATGAAATTATACATCGGCAGGCCGGTGAAGCGTGGGGCGGCAGCGGGGGCAGATTTGGTGAAATTATGGGCATAGGCGAAAGCTGCGACGTCCATTGGGGCCTCCCGGCAAGAATTTGGACCAGACTAGCGCGCTACCGGCATTCGGCAAGCGGCAGGTTATGCTTGCCGCCATCTTATGGCCGGGGGAAGATGGCGGCTTCCAAGCTGGAGCATGCACCATGACCCCCCTTCCCCTCGCCAGTGCCAGCGTGCATGCCGAGTTTGTCGCCTGGCTCGATCGGTTTTCCGCCTTTGTCCGCGATGTCGATTATGCGTCAGCACGGCCGCTATTCCATCCGGATGTGCTGGCGTTCGGCACCCATCGCGACGTTATTGGCGGTGTGGATCAATGGATGGCGGCGCAGTGGGACAATGTTTGGCCACGCACCGACGGGTTTCGCTTCGACCCCGATCAGACCAGGGTCATCGTCGCCGATGATGGGCGGATGGCAACCGTGATCGCGCCATGGAACAGCATTGGATTTCATGAGGACGGCAGCAAATTCGACCGCCCGGGCCGCGCGACTTTGGTGTTCCACCGCGTCGATGGCCACTGGCTGTGCGTGCATTCGCATATGTCGTTGAACCGCGGGGTGCCGCAGGCGAGCTTCGGGTCGCGCCCGGTCAAAGGCAGCTAGCGCAACATCCGGAAGGGCGACGGCGGCGGCATCACCAAGAGCATCATGCGATCCCCGCACCGCGTTTGTGAATATTCATACCGCCAAGCCGGGCTGCATGCTGTGTCGGGTGCAACGCGCGTGATTTAGCGCTAATCCTCTCTGGATAATATATGTCGTTGGGGAGGCGCCGGCGTGAATTTGCGGCATGCGCGTCGGTTTTTGATCGGGCTGGCGCTGGTCCTGGGCGGGGCGACGCTCGCGTGGCTGGTGCAAACCGGCGACGGGGTCGTGGTGCAGGATCTGCGCTTTCCCGCCAGTGACGGTCGCCCCCTCAGCGCGCTGCTCTATGTGCCACCCTCGGCGACACCCGAACGCCGCGCCCCGGCGGTGCTGGTGGTGCATGCCTATCTGGCGAGCCGCGAGGCCCAATCCGGTTTGGCCATCGAACTCTCGCGTCGGGGTTATGTAGTGCTGGCAATCGACCAGCCCGGACATGGATTTTCCGATCCACCGGCGGGCACCATCGGGCTAGGCGGACCGGATGGGCTGCGGTTTCTGCGATCGCTGGCGCTGGTCGATCCGGCGCGCATCGGGCTTGCGGGAAACGGGCTGGGCGGGGCGGCGGTGCTTTGGGCCGCGCAATCCGGGCCGGACCAGTATCAGGCGATGGTGCTGGACGGGGCGGCCCCGGGCGCTGCCGGCACCCAAGAAGGGACACCTAGCTTTCCGCGCAATCTAGCACTGATCTATGGCCGTTATGACATGTTCTCCCGCCCGCTATGGGGCATTGAGCGCGCCACCGATATCGGGCGGGCTGAGAAGCTGGCGCAGGTTTTCGGCCTGCAAAATGGCGCCGTGGTCGGCAAGGTTTATGGTGATCCGACGACCGGGCGCGCGCGGGTGCTGTTCAGCCCGCTGATCCCTGACGCGATTTCGACCGAAGCAATTGCCAACGCCGTCAGTTGGTTCGATCGGATTTTGCGGCCAGGTGTGGTCAGCAATCCCAGCACCCAGACATGGCCATGGCATGCGGCCGGCAGTGCGGTGGCACTGATCGGGTTGGTGCTGCTGCTGCTGGGCAGCTTCGAGCTTCTGTTGCGTGTGCCGCCATTGGCCGGGTTGGCCGCGCCGCCCGAGACCGGGGCAATCGAGCGTGACTGGCGATGGCTGCTCGATGCGATCCTGACCGCCTGGGTTCCGGTGATGACATTTTTTGCCTTTCTCGGACTCGGCGCGGCCTGGGTTCCGGCGGGGCCGGTCTTTCGCCAGAGTGTAACCAACCAGATCCTGGTGTGGATACTGCTCAACGCGGCGATCGGGCTTGGAGTGGGACGCCTGCTCGGCAGCGATCACGCAACGACCACGGGGAAACGAGGTCTCGCCTTCATCTGTGCAAGCGCCAGCGTGGCGATCTGCATGGCGGTGGCAATGGCGGTGGCATGGGGCTTCACCGTCGATTTTCGCCTAGGGGTGGTGGCGCTCAAACCGCTCAGCCTTTCGCGGTTTGGGCTGTTCCTGATTTATCTGCCCGGCTTCACTCTCGGTTTCGCAATCATCCTGCATCGGCTGAATACCGGGTTGTCGGTTTACCGAGATCGCGCGGTTGCCCAGTATGTCAGCAATATCGGCGCGCTTGCCGGCGGGCTGGCGATTTTCCTGACGGTGCAATACGGCACGCTGTTGGCCACCGGCCAGTTGCTGACCTGGACCCAGCCGGCCAACATTGCGCTCGCAATGCAGTTATTGCCGGTAATGGTGGCGGTCGCGGTGATCGGAACCTTCACCTGGCGCCGCACCGGCAATGCCCTGGTCGGCGGATTGATCGCCGGCATCATGGTGACGTGGTATGTCGTTGGAAGCCAGGCAATCCATATCAGCTGATAACCACCGAGCGGATTTTGCGCGGGGCCGCGAGATATACCGTCCACGCGGCAATCAGGGCCGCACTTATGCCGAGCCAAAACCCGAGCACATATGATCCGGTAAAGTCATGCAGAAATCCGGTGACGAACGGGCCAGCCGCCCCGCCCAGCAGGCCGGACAGCATGATGGCGCCAAAAATCGCCCCGAAATGCGGGCCTTCAAAAATCTCCATTACCACTGACCCAAGCACCGAGGTGATCCCGTAGCCCACCCCTCCCTGCACCAGCACCATCGCCCAGAACAAGACCGGCGTTGGCCAAAACGGCAGCGCCAGCAAGGCGAGATAGGTCAGCACAAAGCCCATGCAGCCGATCACCCACACCGTTTCTCGCCCGATCCGGTCCGACAGCACGCCAAGCGCAATCTGGCCGGGGATGCCGGCCAGGCTTACCGCGCCCAATGCCCAGGCGGCCTCGCGCGCGCCGAACCCGATATCGACCAGGTATTTGGTCTGGTGCACCTGGACGGCATACCAGGTATAGAGCGCGCCAAAGAACCCGATTGCCAGCAGCCAAAAGCGCGCGGTGCGGATCGCCCTGCCCAGGGTCCAGGTCACCGCGACCCAGGCCGGATCGACAATCCTGATCTGGCGCAAGGGCGGGCCACCGGCCACCGGTTGCAGATCGCCATCTGGCAGCACCCCGAGATCCTGCGGTCGGCGGAGCAATAGCAGGTTGATCGGGGCGCAGATCACCACCATTGCCACCGCGAGCATCACGCAGGCCTGGCACCAGCCCACCGCCTCGATCCCGATTTGCATCGCGGGCAGCAGCAGGATCGATCCGATGCCGACGCCTGAAAACGCCACGCTGGTGGCAAAGCCGCGCTTGCGGGCAAACCATCCCGGCAGGAACAGGGATTGCCCGGTATAGCCGTGGCAAACCGACCCCGCGCCGACGAGCACGCCCAAGGTCGCGTAAATATGCCATGGCGCGGTCGCCAGCGGTGCCAGCAGCAGCCCAGCCGCCGTCGCCAGCACGCCGAATTCCATCACCAGCACCGGGCCGCGACGGTCCATCATCCGGCCCATCAGCGGGGTCAGCACGGCCGACACCATGAAGCCGGCGGAGAACGCGCCCGCCGTCACCCCGCGGTCCCAGCCGAATTCGTCGAGCAATTGCGGCAGCACCAGGGAAAATGCGGTGCGCGCATTCACCCCGATCGCCATGGTCACAAACACCACGGCCACGATCACCCAGCCGTAATAGAACGGCAGGGCGCGCGCGAGGCGGTTGATCACTTTCGTTTCGGCGGCGGCGGCGGCGTGTAGGCGCCACCCGACGATGCCGCGCGGACCTCGGCGGCGGTTTTAGCCTGACGCAACGCGGCGAGGTGGACATACTCGGCTTCGAGCATTTTTTCCGCGTTGGCGAGCACGATCTCGGCCTTGTCGGCGGGGAATTTCACCGCGCCGTTCTCGTCCATGTGGATCAGATCGCCGGGCGCGATATCCATCCCGCCAACCGACACCGGCACGTTGACCGATTGCACCGCCATCTCGCCATGGCCGGGGCTGACGCCGCCAAGCAGCATCTGAAATTTCAATTTGCGGATAGTATCGACATCGCGGGACGGCCCGTTCGACAGCAGGCCGACGCAGCCAACCGCCTGCATCGATGTCGTCATGATTTCACCCGCCAGACCCGCCTTGGCCATGAGTTCGGACGGCCATTTCTGCTGGATCACCAGAATGGTGGGTTTCGCCATCGCATCGAGTGCGTCGATCACGTCCATGAAGCTCAATCGGCCAGAAAAATTCGGGTCAGGCAGGCCATAAACGCAGGTCACCGCGTAGCCGATGGTGGCGCCCAGTTCGGGGTAAATGCAGCGGATCGAGGTATCGGTGTACCAATTCTCGGTCCACGGATTATAGAGACCCAGGCAGAGCGGGTTTTTCGGATAGGTCGCCACCACATTGGTGATGGTCGGCGTATCGATCTTGCGCAAGGCTGCGAACAGCTTGTCTTGATTGGTCTTGGCCATGGCTTGGCGTCTCCCCTGATAATGCCCAAGCTTCGGCTGAACCGGGGTGGGTTGCAAGACCATCCCCACACCGGCAAGGTCGCGCCATGCACGCAATACGCCTCGCCCATTGCTCCGATATCCATCTTGATGGCCACAGCTACGCCAAAGGCGGCGCTGACGCCGCACGCGACGGGTTTGTCGCCGTGCTCGCGGCCATCCGCGCCCATCAGCCCGATCTGCTGTTGTATGCGGGCGATTTATTCGACCATAACCGGGCGCGGGCGGAAACGATTGCCTTTGCCAAGGCGCAGCTCGCCGCCCAGCCCTTCCCGATCGTGATGATCCCAGGCAACCATGATTGCCTCGACCCGGACGGCATTTTCCGCCGCCACGATTTCAATGAAATCGATAATGTGACGATCCTGGCTGCCCCCGACGGCGAGATCGTCGATCTGCCGATGCTCGATGTGACCGTTTGGGGCCGTGGCATGCTGGAACATAATGCGAGCTTTCGCCCACTCGACGGTCTGCCGCCGCGGCCGGCCGGGCGACGCTGGTTCTTTGGCATGGGGCACGGCATGTACGTGCCGGAAGGCGAGACCACCGACCGATCCTCACCGATCCATTATCATGAAATCGCTGCCAGTGACTGCGATTATATCGCGTTAGGGCATCATCATGCGGCGCTTGAGATCACCACCCCACGCGCGTTTGCAGCCTTCAGTGGTTCGCCCACCGATCGGCTTGGGCGCGGGGCAAGTTATATCATTGCCGATCTGGTGAAGGGCACGCCGCCGAGTGTGACTGTGCACACGATTTAAGGCAGGCGTTCTTTCTGGGCGTGCCCCTTCCCCAGCCCCCCAAGGGCGGCTCAGCGCTTCCGTCATCCGCTGTCGCAAGCCAGAAACCGCGAATTTGCGAAGTCAGGTAATTTTTAATTACGATATCGAAACAATTTAGTCGCAATTCTTCCCAACCCCTCAAACATAGATCAGCCGCCCACCCGGTCCCATTACCAGCCCGGCCAACGCCACCACCGGCGCCGGCGCCGCGCTCGGCACCGCCCAGCCGGCGGCGGTCTTGCGAACCCGTCCCACCGCCACCCCAATTCCCAACATCCGGCAGAGCGGGCGCAGTATCCGCCGCGCCTGTGGAACGGCGGCGAGAAATTCCACGCATTCCGCCTGCGACAGAAAATGCTCGAGCTGGGCTCTAAACGCTCCGGCTTCGCGCACTGCCACCACCAGCCAGGCCGGCGCGGTCGGTAGCACGGATTCCGGGCGTTCGTTGGGGCGCGTCGAAGCGGGGCGCGGGGGGCGTGGCTTCGGCAACATCCCCGCCCGCCACAGCGCAATCAAACGCTCCAACCGCGTGCGTATCCGGCCAATCCTGCCCCAGACCGCCACCAGCAATACGGTTAAATTCCGATCACGCGCCGCCCTGGCCGCGATCGCGGCTTGCAGGTCAGCGAGGATCAGGAATAAATTGTTCATCGTGTTCGTATATTTTAATTAACTAATTTTGTCAAGAAAAATCACATCAGCCTGCCGCCTTCCCTCCTGGTCCGCTTGCGCTACACTACCCGGCAAAGCACAATGTGGGAGAGAAAAATGGCCAAAGTCGCCGTCGTCACCGGGGCCAACGGGCGCATCGGGGAAGCCACCTGCCAGCGCCTGGCACAATCGGGCTATACAGTGGTGGGCATTGATCGCGGCCCGACCGGGATTGGCAATTGGGCCTATTACCCCTGCGATTTGATCGACGTTGATGCCCTGCGCGAAACGCTCGCCCGCATCGAGGCCGATCACGGCCTGATCCGGGTGTTGCACAATAATGCCGGGATTTATCACACTGGCGGGAATTTTCTGGAGCATACGCCGGAACTGTTCGACACCACGATGGATGTGAATATCCGCGCGCCGTATTTCGCCGCCCAGTTCGTCGCCAAGCGCCTGATCGCGGCCGGCGAAAGCGGGGCGATTGTTAACACCGCCTCGATGGCGGGTGTGCTGGGCAGCATGCAGATCGACTATGCCGCGTCCAAGGCCGCAGTGATCAACATGACCAAATCGCTCGCGCGGTCGTTGGGGCGTTACAACATCCGGGTCAATGCGATCGCGCCCGGACTGATCGAAACCGCCATGGGCGCCCAGGCCCATCCCGGCGTGCGCAAGTCGGTCGAGGCATCAAGTTCGTTGCGCCGCATCGGCCAGCCTGAGGAAATCGCCTCAGTGGTGAATTTTCTGGTCAGTGACGACGCGAGCTATATCACTGGAACGACATTGGATGTTTCGGGAGGGACGGGCTGACGCGCTACGAATCCAATTCCAACTGCCGGACCGCCAATGCAATAACCCGATGCGCTTCCGACCACAGCCCGAACCGCGCCAGATCGTCTACCCGCGCCCACTCCACCGCATCAACATCATCGCCATGGCGCGCCTCGTCACCCTGCCACAGCCCGGCGAAATCCAGAATAGTGTAATGATATTGCACCCGGCCATCTTCGTCGCGGCGGATGCTGTCCACATTGGTCACCAGTTGCAAGGCGCCAACCACCAGCCCGCATTCCTCGAATAATTCCCGCCGTGCCCCAGCCTCGGCAGTTTCCCCGACATCCTGCGCCCCACCCGGCAGCGCCCAGCGCCCGAGGTCGGGGGCCTTGCCACGCCGCACCAGCAAAACCTCCGGCCCCGGCCGCAGCACGACAATCCCAACCCCAACAATCGGCCGGGCCGGATACTCCCGGCTCATCGCCACCCAGCGCAGACCCAAGCCAACGGCACCAAAGTATCAAAAAGTTTTTTTGGTTCGTTTTGTTCACAAAAACAACTGCTTGCCGTCACTGGCTCGCCGCCGGCTTCGCCGGTTCATCGGCCTTCAAATCATCCATCACCGGCAGAAAGGCTTTCTCCTTCCAGGCCCCAAGCTGAAACGCCCAGCCGGCAAATCCTGCTTGCAACGCCGCCGCGCCCTCGCCGGCGGCGGCAAACTGCACCCAGACATCCTTATCGGCCCGCGCCACGCTGACGGTAATTCGCACCCCGTCGGTCAGGGTATAAACTGCTTCGCCGATCTTTTCTCCCGGCGCTTTGGCCGCTACGCTCACATCGGTCAGCGTCAGTTGCGCCAGCGCACGAAACACATCTTCCACCCGGTAGTCATCCAGCGCCGGATGATCCCCGCTAAGCGTCGGCTTGCCATCGACTTTGGCGAAGTTCAGCACCGCCTCGCCGCGGCGTGACACAACGCTTGCGACCCGATCGAGCGAAATATTGACGATATCGCGTTCGAACCACAGCTGCGGATCGCCATCGACCTGGACGCGCCCTTCGGCGAGCCAGGACTGCGCCTCGCCAGGGCGGCGAATATAAAGGGTTTCCGGCAGATTGCCGGCGGTGCGAACCCGGCGATGGCCAGTGATAAGCTCGGCGATTGGCTTGCCGCTGGCATCGAGGACGCGTAACAAATTGGCGGTCGAATTCGCGCCCATCGGATCATCGACGCCGAGGCGGTCATATTGGGTGGGATCGGCGGTGCGCAGTTCGCTGATGCGCAATTCGGTCAGCCCGGTCAGCATTTCGCGCAATTTGTCCTGTTGGACTTTGTAGCCGTTGCGATCCGCCAGCCCCCAGAATTCTGGCCCGCGCACGATGCGCAAGGTTTTGCCCTTGTTGGTGATGTCGATCGTGGCAGCGGTTTGCAATTTGCCGGCAAGCTCGGGGAACACCAGCGCGCCCGAGGCGACCACGACGCGGCTGTCCTGGTTGGCGCCGGGGCCGAAATACCAACCGCCAGCGAGCACGATGGCCCCGATCGCGGCGAGCACAAGCGTTCTCATGCCCGCGCCCTCGCCCGCATGCGTCGGCGCGCCAGCCCCATCCCGATCGCCAGCACCGCCAGCACCGCCGGCACCAGAACGATGTCAGCCAGGCGCAGCTTGGTTTCGAGGGCGGCGATGTCGCGGCGCAACTCCAATTGCACATTGCGCAGTTGCTTGCGGGTATCGGCAACATCGCGGCGCAAGGCATCGATGCTGGCGCGCTGTTCTTCCGAGATCACCGCCGCCGCCTTGTCGGTGCCGCGCCCGGTGCGCAGTTCGGTGAGCTTCTTCTGGGTTGCATCGAGATGGGCCTGCAAATCCTGCTCAGACTTGCGGAAACGCGCCTCGGCTTCCTGCTGCATGGCTTCGACCCGCGCAAACGGGCGCAACGACGCGCTGCGGCTGCGCAAGCCGATCAGCGCATCGCCACCGGCCAGGGTGCCGATCAGGTTGGAAACGAAAGCGCCATTATCGCTGAACGGGGTCGCCTGCGGCTGGCCGTAGAAATCGGCGATCCTGACCCAGAAGCGATCGGCAAGGATATCGCTATCGGCAACCACCACCATGTTGGCCGCACCCTCGGTCTGGGCTTTGAAGGCGGGCAAGGTCACGCCGTCTTTGGCCGGCTCCGGCGGTCCGGTGAAAGCCGATTTCAGCACCCCGCGCACCCGGGCCGCGATCACCCGTGGGCCACCCTCGGGCTTGAAACCGGCGAGGATCTTGGCGGGTTCGGGGAAGGTCTTCACTTTTTCGACCGGCAGCATTCCCGACTGCGCGCTTGATGCCAGCAAGGGCGTAAAACTGATCTCAGCGCCGTCTTTCTTGCTGACCATGCCAGCGGATGCGACGGTAACCTGGGTGAGGTCAGCGGTCGCCGGATCGTCTTTGTTCAGGCCGTTTCTTATATTGTACCAGGCAATGAAATCGACCGACTGCACCCGGTCCTGGGGGCTTGCCCGCACCCGCCACGCGCCGGTAAGGTCGGCGACGATCTGGGTGGGGTCGAACACGATGCCCCAGGCGTCAAACAGTTTCGCTAGATTGGAACTGGTGTTTTCCGGCGGCTGGCCGGTCTGGCTCGGGGCTTGCGCCATGGCCTCCGAATGGGGATCGACCATCGCCATCAACCGGCCGCCGCGCATCACGAACTGGTCAATCGCATAGATCGTCGCATCCGACAGGTTCTGCGCCTGGGCGACCAGCAGCACCTGAATTTCGGGGTCGATCACCTGGACGTCAGTCGGCACTGACTTGACGGTAAAGGCTTCGCGCAATTGCATCGCGGCAACCCAAGGCTGGCCGCCGCCGCCGCCCTGGCCGCGCATCGCCATCATCATCGCGCGCGGATCGCCGTCGAGCGGCAATGATGACATCGTGCCAATCACCGGGCGCTTGGGGCTGGACAATTCGAACACCAACTTGGACAGATCGAATTCGAGGAAGCGTTCACGTTCCGGCTGGAAGAAGCCGATGGTGCGTTCGTCATCCAGCAAGTTCGATGCCGCGAGGCCAAAATAGACTTGCTCGCCGGACTGGTCGATCGGCACGCCTTGCAGGCCATAGGCGACCGCGCGGTCCTCGATATCGCTGAACGGTTCGGGGTCGTAGAATTCAAGCCGGATCTTGCCGGCCGAATTGGCGGCGTATTCGCGCAGCATTTCACCGACCCGGTCGGCATAGGCGCCATAGAGCGGGATGCGGGCCCCGAGCGCGCGGGAATAGTACATCCGCACGGTGATCGGGTCCTTAAGATCGGCGATGATCTTTCGCGTGCCCGCCGCCAGCGTATAGAGCTTCTGTTGGGTGACATCGGCGCGCACATGGGCGAGACGGGTTTCAGCAAAAATGTTGATACCAACAAGGAACGCGGCGACCGCCACGACCCCGATGAATGATGACCAGATACGGCGCATGCGTTCAATCCGCCTTGCGATGTTCGATGATGACGGTATTCAGGAAAAGCCAGAACCCGATAAAAGATGCGAAATAGACCAGATCGCGCAGCGCGATCACCCCGCGGGTGAAGCTCGCGAAGCGCTCGGCCACCGACACCCGGCGCGCGAGTTCGGCCAGTACCGGGGTGTTGCGCGACAGGAATTCGGTGACCACCGGGTACGATGCGACGGCGAACACAAAGCACACCGCCAACGCCAACACAAACGCGATCACCTGGTTCTTGGTCGCCGCCGACAGCGCCGAGCCGACCGACAGAAAGGCACCGGCGACCAGCAACGCGCCGAGATAGCCGCTGGCGATCACCCCGTTATCCGGTGCGCCAAGGTAGTTCACTGTCAGCACGAACGGAAAGGTGAGCGCGAGCGCAATCGCGCAAAACGCCCAGGCGGCGAGGAATTTGCCGACAACCGCCTGGCCTTGGGTGATTGGCAGGGTCAGCAGCAATTCGATGGTGCCAAGCCGGCGTTCCTCCGCCCATAGCCGCATGGTGATCGCGGGCACCAGCAACAGAAACACCCACGGAATGAAGTTAAAGAACGGCGCCAGATCGGCCTGATTGCGGTCGAAGAAATTGCCGAGATTGAAGGTCAACGCGCCTTGCAACGCGAGGAAAATCACGATGAAGACCGCAGCCACTGGGGTTGCAAAATACCCACCCAGTTCACGGTGGGCGACGATGAATGTGTTGCGCATCAGGCGGCCTTCGGCAATGTGAGGTCACGGAACACGTCATCGAGCTTGCCCGATGCCGCGCGCAATTGCAGGTCGAGCGGGGTGGCATCGGCGACGATGCGGCCATTGGCGATGATGATGGCACGGGTGCACACCGCATCGACCTCTTCCAGAATATGGGTCGAAATTACGATCGCCTTTTCGGCACGCATTTCCGCGATCAGCTTGCGGACTTCGTGTTTCTGATTGGGATCGAGCCCATCGGTCGGCTCGTCCAATATCAGCACTGCGGGATCATGCAACAACGCCTGGGCCAGCCCGACACGGCGTTTGAAACCTTTGGACAGGGTTTCCACCGGTTGCAGCCGCACCCCGGCCAAGGTGGTCATCGCGACGGCACGATCGACGCGGCGGCCGAGTTCGGCGCCGGAAAACCCCCGGATACGGGCGCAAAATTGCAAAAAGGCGAGCACGGTCATTTCGGGGTAGGTTGGCGCGCCCTCGGGCAGGAAGCCGAGGCTTTTACGCGCGGCAAGCGAGTGGGTTCGCACGTCATGGCCGCAAATCCGCGCGGTGCCGGATGATGGCGTCATGAAGCCGGCCAGCATGCGCATGGTGGTGGATTTGCCGGC
>JANYCX010000122.1 GCA_025360065.1 Acetobacteraceae bacterium | reverse complement strand
TGGGTCTGCATGGCAGCGCGGAAATCTTCGGTGGTGTTGGTGAACGGATAGGGCGTCTCGGGGATGGCGACGCCGAGAAACGGGCAGAGGGTCTCCCATCCGTCGGTCGGCTCGAACACCAACAGCCGCTCTGGCGGGATTGCTGCCCTGACCTCGGCCTCCCGGCGCTCAAAAGCCGCCTGGACAACCGATTTGTCGTCGATTTTGCCGCCGAAGACGTCCATCCTGATGATCTGGTGGATCGCCGCGCGCTGCTTGAGCCGGATTGGATCTTCGCTGGGCGTATCGGTCAGCATCGATTCCATGATGGTTTTGGAGAAGCTTTGCCACCATTGCTCGAACGGTCTTGTGGTGTGGATCACCTTGGCTTTGGGGAAGGCGACGGCCAGCTCGCGCCAGTAATTGCAGGATGGCCAATCCACCGCCGCCTGGAAATCGGCGAAGACCGCGTGCCAGTTGACTGGCTTGCTCGCAGCAATGTCGGACCAGAAATCCACCTGTCCTGGCCAGTTACGGATTTCGATCATGTGGTGGCACGGGGTGAACCCGAGTTGTTCGAGGGCGATCTTCAGCGATTTGGTGCCGGTTCGGCCGAAGCCTGAACCAATGACTTTGAGTGGCAAGGTGGCGTTCCCGGATTTTAAAGGCGCTTATGATCGTAGCATGACGGCGCGGTGGCGAAATGTCGATCCGACAGCGCCCTTCGCTTGGCGGTATTATGGCGTCGCCGCGATTTCGATGCGGGTCGCGCAAAACACCGCCGATACGCGTTGCAGAACTGTCGCGGCGCGGCTAACGTTTGGCGGAAACCTCGGCTTAGAACGAGGTATGACCGAGGGAACACCGTCATGCGCATTACCCGTCGCCACCTTGTGGCCGCCGCCGGCCTGTCCGCGTTGCCTGTCGCGCGCGCCAGGGCGCAGTCTAAACCGATCAACATCACCACCATTCGCACGCCATCCTACGAATTCTATACCCAGAAGGCGACAACGATCCTGCCTGGTGTCAAGGTCGAGCCGACGATCATGCAGGTCGACAAGATGCTCGAATTGTTTGCCATCCAGCAATCGTCCAAATCTGATGGGTTCGACGTGGTTTGGACGTCGGACGCGGTTTATGCCGGCTATGCGAAGAAAGGCTGGCTCGAGCCGCTCGATGACTTGTGGGAAAAATACAAGGACGAATATAATTTCGCCGATTTCCCGAAATCCGTGGTCGATGGGTTCCGGTACGAGGGCAAGCTTTACGCGATCCCGACGCTGACCAACACCGAATTGCTGTTCTATCGCACCGACCTGCTGGCCGAAAAAGGGCTCGCTGTGCCCAAGACCTGGGCGGATTATCGCGCTGCGGCGATGGCGCTGCACACGCCGCGCCGGTCCGGCATTGCCATGAAGCTGAAGCCGGTCGATGCCGCGATGAATACGCTGCACTACTTCCTCAACCAGCATGGCGATGGCTGGTTCGATGCCAAGTGGCGCCCGACTTTCAATTCCGCCAAGGGGGTCGCCGCGATTGAGGTGCTGCGCGACATCGGCAAGTTTGCAGCCCCCGGCTTCACCGCCCAGGCGAATGACGAAAACACCGTGCTGATGCAGCAGGACCTCGTGGCCATGCAGGTGATGTGGGTGTCCCGCGCTGCGCAGATGAACAACCCCGAGCGGTCAAAAGTGGTGGGCAAGATCGGCTTCGCCATCGCGCCGGGCGGCGGTCAACGCATTGGCTATGACGGCTTTGCCATCGCCAAGAACAGCAAGGCCGATCGCGATACGATGTTCCGCCTGATGGCGGCCACGACGTCGGCGTCCGTGGTGCGGGAAGGCTCGGCGGTGATTGTGCCAGCACGCAATTCGCTGCTGTCGGACCCGGAACTCGTGTCAAGATATAACTTCTTTCCTGTCGTGCAGGAGGGGCTGCGGACCGGCAAGGTGTTGCCGAACCTGCCGGAGTTCTCGGAAACCGCCGAGATCACCACACGCTACATGAACCAGGCGATTGTCGGCCAGGTGCCCACTAAGCAGGCGCTCGACACCGCGGCGGCTGAGGTGACGGAGTTCCTCAAGAAGCGCGGCTACGATCTCTGATCGCTCGCTGCCCCAAGCCAGGCCGAATGGCTGGGCTTGGGGCAGGATGCTAGCCCTTTACCGCACCAAAGGTCAGCCCGCGGATAAGATGGCGCTGGACCAGCAGGGTGAAGATCACCGCTGGCAGCATGATGCCGATCGCGGCCGCCGCCGAGATCGACCAGTATTGAATATCCTCGCCACCATATTCCGCAATTGCGACCGGCAGGGTCTTGGTGTTCTTCCCGGTCAGGATCAAGGCAAACAGGAACTCGTTATAGGCCAGCAGCATCGAGAACAACGATGTAACCGCAAGCCCCGGCCGCACCGCCGGCAGCACCACATGCCAGAATGCCTGCCAGCGATTGCAGCCGTCGATCATAGCGGCTTCATCAAGCTCAATCGGTACATCGACAAAGAAGCTGCGCATCAGCCAGATGGTGAAGGGCTGGTTCATCGCCACCATCGCCAGGATCATCATCGTATAGGTGTCAACCAAGGCGAGGTACCTGGCCATCACAAAAAATGGCAGAGCGAGCAGGATTTGCGGCAGCATGCGGATCGCCAGCAACCCGAACAGCAGCGTCGAGGCTTGGCGTGACCGGGTGCGGGCGAGCCCATAAGCTGCCAAGGTTCCGATCGGCACCGAGACGAACACGGTGCCGGCCGCGATGACCAGGCTGTTCCACAGGAAAGCCAGGAAGCCCTTTTCCACCCAGACCTCGCGGTGAAAAATCAGTGTCGGCTCGAAGATCAGCGTCGGTGGAATGGAGAACGCCTCGCCGGGCTGTTTGAGCGAAATGATCAGCCCCCACAGGATTGGCACCAGATTGAGCAGGGTGAAGGCGCCCATTACCACCAGCAAAACGCCCTGTGTTCGCCAGGAGGATCGCATCAGAACGCCTCCCGACCGCGCCGCGTCATGAACCAGATTAGTCCTGCGACCATGATCGCCACGATGACCAGCGTAATCATCCCGAGCGCACTGGCCCGGCCGATCTCCAGCATGCGAAAGCCGATCTGATAGGTATAAAGCGTGATCGTCTCGGTGGCCGTGCCGGGGCCGCCATTGGTGAGCACGTAGACAAGATCGAAGAAGCGGAACGCATCCATGGTGCGGATCGCGACGACAAACAAAATCAACGGTTTCATCATCGGTAAGATGACATAACGCAGGCGTTGCCACCAATTCGCGCCGTCGATACTGGCGGCCTCCAGCAAGGCGGTGTCGAAGCTTTGCAGGCCGGCATAGAGCACCAGCATGAGAAACGGCATGAATTTCCAGGTATCGGCGATCACCACGGTGAAGCGCGCCCAGAACGGATCGCCGAGCCAGTCGGGCGGGAAGATGTCGAACGAGATCAATGTTGCGTCCAACAGGCCCCAGCGCCCGACGAAAAGCCATTTCAGGAAAATGCCGCCCACCACCGGGGTGACCACATGCGGCAGAAAATTCAGGATCGAAACAAGTCGCACCCCTCGCGTCATGCCATAAAGGCCCAGCGCCAGCGCCATGCCGATGACCAGCTGCAGCGCCACGGAAATGCCCACCAATCCAATCGTGTTTAGCAGATCCGCCCAGAACCGGCCTTCGGTCAGCAGGCCGGTGTAGTTGTCCAATCCGATGAAGCGGGTCGGAGGTCCGCCGAGACGGTAATCCGTAAAGCTATAATACAGGGCTGACAGGAACGGATAAAGCAGCACCAGTGCCATCACCAGCACACTGGGCAACATGAACAGCCACATCGAAAAACGCCTCCCCAGGCCAGATTGTCTCTGTGCCCTAACCAAGGGTCACCGTTGTCGGCACATGTGTCAACCCAACGCAGGCGGTACCAGCCGCGGGCCTGGATCGGGCGCGATATCGTTGTAGATCGTTATGGTCGCAATTCCAGGCCGCCATCTATCGAAGCTGCATTCGGATGGACCAAGGATTTTCAGGTTATCGGGTGAACGGAGTTTGCTTCATTTTTCACCACGAAAACCTCCCTGGCCTTACATCGCCTCAACCATCTCCCGCAGCAACTCCAACTCCAGCCAGCGATGTTCGGCGGCCTCAAGATCGGCTTCAGCCTTGGCCAATGTTGCCGTGGCGGTTTGGAACCGCGACAGATCGCGGCTGTAAAGGTTAGGATCGGCGAGCCGCCGCGTCTCGGTCGCGACCACCCGTTGCAGCGCCTCGATATCGCCGGGCAGGTTGGCCAGCGCATGTTTATCCTTGAATGACAACTTCTTGGTCGGTGCGGCGGCAATGATGTTCAACGCCGCATTGCGCGGCTTGTTGGTCGCCGCCGGCACCAGCACCGGCTTGCCGCGTTGGGCCAGCATGTCGGAATAGCCGCCGGCATATTCGATCCAGCGCCCGTCGCCCTCCGCGTTCACCACATTGGTGGCGACCCGGTCGAGGAAGTCGCGGTCATGGCTGACCAGGATCACCGTGCCGGGATAGTCGCCCAGCAGTTCCTGCAATAATTCCAGAGTTTCAAGATCCAGGTCATTGGTCGGTTCATCAAGCACCAGAAGATTGCTTGGCCGCGCCAGCGCGCAGGCGAGCGCCAACCGGCCACGCTCGCCGCCCGACAGCACGCCCACCGGGGTGCGCGCCTGTTCCGGGGCGAATAGGAAGTCCTTCATGTAGCCGATCACGTGGCGGCGTTCGCCGTTGACATCGACCTGATCGCCGCGCCCACCGGTCAAGGTATCGGACAACGTCATGCGCGGATCGAGTTGGTCGCGCCCCTGGGTCAAGGTGACGGTTTCAAGCCCGACGCCGATGCTGATCTTGCCGCTATCGGGTACCAGATCGCCGGTCAGCATGCGCAGCAACGTGGTCTTGCCGGCGCCGTTCGGCCCGATAATGCCAAGCCGATCGCCGCGCAATACTCGCATCGACAGATCATCGACCACGGCACGGCCAGCATAGGATTTGCCGATATTTTCTGCGACTGCCACCAGCTTGCCCGAGATATCGGCATCTGATGCCGCCATCCGCACGCCCCCGGCCGGGCCACGCTGGGTGCGGATTTGCTGGCGTAATTCATGCAAATGGCCCAGCCGGCGGACATTGCGTTTGCGCCGGGCGGTGACGCCGTAGCGCAGCCAGTCTTCTTCCATCACCAGCTTGCGGGTCAGCTTGTGCTGGTCGCGGGCTTCCTGTTCCAACACTTCATCGCGCCAGGCTTCAAACTGGGCAAAGCCGCGCTCGGTGCGCCGGGCCGTGCCGCGGTCGAGCCACACCATGGTTTTGCCCAGCGCTTCAAGCAGACGCCGATCATGGCTGATCAGCACGATCGCCGCGCGCAGCCCGCCAAGTTCCTGTTCCAGCCAGGCAATCGCTGGCAGATCGAGATGGTTGGTGGGCTCGTCAAGCAACAGGATATCCGGCGACGGCGCCAGCGCTCGGGCGAGCGCGGCCCGGCGCGCTTCACCGCCCGACAGGCGTTCCGGGGTTTCATCGCCCTGCAATCCGAGCTGTTCCAGCAGATAGCGCCCGCGATAGGGATCATCGTTCGGCCCAAGCCCCGCTTCGACATAGGCCAGCGTATTGGCATGTCCGGCGAGGTCGGGTTCCTGCGGCAGATAGCGCATCGTGGCGCCAGGTTGGACAAAGCAGGTGCCGCGATCGGCCTGTAACAGCCCGGCGGCGATTTTGAGCAAGGTGGATTTACCGGAGCCATTGCGTCCGACAAGGCAAATCCGGTCTCCGGCGCCGACCGCGAGTTCGGCGCCTTGCAGCAGCTTGGTGCCGCCGAAACCGGTGTGAATATCCTGGAGTGAGAGCAGAGGTGGGGCCATGCGGGGCGTCTAGCACGTTGGATGAAAATTGCCTCTGCCAACCGCTTGCCTAAGCCTTGCGCGTAGGGCAGGTTTGCCTTACCGACATGTCACCGATATGTCGCACATCGTTACTTCCCTGGGGCGTTCCCGGGGGTGGCGATGGGTGTCGCAATAACGCAGCCATGGCCCAACTCAGGAGTTTCTCGCATGCTTACGCGTCGTAATGCCTTCAAGGCAGCCGCCGGCTTGGCGGCTACAGCAACGGTCGGAACGGCCGGGGTTGCCCATGCCGCAGACAAAGTCATCAAGGTCGGCATGAACATGTCGTTCACCGGTGCGGACGCTGAATCAGCGGTTCGCGTCGCCAACGCCGCGATCATGGCGTTCGATGACGCCAATGCGACGGGCGCCATCAAGGGCTACAAGTTCGAATACGTGAAGTTCGACGATGGCACCGCAACCGCCGGCCAGTATGATCCGGCCCAGGCCGCCACCAACGCGCGCAAGATGGTATCCGACAAGGCGTTCGTCGCCGCCCTTGGTCCGCAAATGTCGGGCGCCGGCAAGGCGATGGCGCCGATCCTGAGCGAGGGCAACCTCGCCATCATCACCCCGTCCTCGACCAACCCCGACATTACCGATCCGAAATTTGCCGCGCAATATCGCCCGGCCGGCAAGGCGATCTATTTCCGCACCGTTGCCACTGACGCGTTCCAGGGCCCGAACATGGCCAACTTCATGGCCAAAACCCTCAAAATCAAATCCGTCTATGTTCTGGATGATAGCGGTGCCTATGGCGTGGGTATCGCAGACGCATTCCAGGGCCAGATCGAGAAGAATGGCGTTAAAGTGCTCGGACGTGACCGGCTTGATCCGAAAGCAGTCGATTACGCATCGGTGCTGACCAAAATCAAGGCGCTTAACCCGGATGCGATTTACTACGGCGGCGTCGGCCAGGCTGGCGTGAAGTTCGTCAAGCAGTCGTACGAAATCGTGCCGAACATGATTAAGGCCGGTGGCGACGGGGTTTATTCGACCGACATCCTCAAGGGCGCCGGTTTCCCGTCATTCGACGGCTGGTATTCCACTCAGGCCTCCCCGCACGTCACCGAGGACAAAGGTTCCGACGTGTTCACCACCCGCTTCTTCCAGCGCTTCGGTTCGCGCCCGGATGATTATGCGGTGACCTGCTACACGGCAGCCCAGGTGATCATCCAGGCCGCGAAGGACATCGTCGCCACCGGCAAGGAACCGACCCGCGACGCGATGCAGGCCGCCATCCAGAACGTTTCGCTCAAAGGCAGCCTGATCGGCACCGTTGAATTCGACCCCAATGGCGACATGAAGAACAAGGTGATCAGCGTCTTCCAGGTCAAGAAGAACGCTGCCAAGCCGCTCGACGATACTGAATCTCAGTTCAAGTATGTCGGTGTGGCGCCGATGTCCTGATCTGATTTGGAGGGTGATCGCGTCGGACGAGCGACGCGATCACCCTCCAAAGCTTTGTTTTGCGATAGTTGTACGATGCGAGGGCAAGTCTATGACGGCCGGCGATCTTTTTCTGCAGCAGGCCATTAATGGTCTGAGCCTTGGGGCAATGTATTCGTTGCTCGCTCTCGGGTTCACCCTCGTCTACGGCATTATGGAACTGATTAACTTCGCCCATTTCAACGTCTTCATGGTCGGATCGATGATCGCCATGCTGGTGTTGCAGGCTTTTGGGTTGTCCGGGCAACAAACCATCCTGACCGGATTGCCCCTGGTTGGGGTTTTGTTGGTAGGCTTCGTGGTCTCGATGGTGGGATGCGGCCTGATTGGCGTGTTTATCGAACGGTTCCTGTTGCGCCCGTTGCGCAATGTGAAGGGACCGGCGGCGATGATCACAACGATCGGGGTGTCCTACATTCTGTTTAACGTGGTGCTGCTGACCCTTGGCACCGACTCAAAGAATTTTCCCAACCCGCTGCCGCCAATCAAGTGGGAGATCGGGGGCGCGGTGCTTCGCATGCGCGAAGTGCTGATCTGGGGCATCGCATTGGTGCTGATGGGCGGCCTGACCTATTTCGTGACCTATACCAAGCTCGGCAAGGCGATGCGGGCCACCGCGCAGGACCCCGAAGCGGCCCGGATGATGGGCGTTGAGGTCGATAAAGTGGTGATGAGCGCGTTTTTCCTCGGTTCGGCGTTGGCCGGGGCGTCGGGGATGATTTTTGGCCTCTATTACAATCTCGCCAAGGTCGATATCGGCTTTGCCGCTGGCTTGCGCGCGTTTACCGCGGCCGTTCTGGGCGGAATTGGTAACGTGCCAGGGGCGATGTTGGGCGGCGTATTGATTGGCCTGATCGAGTCGGGCAGCGGCCAGGTGATTGGTGCGGCTTGGACTGATGTGGTGATTTTCGGCATCCTGGTGCTGGTGCTGGTGTTCCGTCCGGCAGGGCTGCTTGGCCGCCTTGCGCCAAACAAATCCTGAAGGAGCGCCGCGCATGAACGCTATCGCCACGGCGCACCCGTCCGCCGCGCTGACCCATCAGCAGCGCAGCCTGCTGCTTGCCACGCTCGCCTTTATTTTCTTCACCCTGTTGCCGCAATTCTGGGACAATGACGGTGACCTCGACAGCCTTGCCAACGCGATGTCGTATGCGACGCTGGCCTTGGGGCTCAACATCGTTGTCGGCTTTGCCGGCCTGCTTGACCTCGGCTACGCGGCGTTCTTTGCCATCGGCGCTTATTATTATGGGATTTTCACCAGCTTTCAGGTGATGCCGCCCTGGTCGGAAAGCTGGGCGCCGCTCGCCACGATCGGGTTGGTGGAAAAGATCAACCAGGGCGGCCCGGATTTGGTCCATTTCACCCTGTCATTCTGGATTGCGCTGCCGACCGGCGGGCTGGTGGCGGCATTGTTCGGCGTGTTGTTCGGCTTGCCGGTGCTGCGCCTGCGCGGCGATTACCTCGCGATCGTGACCTTGGGTTTTGGCGAAATCGTCCAGATCTGTGCGCGCAATCTGGACTGGCTGACCAATGGCGCAGCTGGGTTAAACGGGGTGCAGGGTCCGAAATTATTTGGCTACCGGTTCGGTGTGCATGCCGAACCGTATTACTATGTCGGGCTGGTGCTGGTGGCCTTTCTGGTGTTCGTCTCGTTCCGCCTGCGCGGCAGCCGCATCGGGCGTGCCTGGATGGCGATCCGCGAAGATGAAACCGCAGCGAGCGCGATGGGCGTCAACCTGGTGCACTACAAACTGCTCGCCTTTGCGATGGGCGCGGCCTTTGCCGGCATGACCGGGGTATTTTTTATCGCCAAGCTGCAAACCGCAACGCCCGAGATGTTCAACTCCGCAGTATCGTCAATGTTGCTGGTAATGGTGGTGCTTGGCGGCATGGGCAGCGTGTGGGGCGTGGTAATCGGCGCGGTGCTGCTGCAAATGATGCAAACCTGGTTCCTGCCGCAAATGTCCGTCTGGCTGCACGATATCGGAAAAATGACCGGCAGCCCGATGCTGCAAAATGTCGATATGGTGCAGTGGACCCAGCTGATTTTCGGCGTAATTCTGGTGCTGATGATGCTGTTCCGCCGCGAGGGCCTGGTCCCGGCGGTGCGCAAGGTGGCGCCGCTTACCATGGAACAGCAAACCGCCCATGTGGTGCGCGGCGGCTTTCAGGGCCTCGACAAAATCGGGCGCTGGACGCCGGGAACTGGCGTGGCACTCGACATCAAGGACGTGGTGGTGAAATTCGGCGGGCTGGTGGCGTTGAACAAGGTCAGCCTGCAAGTGCCAGAAGGCGGCGTGGTGGCGGTGATCGGCCCCAACGGGTCGGGAAAATCCACCCTGTTTAACGTGATTACCGGGTTGGTCGCAGCCGATAGCGGGTCGATCACCTTCCAGGGGGTGGAACTGCTCGGCCTTGCCCCGCATCAGGTGCTGGAAAACGGCGTTGCCCGCACCTTCCAGAATATTCGACTGTTTGCCAACCTCACCGTCCTGGAAAACGTGCTGATCGGCGAACATGCAAGGCTGACCACGGGGCCGTTTGGCGCGGTGATCCGCCCGCCCAGCGTGGTGAAAGAAGAAAGCCGCGCCACGGAGTGGGCGATGAACATCATCGCCCTGTTCGGCAACCGCCTGACCCCGCGCTGGGACCAGCCGGTGACGGCGCTGAGCTACGCCAATCGTCGCCGGGTGGAAATCGCCCGGGCCATCGCGTCACGCCCGAAAATCCTGCTGCTGGATGAACCAACGGCGGGGATGAACCCGGCGGAATCGCTGGAACTCGCCGAGCAAATCAAAAGCCTGCACGACCTCGGCTTGACCATCCTGCTAATTGAACACAAGCTCGACGTCGTGACCCGTCTGGCCGATAACGTGATCGTATTAGACCACGGCGACAAGATCGCCGAGGGCCTGCCCGATGTGGTGCGCAAGGATGAAGAAGTGCTGCGCGCCTATCTCGGCCGGGCCGGGGGGCATTAGTCATGGCGAGCACACCGTTATTGGAATTTAAAAACGTCAACACCTATTACGGCGACCTTCATGTCCTGAAGGACGTTAATTACACCATCGGCGAGGGCGAGATCGTCAGCCTGCTGGGTGGCAATGCCTGCGGCAAATCTACCACCATGAAGACGATCATGGGCGTGGTGCGGGCGGCGACAGGCACGGTCACCTATCAGGGCCAGGAGATTAACGGGCTGGCGACATCGGAACGGGTGCGGCGCGGCATTGCCCCGGTGTTGGAAGCGCGCCGGCTGTTTGCCCGCATGTCGGTGTTCGAGAACCTCGAAATGGGCGCTTATACCCAGCCGCGCGGTGCCCAGTTTGATGACGATATTGCGCGGGTTTATGAACTTTTCCCGCGGGTCAAGGAACGCCGCAACCAGCAGGCCGGCACCTTGTCGGGCGGTGAGCAGCAGATGGTGGCAATCGGCCGCGCGCTGATGGCCCGCCCCAAGCTGATCTGCATGGACGAACCGTCAATGGGCCTTTCACCGCTGTTTGTGGAGCTGGTGTTCGATACCATTCAGACCATCAACCGCCAGGGCGTGTCGATCTTCATGGTCGAACAGAACGCCAATATGGCGCTATCGATTGCCCATCGTGGCTATGTGTTGCAATCGGGCGCGGTGGTGCTGTCGGGCACGGCTGCCGAATTGCGTTCCAATGAGATGATCAAGCAGGCCTATCTCGGGGAAATGGAAGCACCGGTCGCGTGATCGGCGCGGTGACCTTGCGTCTGCTTGGGCGCGATCAAATCATCCAGGGCGGACCGTTCGACGATTTCCAGCCGCCGGCGATTGGGGTTTGCCTGGAAGTGCGGTCACTGCGCGTGGCCGAGGCGGCCTTGGTGCTGCCGGTGGTCGATTATGGCGCGCCCGATGCCGCCGAGTTGACGGCGGCGCTGCGCGATGTGCTTGCGCTGGTGGTCGCCAACCCCGATTTGCCAGTCTATATCGGCTGTCGGGCGGGCATCGGGCGCACCGGCATGATGATCGCGGCGCTGGCGAAGCTTGCCGGGATCGCAGACCCGGTTGCCTGGGTTCGCGCCCATTATCACCCCGGCGCGGTCGAAACTTCCGGCCAGCACGCGGTGATTGAGGCACTCGATCCGGCGATGATTTAGCGGCGCTGCGCCGCAAGGTTGATCTACCCCTCAGCACCGGGCTATTTCGGACTGGCAAGCTGGTCATGGAGCGTGGAATTTTGCCTGAAATACTGGTCAAGATATGAACACCGCATTGTGGACCTGGTTGGCGGATCAATGGCGCAGCCTGGCCGGCGGCCCACCGCCGCGGCGTCGATTGGTGATTGAGGCGGATCACCTGCGGGACAGACGCGTTTGGCCCGAGGCGGCTGATGCCTACCGCCGGGTTCTGACCTATTACCCTGGGCTGGCACCGATTATGGTCCAGCTTGGCCACGCGCTGAAGGAGTCAGGTAATCTCGCCGGCGCCGAGGCCGCGTATCGCCAGGCGCTGGTGGCCAAGCCGCGCAATGCCGATACCTATGTTCAGCTCGGCCATGTGTTGAAGCTGCAAGACCGTCGTGACGAGGCAATTGCCGCTTATGCGTCTGCTGTGCAGGTCGATGCCCGCTTCGTGCCGGCGTTGCATGAGTTGGTGGCGCTTGGGGCCGGTGCCACGGCCGGGGGCTATGGTCAGGCGGACCTGCACGATCTGATGCGGATGACCCACGACATGCGGGCGATGCTGGCGCGGGTTGAGCGGCTGCTGCCTGATATTACCAGCCTGGCCAGTGTCGCGATCGGCCAATACGGTTTGTTCCGGGAGCTGTATCGCCTCCCGCTTGCCTCTGCCGTATCCAGCTCGCGACAATGGGCGGTGCTGATTGTGGCCTGCGATGGCGAAATCGAAGGGCCGCTCGCCAGCGTCGTGCTGCAGACCGGACAACCCGCCATTGTGTTCGTAGCCGGCGCCTCCCCGGCGGCGCTGGCACGGGCGGCGCAGGCGAATCATTATGGTCTGATTTGTCCGGTTCACCCGTGGCCTAACGCAGCGTTTACGTCAGGCACGATTGACTGGCTGCTGGTGATTGCTGGAGGCGCAAAGCTTGCGTCATCTGCGCTGAAATGGCTCGACTGGGCGGCTGAAAATT
>JANYCX010000120.1 GCA_025360065.1 Acetobacteraceae bacterium | reverse complement strand
TTCCAGGATGCGGCCGATTTCCTGGTAGTAATCGGCGGTCATGAAATCGAGTCGGCTTTCGGGATGGCGCCAGCTAAACGCAAGGTTGGTGCAGTTCTGCGCCTGCAGGAAGCCAACCATCACCATTTGCCGTGTCATCTCGCGCACTCCATTTCCATTCGACGGGAGATTAGCCGGTGCGGCGCCGAGGGCAAATCGCGCTGGCTTCCTAACCCGGCGCGATCAGCCTAAACTGGTTGAATGAGTGATGATGCCCGGTTCTGGAAGACCAAAGCGCTCGACGAAATGTCGGCGGCGGAATGGGAATCGCTCTGCGATGGCTGCGGGCGCTGCTGCCTGCACAAATTGATCTATGAAGACGCCAACGATCAACTGGTGCACACCAATGTCGCGTGCCGGCTGCTCGATCTTGATAGCTGTCAGTGCAGCAATTACCAGCAACGCAAAAAATTCGTCCCCGACTGCGTCAGCCTGACACCGGCAATTTTGCGCGAAATCAACTGGTTGCCGCCATCCTGCGGCTATCGACTTCTGGCGGAAGGCAAGGATCTGGCCTGGTGGCATCCACTGGTATCGGGCAGTTCTGAAACCGTCCACACAGCGGGCGTATCGGTCCGTGGACGCGCAATCGGGGAGCGGGTGGCAGGCCCGCTCGATCATCACATCGTCGACTGGCCGGGCACCATGCCGCGGCCACGGCAACCGAAACCTGGGAAACCGACATGATGCAGGGTGCGATTTACGGCGGCGTTAACGCAGCGGTTTTGACGGCGATGCGGCAGGATCTGTCGATCGACCTCGATCGCATGGCCGGCCACGCAAAATGGCTGCTGGCGAATGGTTGCAACGGGTTGGGCGTGCTTGGCACCACCGGGGAAGCCAATTCGCTCGGGGTGTCTGAACGCATCGAGGTGATGGAGGGCCTGGCCGAGCGTGACATCGCGCCGGCGCTGATGATGCCGGGCTGCGGCACAACGGCCATCACCGATACGGTGCTGCTGACCAAGCGGGCGCAGGATTTGGGCTGCCGGGGCGCGCTGCTATTGCCGCCGTTTTTCTACAAGAACCCGTCAGAGGATGGCCTGTTCGCCTATTTCTCCGAAATTATCCAGCGGGTTGGCGGCGACATCAAGATCTACCTGTATCACTTCCCAGCCCAGTCGGCGGTGCCGTTCACGGTTGATCTGATCGGGCGGTTGCTGCGCGCCTATCCCGGCAAGGTGAAGGGCTTGAAGGATAGCAGCGGCGATTTCGCCAACACCGCGTCCTATGTCGATGCCTTCGCCAAAGACGGGTTTGAGGTTTATTGCGGCGATGACGGTGCGTTGCTGGAATTGCTGCGCCGGGGTGGCGCGGGCTGCATTACGGCTGCCGCCAATGTCGGCTGCGCGGTCAGCGCCACGGTCTACGCCAATTCGGATAATGCGGTGGGGGAGGCCGCCCAAATCCAGCTTTCAGCCATTCGCAAGGCGGTCACCTCCGCCCCGCTGATCCCTGGTTTGAAGGCGCTGGTCGCCCGCAACACTGCCAATCCGGCGTGGAACTTCCAGCGTCCGCCGCATATGCCGCTCGATGCGGCACATGCGGCCAAGCTCGCGGCGGCATTTGATGCGACCGGCGCAGTGCTGGCACCCGCCTGATTGGTTAGCTGGCGCAGCCCCCCCAGGGCTGCTAAAATGTTTATAGGGTTTTGGACTCGCGAAATTTTCGCGGATCGGGAGCAGACGCGCGGTGGTCACAGCAGGCAATCCGGCATTCGGCGACAATCCGCCGCTGTCATATATCGATCCGGCCATGTCGGCAGCCCAGCGGTTGCTGATCCGGGCGGTCGAGTTGGCGACCGGGCAGAAGAAGCTGAAGGCGGTCTATGACCGATTTCGCGCCGAGGGTGGCACGGCAGAGATTTTCTGGTCCGACATGCTGCGGCGCACCGGCATAAGTCTGGATTTCGACCGGCGGGCGCTTGCCAACATCCCCGCCGAGGGCCCGCTGCTGGTGGTGGCGAACCATCCGTTCGGGCTGGTCGATGGGCTGATCCTGTGCTGGCTGATCAGCCAGGTCCGGCCGGATTTCCAGTTGCTGATCAATTCGGTGCTAATCCAGGCACCCGAAACCCGCGAGCATTTCCTGCCGATCAGTTTCGCCGGCACCCGCGAAGCCCAGGCGACCAACGTGCAAACCCGGATTGAGGCCCGCAAACACCTGGAGAATGGTGGTGCAGTACTGGTATTCCCGGCTGGTGGCATTTCGACCTCCCCGGATCGCTGGGGCGCACGCCCGGCGATGGACGCACCGTGGCAGGCCTTCATCGCCCAAATGTTGCAGCGTGCGCGCTGCCCGGTGGTGCCGGTTTATTTCCAGGGCCAGAACGGGCGACTGTTCCACATCATCAGCCATATTAGTTCGACATTGCGTCTGGCGCTGATGGCGGGCGAAATTCGCCGCCGCTTCAACAGCCGGATTAATCTAAAAATTGGTGCGCCGATCTCGTTTAGCGCGTTTGACGGCATTTCTGACCGCAACGCGCTGTCCGCCGAACTTTGCCGTCGCACCTATGCGCTTGGCGGGATTGATACCACAATTCCTGGCACGATCGTCGATTGGCCGGAGGCTTTGCAGGTCAAGGTGAAGCGGTAAGGCCAGCGCTTATCAAGAGGCCTGTGCTGATCAATTTGGCCGGCTGGGCGGTCGCGAACGGGATACAGAAAGTGAAAAACGCGCTGCCGTGAAATAGAGCGGCTATTTCCGCGCCGCCTGCATCAGCGCCTTCATCTGCCGCACCACCGCCGGCAAGCCGTCAAAAATCGCCTGGGCGATGATGAAATGCCCGATATTAAGCTCCATCACCTCGGGGATTGACGCAATCGGGGCAACATTGGCGAAGTTCAGCCCATGCCCGGCATGGCATTGCAGCCGTAGCGCGCTGCACTGCCGCGCCGCCGCCTGCAAGCGCGCCAGTTCGCCATGCTTGCCATGGCCATAGGCACCGGTGTGCAGTTCGACAATATCGGCACCGATTTCAGCACTCGCGATCAGTTGCGCCGGATCGGGGTCGATGAACAGCGACACAAGAATGCCGGCCTGGCGCAGCCGTGCGACAATCGGGCGCAGGGAATTTTGCTGGCCGACGACATCAAGGCCGCCCTCGGTGGTGACCTCCGTACGCTTTTCCGGCACGATGCAGCACGCGTTGGGCATGGCTTCGAGCGCGATATTCAGCATCTCGGTGGTCGCCGCCATCTCGAAATTCAACGGCTTGTCGATGCCGGCGCGGACCAGAAACACATCGCTGTCGCGGATATGGCGGCGGTCTTCCCGCAAATGAATGGTGATGCCATCGGCGCCGGCGGCAATCGCCATGCGGGCGGCATCCAGCGGGTCGGGATAGGCCTCGCCCCGCGCATTGCGCAGCGTGGCAACGTGGTCGACATTCACGCCGAGGCGAAGGGTCATACGCGGGCTTCCCGTCTGGTTGCGAGATCATGGGCGAGGTCGATCGCCGCGATCAGGCTGGTGGCGTCGGCCACACCAAGCCCGGCGATATTGAACGCGGTGCCGTGATCGGGTGAGGTGCGGATGATCGGCAGGCCGAGCGTTACGTTCACCCCATGCGCCATATCGAGGGTTTTCAACGGGATGAGCGCCTGATCGTGATACATCCCCATCGCCACATCATAGCGTTGGCGGGCGGCGGGGGTGAACAGGCTGTCGGCGGCGAACGGGCCGGTCACGTCCAGGCCCCCGGCCCGCAGGATGGCAATGGCGGGGGCGATAATCTCGATTTCCTCCTCGCCCATCGTGCCGTCTTCGCCGGCATGCGGGTTAAGGCCGGCAACCGCGATTCGCGGCCGGGCGATGCCCCAGTCGCGCACCAACGCGGCCGCTGTGACGCGGGTGACGGACACGATCCGTTCGACAGTGATCATCGCCAGCATCCGCCGCAGGGACGCATGGACGGTGATCGGCACCACCTTCAGCAGCGGGCTGGCCAGCATCATCACGGGTAGTGTCGAGCCGGTGATCGCGGCGAGGAACTCGGTATGGCCAGGATGGGGGAAACCGATGCCGGTCAGGGTTGATTTGTGGATCGGGTTGGTGACGATGCCAGCGGCCTCACCCGACATGGCCAGGCGGGTGGCGCGTTCGATGGACGCAATCACCGCCGGCGCGTTCGCCGGGTCGGGGGTGCCAGCGCATACCGGGGCGGCGAGGCGCTGCGGCAGCACCGGCAGCGCATGGGGGAAGATCGCGCCGGCTGCGCCGATGGCGTTGACCGCGCGGACCGGGACATCGAGGCCAAGCCGATCAGCAAGCGCGCTCAGCCGGTCCGGATCATCTAGCGCCACGAAGGGTCGTGCCCCATGGCGGCGGGCGAGCCAGGCGCGCAGCGACAATTCACCGCCAATCCCAGCGGGGTCGCCCATGGTGAGCGCTAGCGGGGTCATATATGCAGCGCCCGACCGTCAACTGCCAAGGCGGCTTCCTTGACCGCCTCATTCAGGCTCGGGTGGGCGTGGCAGATGCGGGCGACGTCTTCCGAAGACGCCCCGAATTCCATCGCCATCGCCAGTTCGGCGATCAAGGTGCCGGCGTCGGGGCCGAGAATATGCGCGCCCAGCAGACGATCGGTGCGCTTGTCGGCAAGGATTTTCACCAGCCCATCGGTCTGCCCCATTGCCCGCGCGCGGCCATTGGCGGTGAAGGGGAACTTGCCGACCCGGTACTCGATGCCGGCGGCCTTCAACTGTTCCTCGGTCTGGCCAACCGAGGCGACTTCGGGCGAGGTGTAAACCACCCCAGGGATGACATCGTAATTGACGTGTCCGGCTTGCCCGGCGAGCCGTTCGGCCAGCGCCACACCCTCATCCTCCGCCTTGTGGGCCAGCATCGGCCCGGCGATCACGTCACCGATAGCGAAAATGCCAGGGACATTGGTGGCGAAATGCCCATCGGTTTCGACCCGGCCGCGCGCATCCAGCGCCACGCCGATTTCCGCAAGCCCAAGGCCCGCCGTATAAGCGCGGCGCCCGATTGCCAGCAGGACAATATCGGCCTGCAACTCGCTGGTTTTGCCGTCCTTCACTGCTTCCAGGCTCAATGTCACGCCGGCATCGGTTTTCGCGGCCCTTGTCACCTTGGTTGACAGCTTGAACTTGATGCCTTGCTTGGACAGCACTCGCTCGAACTGCTTGGCGATCTCGCCATCATTGCCGGGGATGATGCGGTCGAGGAATTCGACAACCGTTACCTCGGCGCCCAACCGGCGCCAGACGCTGCCGAGTTCGAGGCCGATCACCCCGCCGCCGATCACCACGAGATGGCCGGGCACGCGGTCGAGTTCGAGCGCGCCGGTTGAGGTAACGATGGTCTTTTCGTCCACATCGACGCCTGGCAAAGGCATGGACTCGCTACCGGTGGCAATGACGATGTTCTTCGCCGCGTAGTCAATGTCGGCCACGCTCACCCGGCCCGCTGCGACTATCCGAGCTTCACCCTTTAACCATCTGATCTTGTTTTTCTTAAACAAGAACTCAACACCTTTGGTGTTGGCGCCAACCACCTCGCCCTTGCGCGCCTGCATGCGCGCCAGATCGAGCTTCACACCATCGACGATAATTCCGTGATCGGCCCAGGCGTGTTTGGTTTCGGTGAAATTTTCCGAAGATTGCAACAAGGCCTTGGACGGGATGCAGCCGATATTGAGGCAGGTGCCGCCGAGGGTTTCGCGCTTTTCGACGCAGGCCACCTTCATGCCCAACTGCGCCGCCCGGATGGCGCAGACATAGCCGCCGGGGCCTGAGCCGATAACGATGAGGTCGTAGGTTTCGGTGTCAGACATATGCGGTCGTCCCAAATAAAGCCGACGTGTTTCAAGCAGTTGGTTTACGCCGCTCTGAGCAAGGCCCGCCACACCACTTCCGGCGTTGCCGGCATGTCGATTTGCGTCACGCCCATATCTGCCAGCGCATCGATGATGGCATTGACCAGCGCGGGCGGCGCGCCCACAGCCCCCGCCTCGCCCGCGCCTTTTACCCCCAATCCGTTGGTCAGGCAGGGCACTTCAACCAGTTCGACATCAATATTCGGTAAATCATCGGCGCGCGGGATGGTGTAGTCCATCAGGCTGCCGGCGAGCAGCTGGCCGGACTCAGGGTCATAGGCGGTGTGTTCCAGCAAGGCCTGGCCAAGCCCCTGGGCGACGCCGCCATGCACCTGGCCGGCGACGATCATCGGGTTCACGGCTTTACCGACATCGTCGGTCACGCTGTAGCGCACCACCTCGATGCGCCCAGTTTCCGGATCGACCTCGATTTCGGCGATATGGCAGCCATTGGGAAAGGTGTGGTGGTTGATCTGCGCCACCTCGGCGGCATCGAGGGTAGTGACATCCTCGCCTTTTGCCGCCCGGGCGCGCTGGGCCAGCGCCAAGGTGATGATGTCGATGCCGCGATCGGTGCCGATCACCTGAAAGCGTCCATCTTCAAACACAATATCAGCCATCGCGGCTTCCATCGCTTCGGATGCGGCGCGGCGGCCCTTTTCGATCACGGTTGCCGCTGTCAGCACGATCGCCTGACCTTCCGAATAGAGGCTGCGCGCGCCGCCAGTGCCGCCACCGGTTGGCATGTCGTTGGTATCGCCCTGTTTCACCCGGACCTTGTCGCCATCGACGCCCAAGCGATCCACGGTCAATTGAATGTAAGCGGTTTCATGGCCTTGTCCGGTGGACTGGGTGCCGACATAGACATCGACATAGCCATCATCGGCAAAGCGGATTTCGGCGCGTTCGGTATCATCGCCGCCAGTCGCTTCGAGGTAATAGGCCATCCCGATGCCGCGCTTCTTACCGCGCGACGCCGCCTCCGCCTTGCGTGCAGCGATGCCGGCCCAGTCGGTGTGGGCAAGTGCGGCGTTCAGCACGCGCGGGAAATCGCCGCTGTCATAGGTCCGCCCCATGGCCGAAATATGCGGCATGGCTTCCGGCCCGACCATGTTGCGGCGGCGCAGTTCTATGCGGTCAATACCCAATTCGCGGGCTGCCGCATCGACGATGCGCTCGACAACGTAGTTGGCTTCCGGTCGGCCCGCACCGCGATAGGCATCAACCGGCACGGTGTTGGTGAACACGCCCAGGACATTGGCATAGACGGTCTTGAAACCGTAAACGCTGGCCAGCACCCCGGATCCGGCGAGCGTTGGGATATAGGGGGCGAAGTTGGACAAATATGCGCCCATCCCGGCCAAGGTCCGGGTGCGCAGCGCGAGGAACTTGCCGGCGGCATCGATCGCCAATTCGGCTTCAGTGATGTTGTCGCGCCCATGGCTGTCGGACAGGAAGGCTTCCGACCGTTCCGACACCCAGCGCACCGGGCGACCGAGTTTGCGCGACGCATAAGTGGTCAGAACATGCTCAGGATAAAGAAAAAGCTTCATCCCGAAGCCACCGCCAACATCTGGCGTGATCACCCGCATGCTGCTTGGGTCTGTTCCGAAGACCATGCCGGCCATCACGTTGCGCACTGTCCAGCTACCCTGGGTGTTGGTGCGGATGGTCCAGGTCTTCGCCGCGGTGTCATACTCCGCGAGGCAGGCCCGCGCTTCCATTGAGTTCACCACAATGCGGTTGTTGACGACCTTCAGCTTGGTGACATGGGCGGCGGATTTGAACAGCGCCTCGGTTTCGTCCTTGGGGCCCACCTCCCAGTCAAAGCAAAGATTGCCGGGCGCGGTCGGCCAGACCTGCGGCACGCCGGGATTGGTCGCGGTGGCAAGGTCGGTGATCGAATCCAGAATATCGTAATCGACCATCACCGCCTCGGCGGCATCGCGCGCGGCCTGCATGGTGTCGGCGACGATGAAGGCCACCGGTTCGCCGACATGGCGCACCTGGCCTTCCGCCAATGTATGGCGCGGCGGGCTGACCTGCTTACTGCCATCGCGGTTGTCGAGTTCGACCAGGACCGGCAGCAGCCCGATTTTGTCGGCCTTGAGGTCTTCATTGGTGAAAACGGCATGGACGCCCGGCACAGCAACGGCTGCGGATACATCGAGCGACAGGATTTTCGCGTTTGCGTGCGGGCTGCGCAGAACCACGCCATGCAACATGCCTGGCACGGAATAATCGGCGGTATAGCTGCCGGCGCCCTTCAGCAAACGCGGGTCTTCAACGCGACGGACGGGCTGGGCGACACCGAATTTGCTCATGGGCGAAATCTTTCCTGCGCGGGATTTGTTGACCCGACAATGCACGTTTGCAGCGTTTGCCGCAAAGGGGGTGGGCGCGCCTTGTCGAACAGTCTCATCGCCGCGCGACCACAGCCATGAGTTGCAAAATGCTGCGCTACAACGACTTTATTTTAAGCATGCGTTAATTTTTAAGAGGCATAAAACCCCACTACCCCGAAGCGGGTCTATTCAGACCAGGCAGGGGATGCCCGCAAAAAGCGAGGGTCAGATGAATTCGACTATATCCCGTCAGCGCCCGCCTTGGTTTTCAAACCCCACCAAGCCCTGGGTTCGAGTCCGGCTGCGTACTCACTGAAAACTCACCGCGTTTTCACATCCGACCGACGATCGCGGGTTGCATAGTCGCGTCAGCAACGCAACCGACAGCCCCCGCTCGCAACATCCACCTGTGACCGCGACACCAAGCCGCGGTTGACCAATCCTATGAGGGTTCGATGACAACCACCTATTGGACCGGCTCGAACAACATCACCAGCACAACCTATAATTACGGCACTTCGACACTCACCTCGGATGGCACGACCAATTCTCCCGATCTCAGCGGTGGCGTGAACACGTTGCAAATATCAGGCACTAATGAAACCCTGAGCTCGGGCGATACAGTCAGCGTCGATATTTATTCCGGGGGGGCGTTTCAGCAAAATCTCGGCAATTTTTCTTACCAAGGTTACATCACCGTGTCCGGGGTGGTCTATCCGATCGTTGATACCGGCGCGACCTTTCAGGCCTATGGCATTATCCTGGCCGCAGGCAGCTATGCCAACAACAATGTCAATCCGTTCATCTGTTACCTACGCGGCACAAGCATCCTGACTGCATCAGGTGAGATCCCGATTGAGAGTTTACGGCCTGGCGATCTTCTGGTGACCCGGTTTGGTCCGCTGCGCCGGCTGAAATTCCTCGGGCGGCAGAGCTTCAACGGTGCTTTTTTGCGCCAAAGTGGAGCTCCCGTGCGGATCGCGGCGGGGGCGCTCGGCGCGGACCAGCCCTGCCGGGACCTGTTCGTGTCACCGGACCACAGCTTGCTGATCGACGGCCATCTGGTGCAGGCAAAACTGCTGATCAATGGGATTTCGATCACCCAAACGGCGACAAGCGCGATGGTGGAGTATTTCCATGTCGATCTCGGCACCCATGACTGTGTGGTTGCTGACGGGTGCTGGTCGGAAAGCTACGCCGAAATGGGCAATCGGATGAAGTTCCACAATGCGGCCGAATTCGATGCCGCCTTCCCCGATCATCAGCCCATTGTGCAACCGATGTGCCTGCCGCAAGTCCAGGGTGATGGGCCCGAATTGCCCAATATCCGCGCTGCGGTCATGGCGCGGCTGCCGATCGATGCTTGCAGCGACGAAGCCGATCTGCATGTCATCGCCGACGGCGTGCGGATCGAGGCATTGCCCGACATCGCTGACGGAAAAGCGTTTCAAATCCCGCCCGACACCACGCGGCTGCAACTGGTCTCGCGCGCCACATCACCCGCGTTGATGGGCTGGAACGCTGATACCCGCATCCTGGGGGTTAATCTTTTTGCCCTTACCGGGCGCGTCGGCAGTCAGTCACGCAAACTCTATCTGGATGACCCGGCATTGGCAGACGGTTGTTACCCGGCTGAATTTATCGGCGATCAAATTACCCGCTGGACCAATGGCGACGTCACGGTGCCCGTTGGCCGGTTCGGCTTCGGGCGGCAAGGGTTTCAGTTGATTGTCGACAGCGCTAAATTGCCGACGTATCTGCTTGCGGCGGAGGCGCTGGCGGCGTGATGGCACCGCGAATGCGCCGCGCCATCGCCGCAATCCCGTTTCCGCGGTTGGTCGACAAAGCCTCAATCAACCCGAGATCCTTCAGAAAAACCGGATCGGTGGCCGCGATTTCGGCCGCGTCACGCCCGGAATAAACCCGCAACAGCATGGCCACCAGACCGGAGACAATGGCCGCATCGGATGCGCCGGCGAAATAGCATTTGCCGTCCCGTTCGACCAACTCCATCCAGACCCGACTCTGGCAGCCCGGCACGCGATGCGCGTCATCGGCCCAGGCGTCAGGGTAAGGCGGCAATTTTCGGCCGAGTTCGATGATGTACTGGTAGCGCTCCATCCAGTCGTCAAAAATCGCCAGTTCCTCGCCGATGGCGGCGATGGCAGCGGCAGCGGACGGTTCTTCGGGTTGGACGAACGGGTCGGTCATGGCACGGATGTGCGGGCGGGGGGCGGTTGCGTCAACCCCGTGCGACGGCGTGGCGGCGCACCCAGGCGATAAAATCATCGTCCGAAATCGTGCCAGCCGCCATCGCAAGCACCGCCTCGGTGATCCAGACGATCTTGGCAATCACTTCGCGAGGTCGCGCAACGCCGCCCGGCGATCTTTCATGATCTTGCGGGCCGCTTCCATCTGGGTTTCAAAATCAGGGTCATAAGCGGTCAACCGAATGCCGTCCGGTGTTTCCACCACCGACAGCATACCGCCTTTTTAGACCCGCAAACGGGCCAGCATTCCCTTCGGCAGAATCACCCCCACCGAGTTGCCGATCGCGGTAATTTTCAGCCTGTGCATCGCAGACGTTCCAGTTAATACCGATGTTGCAACAGGCATCTTCGGGCGTTGCTACAAAATAAACCGACTCAGATCCCCCTTCGCCGCCAACGGCGCCACCCGTTCGCGCACGTATTCGGCATTAACCTGCACGCTTTCCCCGCCACGATCGGAGGCTGAAAAGCTGATATCCTCCAGCAGCCGCTCCAGCACAGTATGCAGCCGCCGCGCGCCGATATTCTCCACCCGGTCATTGATATCGGTCGCCAGATCGGCCAGCGCATCGACCGCTTCGGGGCTGAACGACAAATCCAGCCCTTCGGTGCCGATCAGCGCTTCGTATTGCTTGATCAGCGAATGCTCGGGCTCGACCAGAATCCGCCGCATGTCCTCGCGCGACAACGGCAGCAACTCCACCCGGATCGGCAGCCTTCCCTGCAATTCCGGCAACAAATCGCTGGGCTTGGACAAATGAAACGCGCCGGAGGCGATGAACAGGATGTGGTCGGTCTTCACCGCGCCGTGCTTGGTATTGACCGTCGTGCCCTCAATCAACGGCAGCAAATCGCGCTGCACCCCTTCGCGCGACACATCGGCGCCGCGCACCCCGCCTTCCGAACTGCGGGCGATCTTGTCGATTTCATCCAGGAAGACAATCCCGTTTGCCTCGGTATGCGCTACGGCTTCGCGGGTCAGCTTTTCGTCATCAAGCAGTTTATCCGCCTCCTCACGCTGCAACGCGATGCGGGCCGCTGCCACGCTGAGCTTGCGCGGGGATGCCTGCCGCCCGCCCATCATGTTTTTCATCATGTCGGACAGATTAATCATCTGCCCTGGCGGCATGCCTGGAATGTCCAACTGCCCAACCGGATTGGAGGGCGCATCGAGCAGATCGAGCTCGATCTCGCGCTCCTCCAGGTCCCCGCCGCGCAACATGGCGCGGAACTTGCTCCGCGTGTCGGCCGCAGCGTGATCGCCAACCAAGGCGGTGATCAGCCGCTCTTCAGCCTCGTGCTCAGCGCGGGCCTGCACCGCCTTGCGGCTGGCCTCGCGCAATTGCGCGATGGCGATTTCCAACAAATCCCGGATAATGCTTTCCACATCGCGCCCGACATAGCCGACTTCGGTGAACTTGGTCGCCTCGACCTTGATGAACGGCGCCTGGGCAAGCTTGGCGAGGCGCCGGGCGATCTCGGTCTTGCCGCAGCCGGTCGGGCCGATCATCAGAATGTTTTTCGGCACCACTTCTTCGCGCATGCCGTCGGGCAGTTGCGCCCGGCGCCAGCGATTGCGCAGCGCGATCGCCACCGCCCGCTTGGCGGCGTGCTGGCCGACAATGAAACGGTCCAGTTCGCTGACGATTTCTCGGGGTGAGAAAGTAGGGACTTCCATTTAAGACAATCCTTAAGATGTTCTTTTTGTGAACCAAAAGAACCAAAAAAACGTCAATAATTTGTTTCCGTTGGCTCGGGAACTCGCCGCAGTCCCACGCCAACGGCAACAGAGTCATAAAAAGTTTTTTGCTGCTTTTTGTTCACAAAAAGAAGTGCTTACTTCGCCTAAAGCGTTTCTACGATGACATTAAAGTTGGTATACACGCAGATCTCCCCCGCAATCCGCATGGCGCGCCTGGCGATATCCTCGGCCGAAAGCCCGTCGATCCCCATCAGCGCCCGCGCCGCCGCCAGTGCGTAGTTGCCACCCGACCCGATCGCGATCACCCCGTCATCGGGTTCCAACACGTCGCCATTGCCGGTGAGGGTAAAGGACCGATCCTTGTCGGCGACCGCCATCATCGCTTCGAGCCGGCGCAGATAGCGATCGGTGCGCCAGTCCTTGGCGAGTTCGACGCAGGCGCGTTCCAACTGGCCGGGAAAGCGTTCGAGCTTGGCTTCGAGGCGTTCGAGCAAGGTGAAGGCATCGGCGGTCGCGCCGGCGAAACCTGCCAGCACATTATTATCGGCGCCGATGCGGCGGACCTTGCGGGCATTGCCCTTGATGACGGTCTGGCCCAGCGTCACCTGGCCGTCGCCAGCCATGGTCACGTGGCCGGCGCGGCGCACGCAGAGGATTGTGGTGCCGTGCCAACCGATTGGATCGTGGGGGGATGGTGCTGTGCTCATGATGGACGAACATGGGCAAAGCAGGCCATTGCGACAAGCCCTGGGTGCAGGGTTTGCCGCCGCCCCCTGAATTCGGCTAGACCGCGTAACCGCTCAGGAGCGTCTGATGTCCCGCATCGCCCAAATTACCCGCAAGACCTCGGAAACCGATATTTCCCTGACGCTGAACCTCGATGGCACCGGCAAAGCCGAGATCGCCACCGGGATCGGTTTTTTTGATCATATGCTGACCGCTTTGGCGCGCCATTCCCTGATCGATCTCTGCGTTCACGCCACCGGCGATCTTCATATCGATTTCCACCACACAACCGAAGATGTTGGCATTGTGCTTGGCCAGGCGCTGGTCCAGGCGCTCGGCGACAAGCGCGGCATCGCGCGGTTTGGCGCGGCGATGGTGCCGATGGACGAGGCGTTGGTCGAAGCCGCGATTGATTTGTCGGGGCGCGCCTTTCTTGGCTGGCAGGTGAGTTTCGCCCGCGACAAGGTGGGCGAGATGGACACCGAGTTGTTCGAGGAATTCTTCCGCGCCTTTACTGGCAACGCGCTGATGAACCTGCACGTGATGCAAAAAGCCGGCAGCAATGCCCATCACATCGCCGAGGCCTGCTTCAAATCCGTGGCGCGGGCCTTGCGGGCGGCAGTCGCGATCGACCCGCGGGTTGGCAGCGCCATTCCCTCGACTAAGGGGGCGCTGTGAAAACCTGGACCGTCCACACCAAGCCGGGCGCCGCGCCTGCATTGGTGCTGGAAGGCTTTTCCCTCGGCGCTGCGGTGTTCGGCGGGGTTTGGCTGCTGATGCAGCGGGCCTGGATCCCGGCGGTGCTGCTGCTTTGCGCCCAGCTGACCGTAGGATTGCTGCTCCCCCCGCCGCTGCGGATGCCTGCCGGACTGCTGCTTGGCTGGATTGGCGGCGTATTTGGCCGCGATATGGTGCGCTGGTCCCTGCAACGCCGCGGCTTGGTGCTCGCCCATGTCGTCGCCGCCAGCAGTGAAGACCTCGCATTCGGTCGTATTCTAACCGCACACCCCGATTTGATTGAAGCGCTGCCGGCATGAAGGTCGCGGTCATTGACTATGGCAGCGGCAATTTGGCATCCGCATCGCGCGGCCTCGCGCTGGCCGCATCACGGTTGGGGCTGGCCGCCGACATTGCCATCACCGCCGACCCGGATTTCATCCGCGCCGCTGATCGCATCGTGCTGCCCGGCCAGGGTGCGTTTGCTGACTGCGCCGAAGGCCTGGCGGCCGTTGGTGGGTTGCAGGCGGCGATCTTCGATCGGGTCGAGGCCGGCGCACCGTTTCTCGGGATTTGCGTCGGCATGCAGTTAATGGCTTCACGCGGCCTGGAACATCGGGCCACCAGCGGGTTTGGCTGGGTCCAGGGCGACATCGCGCCAATGACCCCGCCGGCCGAATTGCGCCTGCCACAAATGGGGTGGAACGGGCTCAATTTTGTCCCCGGATCGCATAGACTGCTCGACGGGTTATTGCCGGATGATCATGTCTACTTCGTTCATTCCTATGCTTTGACATCCGGCGATCCGGCTGAATGCATTGCCACCACCGATTATGGCGGCCCGGTTGTCGCCATGGTGGCGCGCGGCAACCGTGCCGGCACTCAATTTCACGTCGAGAAAAGCCAGGAGGTCGGGTTGCGCATTCTGGCCAATTTCCTGTGCTGGGACCCAACATGATGGACGACACTGACGAAGCCACCACCGCAGGTTCGAAAAATCTTGCCGTCGAACGGCCGACCGAGTTTTCCGGCGACGATCTTGCCACATTGTGCGAGGCGACAGATGCCGCCATCATCGAGGGTGGCGGCTTCGGCTGGGTCAATCCGCCCGGCCGCCAGGCGCTGGAACGCTATTATCGCGGCATTCTACTGGTGCCGGAGCGGGAGCTATTCATCGCCCGGCTCAATGGTGTGATTGTCGGCTCTGCCCAGATGGTGCGCCCGCCACGCAACAATGAGGCCCAGGCCTTCGCGGCCCAGTTGATGCACAGCTTTATCGCCCCTTACGCCCGCGGCCTTGGGTTGGCCGAGCTGCTGACCACGCGGGTGGAAGACGGCGCCCGCGCGCTTGGGTACCACGTGCTCAACCTTGATGTGCGTGAAACCCAGACGGCGGCAATCGCGCTCTATGAGAAGCTTGGCTACCAGCGCTGGGGGGCCCATCCCGCCTATGCCCGAGTTCGCGGTACTACGGTGCGCGGGATATTTTTCTATAAGACCTTGCAACCTGGCAGCAGGATCGCCTGAGCCATGCAATGGATCACCATTATTGCCGGCTATTTCGTCGTTTGGTGGACCGTGCTGTTCGCGGTGCTGCCGTTCGGCACACAGCCGGCGCCCGAGGCGGACGCCGCTACCGGCTGGCGTGGCGCGCCGATTGCCCCGCGCTTCTGGCGGGTCGTGCTCGCAACCACTGTGGTGGCGGCTGTCGTTTGGGGCATTGCCGTCCTGGTTATCACCAGTGGTTGGGTCAGTTTCCGCACTGGTGCATTCGCATTGCAGCCATAAATCGGGACATTGCAGGGCGGATAAAATCTGCCACTGTGGCGCACGAAAAACGCAATCTCACGGCGAGGGCGAGGCGTTGCCTCATCCTGCCGTGTGACTGGCGTTTCCTCCCTAAACTTGGCCCGTGGCGCACGCCTGCGCCCGGGCCTACTTTTTGTTTACATGACTAAACGGTTAAGAGTCACGCAGATTCGGACGAATTTCATCGGGTTTGAGTGTTTTTCTTTCGTGCTATTGTTGTGCAACGCAGCAATATTTCCCCTCGCATGATGGATTTCACGCCGGGCCAGATTGCTCTAGGATCGCTGCCACAGCAGCCAATGGATAAGTCCCCGATATGCGCCTGACCCGCAGCCTCGTGCCGACCATCAAGGAAATTCCGTCCGAGGCGCAGATCGCGTCGCATCGGCTCATGCTGCGCGCCGGGCTGGTGCGCCAAACATCGGCTGGCATTTATGCCTGGCTGCCGGCGGGCTACCGGGTGCTGCAAAACATCGCCCGCATCGTGCGCGAAGAACAGGATGCATCCGGCGCGCAGGAAGTGCTGATGCCAACCCTGCAATCAGCCGATCTGTGGCGCCAATCCGGACGCTATGATGGCTACGGCGCGGAAATGCTGCGGGTCAAGGACCGGCACGAGCGCGATTTATTGTACGGACCCACCAATGAGGAGATGATCACCGACCTGCTGCGCCAGTCGATCAAATCCTATCGCGAACTGCCGCAAAATCTTTACCACATCCAGTGGAAATTCCGTGACGAGGTGCGGCCCCGCTTCGGGGTGATGCGCGGGCGTGAATTCCTGATGAAGGATGCTTACAGCTTCGATCTCGACCAGGCCGGCGCGGTAATCGCCTATCGCAAGATGATGCTGGCGTATATGCGCACCTTCCGCCGCCTCGGCGTGCAGGCCATTCCGATGGCGGCCGATACCGGCCCGATCGGCGGCGAACTCAGCCATGAATTCATCATCCTGGCGCCGACCGGTGAAAGCCAGGTTTATTACGACGCCGCGTTCGAAACCATCGACACCTCGCCGGCCGCGTTTTCGTTCGATAGTGAGTCCGATCTGGAGCGCTTCGCCACACTGATGACCACGCCGTACGCGGCCACCGACGAAAAACACGACGAAGCCGCCTGGGCCAAGGTCGCCAACAAGCGTGAGGGCCGCGGCATCGAGGTCGGGCACATCTTCTATTTCGGCACCAGATATTCCGATCCGATGGGCCTGCGGGTTGCCGGCCCCGATGGCAGCCAGGTCATCCCGCATATGGGCAGCTACGGCATCGGGGTGTCGCGTCTGGTCGGCGCATTGATCGAGGCCAGCCACGACGATGCCGGCATCATCTGGAACGATGCGGTGGCACCTTGGAAAGCGGCCATTCTCAACCTGAAAATGGGCGATGGCACCTGCAACGCGATCTGCGAAGACATCTACGCCAAACTCGCCGGCAACGCGCTTTATGATGACCGCGATGACCGTGCCGGGGTGAAGTTCAACGATGCCGATCTGATGGGGCATCCCTGGCAGATCATCGTCGGGCCGCGCGGGGCGGCCAAGGGCATGGTGGAGTTGAAGCGGCGGGCAACCGGGGAGCGGGTGGAGTTGTCGGTGGAAGACGCTTTGGCGAAGATTAGTGGGTAGCAAGCCTCCCTCACCCCGGCCCTCTCCCGGGGGGAGAGGGTGCAGCAGCTTCTCCGCCGGGGTGAGGGCGCGCGCGTAATGTTCACCCCCTTCGAACGCCTCGTCGCCGGCCGTTACCTCCGCGCGCGCAAGGGCGAACGCTTCGTCTCGATCATTGCGATCTTCTCGCTGATCGGCATCGCGCTCGGCGTGGCGACCCTGATCGTGGTTAGCTCGGTGATGACCGGGTTTCAGCGCGAACTGGTCAGCCGCATCCTCGGGGTCAACGGCCACATCACCCTTGATGCCTATCAGGGCGAGAAGATCACCGAGTACGAACAATTGGCGGCAGCGATTGCGGCGGTGCCAGGGGTAACCGCGGCTTTGCCGGTGTTGGATGGCCAGGTGTTCCTCACCACCGAAGGCCGCCAGGGTGGCAGTGGCGGGCTGGTGCGCGGCATTACTGCTGACTCGCTGGGCAAAATTCCGCAAATTTCCGAGCACGTCGTCGCTGGCAGCCTTGCCGATTTTCAGGGCGAGGACGCGCTGGCGGTGGGTGTCAGCCTGGCGACCACGAACCGCTTGACCATCGGCAGCCGGCTCACGCTGATTTCCCCGCAAGGGGCGGCGACTGCGTTTGGCAACATGCCGCGCATCAAGCCCTACAAGGTGGTGGCGATTTTCGATTCTGGATTGGCGACCTTCAATAATAACGTCGTGTTCCTGTCCCTGCCCGCCGCGCAGATCTTTTTCATGAAGGAAAACGCCGCGACCGGCATTGATATTCGCCTCGCCGATCCGGAAAAGGCCAGCGCAACGCTGGAACGCATCCGACCGTTGCTGGCCGGACGCGATCTGGTGGCGCGCGACTGGCGGCGCGCCAATGACGGGATCATCGCGGTGCTGCAAATCCAGAAGGACACCATGTTCATCGTGCTCGGCATGATCATCCTGGTGGCCGCGTTCAACGTGATTTCATCGCTCATCATGCTGGTCAAGGACAAGCGCCGCGACATTGCGGTGATGCGCACGATGGGCGCGGAAAGCGGCGCAATTCTGCGTATATTTATCATGTGCGGTGCCTTTGTCGGGGTGGCCGGCACCGCGCTCGGCACGCTGATGGGGGTGCTGGTCTGCCGCAACATCGTCGCCATCCAGCACGCGATCGAGGCAATCACCGGCGGGCAGGTGTTTGACCGCAACGTCTTCATGTTGACCGACCTGCCATCGGGCGTCGAATGGGGCGGGGTGGTGAATGTCGTCATCCTGGCGCTGACCTTGTCGTTGCTCGCCACGTTGTATCCAAGCTGGCGCGCCGCCCGCACCGATCCGGTCGAGGTGCTGCGCAATGAATGACGCCCTCACGCTTTCAGCCGTTGAGCGAATTTATCGCACCGAGGCAGGCGCCTTGCCGGTGTTGCGTGGCGTTGATCTGGCGTTGCGACCGGGCGAGATCGTCGCCCTGGTGGCGCCATCCGGCACCGGAAAATCCACCCTGCTCCACCTCGCTGGCCTGCTCGAACGGCCCGATGGCGGCACGGTCGCAATCGATGGGCGCAACACCGGCGCATTATCCGACCGCGACCGCACCGCGACGCGCCGCGACAAAATCGGCTTTGTCTATCAGTTCCATTATTTGCAGGGCGATTTCACTGCGCTTGAAAACGTGGTGCTGCCGCAAATGATCGCAGGGAAAACCCGCGCCGAGGCCGCAATCCGCGCCAATGCGTTGCTGGCGTCCTTCGGACTTGCTGACAGGATCGATCATCTGCCGGGCAAATTATCGGGTGGCGAACAGCAGCGGGTCGCGATTGCCCGCGCGCTGGCCAACCGTCCCAGTTTACTGCTGGCCGATGAACCGACCGGCAATCTTGACGTCGCCACCGCCGACGCTGTGTTCGCGGAATTGCTGTTGACCGTGCGCACCCATGGTGTCGCCGCCCTGATCGCCACCCACAACCCGGCGCTGGCGGCGCGGATGGACCGGATTGTCACCTTGCGTGATGGCCGACTCGCGGTGTGGGATTAGGCTCGCGCATGTCCCACGCTGATTTCGTCCATCTCCGCGTCCATTCCAGCTATTCGTTGAGCGAAGGCGCGATCAAGGCCGATAAAATCCCGGTGCTGGCGCGCGATGCCGGGATGCCGGCGGTGGCAATCGCTGACTCGGGCAATTTGTTCGGCGCGTTGGAGTTTTCCCAGGCTTGCACCGCAAAGGGTGTGCAGCCGATCCTGGGCTGCCAGATCGGGCTCGCCCGCGACGACAACCCACGGCTGCCGCCGGATAATCTGGTGGTGCTGGCGATGACTGCGGCCGGCTTTGCCAATTTGCAACGCCTGTCATCGGCCGGTTTCATGGATTGTGAGGCAGGTGGCAAGCCGCAAGTCAGCCTTGCGCGCCTGATCGAACACGCCGAAGGGCTGTTCCTGCTGACCGGCGGCCTGGCTGGCCCGATTGGCCGTCGCCTCGCCGAGGGCCAGGGCGATGCTGCGACCGCCCTGTTGCGCCAGTTGCACTCAGCCTTTCCTGATCGGATTGCGATGGAACTGCAACGGCTGGGACTGAACGGGGAACGCGCGGTCGAACCTGGCATGATTGCGCTTGCCGACGCCGAAGCCATCCCGCTGGTCGCCACCAATGAGGTGTTTTTCGCCAAGCCCGACATGCACCAAGCCCATGACGCGCTGCTGTGCATTGCCGAGGCGCGGACGCTTGCCGAAAAGGACCGCCGCCGGGTCAGCACAGAATGCTGGTTCAAGCCGGCGCCCGTCATGCGCGCCTTGTTCGCCGATCTGCCGGAAGCCTGCGACAACACCATCGCGATCGCAAAACGCTGCGCGGTGATGGCCGAAATGCGCAAGCCGCTGCTACCGGTGTGCCCGAAAGTGCGCGAAGGGCAGACCGAGGACGAAACCATCCGCGCCATGGCGCGCGAAGGTCTGGCCAAGCGCCTCACCGGCCGCGACCTTGATGATGCTGCCCGCAAAATTTATGACGACCGGCTGGAATTTGAGCTCGACGTGATCGCCCGCATGGGCTTTCCAGGCTATTTTCTGATCGTTGCCGATTTCATCCAATGGGCGAAAGGGCAAGGCATTCCGGTCGGGCCAGGGCGCGGATCGGGCGCCGGATCGGTGGTTGCATGGTCGCTGACGATCACCGACATCGATCCGATGGAGTTCAAGCTGCTGTTCGAGCGCTTCCTCAACCCTGAACGCGTGTCGATGCCGGATTTCGATATCGATTTCTGCCAGGATCGCCGTGACGAGGTGATCGCCTATGTCAGGCGCGAATACGGCGCCGATCGGGTGGCGCAGATCATCACCTTCGGCAAGTTGCAGGCCCGCGCCGCGGTGCGCGATGTCGGGCGGGTGCTCGGGATGTCGTACGGCCATGTCAACAAGGTTGCCGAACTGATCCCCAACAATCCGGCCAAGCCGGTCACGTTGCAGGAAGCCGTTGATGGCGAGGTGAAACTGCGCCAACTGCGCGATGACGACGAAGCGGTGCACCGGCTGCTGGAAATCGCCCTGCAACTGGAAGGGCTTTATCGCCACGCCAGCACCCATGCGGCCGGCGTGGTGATCGGCGACCGCACACTAACCGAGTTGGTGCCGATTTATCGCGACCCCAAATCGGATTTTCTTGTTACCCAGTATTCGATGAAATATGTCGAGCAGGCCGGGCTGGTGAAGTTCGACTTCCTCGGCCTCACCACGCTAACGATTTTGCAACGTTGCGTGCAGTTCCTGAAACGGGAACATATTCACGTCGATCTTGACAAATTGCCGTTCGACGATGTCCGCAGCTTCGAATTGCTCCAGCGGGGCGATGTCGCCGGGGTATTTCAGTTCGAAGGCCAGGGTATGCGTGAGGTGCTGCGCACCATGCGGCCCGATAGGTTCGAGGATCTGATCGCGGCGGTGGCACTCTATCGGCCCGGCCCGATGGCCAGCATCCCGGCCTATTGTGCGCGCAAGCATGGCGAGGCCTGGGCGGCACCCCATCCCGAAATCCACGACATCCTCGCCGAAACCTATGGGCTGATCGTCTATCAGGAACAGGTGATGCAGATCGCCCAGAAAATGGCCGGCTACAGCCTTGGTGGCGCCGATTTGCTGCGCCGGGCGATGGGTAAGAAAATCCGCTCGGAGATGGACGCCCAGCAGAAAATATTTCTCGACGGTGCCATGGCCCGCGGCATTGATGAAGCCAAGGCGACCGAGGTTTTCGACCTGATGGCGAAATTCGCCGATTATGGCTTCAACAAATGCCATGCCGCACCGTACGCGCTGCTGTCGTACCAGACAGCCTGGATGAAGGCCAACCACCCGGAAGCCTTCATCGCCGCCTGCATGTCGCTCGGGCTCAACAACACCGACCGGCTGGCAGGGTTGCGCCAAGAAGCCGCGCGCATGGGCATTCCGCTGCTGCCGCCCGACATCAACCGGTCCGAGGCCGATTTCACCGTCGAGCGCGGCAAGGACGGCAAACGCGCCATTCGCTACGCGCTCGCAGCGGTCAAGCGCGTCGGCATGGCGGCCATGCAGGCGGTGGTGGCGACGCGCGGCATGTCGGGCTTTGAGGACCTCGCCGATTTCGCCGCCCGCGTCGATCCGAAATCGCTTAACAAGGCGCAGATCGAAAATCTGGTGCGTGCCGGGGCGTTCGACCGGATCGAGAGCAATCGTGCCCGCGCGTTTTCCGCGTCCGAAACTATCTTGCGGCGTGCCCAGGCGACGGCGGTGGAAAGCGGGTCCGGCCAAATCGGTTTATTCGGCAAATCCAACCAGGCCGAACCGCTGCGCCTGATCGACATGCCGGACTGGGCGCCGATGGACCGCCTCGCGTTTGAGGCCGAGGCGATCGGGTTTCATCTGACCGCCCATCCGCTCGATGCCTATGCGACAGTTTTGCGGCGGATGCAGGTTGTGCCGTCAACATCGCTCGAAGCGCGCGCCCAGGGCGGCGATGCGCGGGTTAAGCTTGCCGGCAGCGTCATCAACAGCAAGGAACGCATCACCCGATCTGGCAGCCGGATGGCGTGGGTAAAAATGTCGGACGCAACGGGGACGTTCGAGGTCACGTTCTTCAGCGAAACCCTCGGGAAATGCCGCGAGCTGCTGGTGGCTGGCACATCCATTTTGGTGACCGCCGACATCCATCTGGAAGGCGAGGCGTTGCGGATTACCGCAACCGATGCGGTGTCGCTGGATGCCGCATCCCAGCAATCCGGCGCCGGCATCCGGATCTGGCTGGCGCGCACCGAAGCGGTGCCACATATCCGCGCGCTGCTTGACCGCGAAGGCAAAGGCCGCGGCCAAGTGGTGCTGATCCCACGCATTGAAGACGCGCAGGAGGTTGAGATCACCTTGCAGGGCGGCTTCAACATCTCACCCCGGCTGACCCAGGCGATGAAGGCGCTGCCGGGGGTGGACCGGATTGAGGACGCGTGATCAGGCCTTGGTGAAATACCGCGTCGCAAGCGTGGCCACGCTTGCGGTCGCCCCGGTGAGGACCGTGCCCCAGATCATATCGACCACCGTCAGTTCCACCGACCACCCCTTCAAGGTCGCCTGATTGGTCAGGTCATAGGTGCCGTATGCCACCAGCCCGAGCAGCGCGCCGCGCCACAGCGCATCGGTCCATTCCCCCGACAGCAGCGCCGGGCGCACCGCCAGGCCGAGAATACCCGCGCAATACAGCAGATAGAACCCGAACGCGGTTACCAGATCGGGCTTATCGAGCAGCAGCGCCCCAAGCCGTGGCTTATAGAACGCGCTGGTCATGGTGGTGAGCCAAACCGCATCGATGGCAAGAAAGCCGGTAACCGTCAGGCCATAGGCGATGAGCAACTGCATTTGGGTTCTCCGACCGGATTAGGTGGATATGGGCCGATCAGGATAATCCGCTATAGGTGCAGGATGGAACCGCTCCCGCCCGCCGCGCTGCCCGCTGGCATCACCGCCCGCCATGTCAGCATTTTCACTGGCCTCGACATGCATGTGCTTGAAGCTGGCAATCCGGCCCATCCGGCGCTTTTGCTGCTGCATGGCTTCCCCGAACTCGCTTATAGCTGGCGCAAGGTGATGCCGGCGCTGGCGGCGGCGGGGTATTACGTGATTGCGCCCGACCAGCGCGGTTATGGCCGCACGACGGGATGGGATGTCAACGATCTTGGCAGTTTCCGCTTCCTCAATCTGGTGCGCGACGCGATGGGATTGCTGCGGGCGCTGGGGATCGCGCAGGTCGCGGCCGTGGTCGGACATGATTTTGGCGCGTCCGTCGCCGGGTGGGCGGCGCTGGTACGGCCAGATATTTTCCCGCGATTGGCGTTGATGAGCGCGCCGTTTGCGGGTGCCCCGACCGGCAATCCGGCGCCGGATTACCATGCAGCCCTCGCCGCACTGCCGCGCCCGCGCAAGCATTATCAGTGGTATTATTCGACGCCCGAGGCCAACCAAGACATGATCGGTGCGCCGCAAGGGCTGCATGCGTTTCTGCGCGCCTATTACCACCATAAATCCGCCGACTGGCCGGGCAACCGCCCCTTCCCGCTTACCGGTTGGACCGCCGGGGAATTGGCCAAGCTGCCAACCTACTATGTGATGGACCGCGACCTCGGCATGGCGGCAAGCGTGGTGATGCCGGATCGCGTTCCGGCCTGGCTTGCGGATGCCGAGCTTGCGATTTACACCGCCGAATTCGCCCGAACCGGGCTGCAAGGCGGCCTCAACTGGTACCGTCTGCGCACCACGCCCGGGTTTTCATCCGAGCTGGAGGTTTTTGCCGGCCGCCAGATCACCGTGCCCACCTGCTTTATCGCGGGTGCCCAGGATTGGGGCATCCATCAGGCGCCGGGTTCGCTTGACGCGATGCAGAGCCGGGCTTGTGCCGATTTTCGCGGCGTGGATTTGATTGAAGGTGCCGGGCATTGGGTGCAGCAGGAGCAGCCGGAGGCGGTGGTGGACGGGTTGCTTGGATTTTTGGGGCGGTAGTCTCCGATCGGACCACCTCGTGTTATCCGCGTAACATCCGCCGCAAACCTACCCATTGCTGCACAAAAAACCCGCCCGTCGCCAAAGCCTCCTCAGCCGTCGGGTCGCCGGTGGTCACAAATTCCCGGCTGAAATCGGCGGTGCCGAAAATCATGTCCCACCACGGCAGCACGGCGCCATAGTTCACACTGGCCAGCCCCGCCGCCGTCACCCCGTGATGGGCGCGGTGAAAGCGGGGGGACACCAGCAGGCGTTCACCGAGCCAGCCGAAGCGCAGGCGGACATTGGCGTGGCTCAGGCTTTCGAGGAAACGCAGCACCAGGACCAGCAGTGGGAACTGCAAGGGCGGGATGCCGATCAGCAGCGCGATGGCGGTGGCGAAAGCAAAGCCGATCATGTCGTCGATCAAATGGTTACGGTCATCGGACCAGAAGGTCATTTGGCGCTGGGCGTGATGAAGCGCGTGGAGCGAGTACCACCAGGTGAAGATATGGCTCAGGCGGTGGCGCCAGTATTCGGCGAAATCGAGAATGACAACGTACAGCACGAAAGTCAGAATCGGGTGGCCGAACAAAACCGGGATCAGCCGTTCGAGGGTTGGCGGCACCCAGCCCTGATCAGTCAGCGCGCCATTGAGGGCGGTTTGCAGGCGGTAGAACAGCACGAACGTGACCAGCGGCAGCAGCCCGACGCGGGCGATGAAGGTATAGAGCACATCGACCCAAACGGCGGCGGCATCGGGCCAGCGTTCGACCGGGCGCCAGCGTTCGAGCGGCAAGCAGACCGCGAAGGTGAGCGCGACCTGGACCGCGCCATAGACCGCGAACAGCGCCCAGCCAAAGGCAATATCCTCCCACTGCATCAGTCCCACCGCGTACAATGCCGGAAGAAGCAGGTTTTCCTGCACCCAGCCGGCGACAAGGTCCAAGGCCGAGATCACTTCGTCGCGCGCCCGAGCGGGTTGAGGTAGATGCCGTGCGGAGACCGGCCAACCGCAATCGTGGTGAAATTGCCGCTGATCGGGTCGAGCACCGCAACCTTGTGGGCGAAGCGCAGGGTGAACCAAATTTTGCCATCCGGGGCGAAGACCAGATCATCCGGGCCGCCGGGTAGTTTATAAATGCGGATCGGTTTCAACGTCTTGGCATCGAGCACGGTGGCGGTGCTGTCGATGCGCGCATTGACCCAGAGCTGCTTGCCATCCGGCGAGCGGAACAGCGTGTGGGCGCCCTTGCCGATTTTCAGCCGCTCGGTCACCCGGCCATCGCGCGGATCGACGATTGCGACATCGTCGCTGCCCATGTTGGCAACCATGACCTTGCCATTATGCCAGATCACCCCGGCGGGGGCGCGGCCGACCGGCATGTCCCACGCCAGCGCCATCTTGCGCAGATCGATGGCCGCGAGACGGTCGGTCCCTTGCAGGGAGATGAACACCATCGCGCTGTCGGGGCTGAAGTCGAGATGGCTCGGCATGGATTTCAGGGCGAAACGCTTCACCAATTTGTAACTTCCAGCCTCGTAGATATCGACCTGGGCGCGGGCTAATGCGGTGACCACCAGGAGTTTGCCGTCCGGGCTAAAGCCGAGCTGGTAGGGGTCCGATATCGGCAACCGGCGGCGGACGGCGAAGGTGACGGGGTCGAGGAACAGCATTTCGTTGGCGACGGTGTCGCCGACCAGCAATTCACGGTTGTCGGGGGTGAGGGTCCAGTGGTGCGGTTCGCGCAAAACCGGAATGCGGCTGATTTCGGTCTGGCTATCGATGTCGATAACACTGAGCGATGCCGCCGAGGAATTCATCACCAGAACCGCGCCGCCAGCCTCGGCGTTCGCCGAAAACAACACTGCGACGATGAAGGCCGCGACAATATGTTTGAACATACGACGCTTTTTAGCACCACACGCCGCGCGCCGCGAGGGCCATGCGTGCACGTGGCAGGGCGGTGCCCAGCAGAAAACCGGGCTTGCGCCCCCCTGGATGGGGAGGCATACCGGGCACGCAATAGTACGAGGTGGTTTTCCTCGATTTGCACGAAAGGATGAACCGGATGCGCCTAGCGGTGCTGAAAGAAAATCGCCCGTCCGAGGCCCGCGTGGCCGCGACGGCGGAAACGGTCAAGAAACTCACTGCTTTGGGCTTGTCGGTCGCTGTGCAGTCGGGCGCTGGGGTTCGGGCATCGATTTCCGATGACGAATATCGTGCCGCCGGGGCAGAGATCGCCGCCGATGCGGGGGCCGCGCTGGCCGGTGCCGGCGTGGTATTTTCGGTGCAAATGCCCGATGCCGCGACCCGCGAGCTGATCCCGCGCGGGGCAAAGCTGGTGTGCATCGCTGGCGCGTTCGGGGACCCGACTTTGGTGCCATCGCTTGCCGCCGCCGGCATTGACGGCTTCGCGATGGAATTGCTGCCGCGCATCACCCGGGCGCAATCGATGGACGTGCTGTCGAGCCAGGCCAATCTGGCGGGCTATCGCGGCGTGATCGAGTCCGCCGGCGCGTTCGAGCGCGGGTTTCCGATGATGATGACCGCGGCCGGCACCGTGCCCCCTGCCCGCGTGTTCGTGATCGGCGCCGGCGTTGCCGGATTGCAGGCAATTGCGACGGCGCGGCGCCTGGGTGCGATTGTGTCGGCGACCGATGTGCGGCCGGCTGCGAAGGAAGAAATCAAGTCGCTTGGTGCAAGTTTCGTGGGCGTTGAAGACGCCGAAACCGCCGCCCAGAAAGGCGCCTATGCGCGGGAAATGAGCGATGATTTCCGCCGCAAGCAGGCCGAATTAATGGCCACCACCATCGCCAAGAACGACATTGTGATCTGCACTGCCTTGGTCATGGGCCGAAAAGCGCCGGTGATTGTGACCGCCGACATGGTGCGCGCGATGAAGCCGGGCAGCGTGGTGATCGACCTCGCGGCCGAAGCCGGTGGCAATTGCGCACTGACGGTGCCGGGCGAAAGCATTGTTACCCCAGGCGGGGTGCGTATTCTTGGCTGGGATAACTGGCCGGCGCGCATCGCAGTCGCGGCAAGCAATCTCTATGCCCGCAACCTGCTGACCTTCCTCAGTCATTTCTGGGACAAGGAAAGCGGAACGGTCAAACTGCCCGATGGCGATGATATCGTGAAGGGCACCCGCCTGACCCATAATGGCGCTGTCGTTCACCCGAGCTTCCTGCCGGCCGCGGCCGCCTGATCTGGAGATTTTGCCGATGACCCCCGCCCAGCTTGCCGATCAGGCCGCCCAATTGGCCGAAAATCTGCGTGTGTTTTCCCAGGCTGCAGGCCCGGTGGCTGACGCGGTTGAACCGTTCATCTTCCTGCTGGCGATTTTCCTGATGGCCTGCTTTGTCGGCTATTACGTGGTGTGGAACGTGACGCCGGCGCTGCATTCACCGCTCATGGGCGTCACCAACGCGATTTCTTCGGTGATCGTGGTCGGCGCGATGCTGGCGACCGGCCTCGGCACCAGTGGCTGGGCGATCGGGTTCGGGTTTGTCGCGGTGCTGCTCGCCTCGGTGAATATCTTCGGTGGGTTTGTCGTCACGCAGCGTATGCTGCAAATGTTCAAGAAGAAGTGAGGCAGAGATAATGTCCGCAAGCCTCACCTCACTCGTCTATCTCATCGCGGCGGTTTTGTTCGTGCAGGCGTTGCGCGGGCTGTCGCATCCCGAAACCTCGCGCCGTGGCAACCAGATGGGGATGGCCGGCATGGCGATCGCCATAGTGGCGACGTTGATCCATCACGGGATGTCATTCTCCGGGGTCGGCCTGATTGTGCTCGCCATGGCCATCGGCGGTGGCATCGGCACGTTTGTGGCGCTTCGCATCCAGATGACCGCGCTGCCGCAATTGGTGGCGGCGTTCCATTCGCTGGTCGGGCTGGCGGCGGTTTTTGTGGCGGCGGCGGCGTTGAACGCGCCGGAGGCATTTGGCATCGGCACGACCGGGCATCTGCACACCCAAAGTCTGGTCGAGATGTCGATCGGACTGGCGATTGGCGCGATCACCTTTTCGGGGTCTCTGATCGCGTTTGCCAAGTTGCAGGCGCTGATGAAGGGCAATCCGATCACCTTCCCGTTCCAGCACCAGATCAATCTCGGGCTGGGGATTTTGCTGGCGGTGCTGATCCTGGTGTTCGTGCTGACCGGCAGCCAAATTGTGTTTTGGTTGATTGCGCTGCTGGCCATCGCGCTCGGCTTCCTGCTGATTATCCCGATCGGCGGGGCGGACATGCCGGTCGTTGTGTCCATGCTGAACAGCTATTCCGGGTGGGCGGCGTGCGGCATCGGCTTCACCATTCAGAATCTGGCGCTGATTATCACCGGCGCGCTGGTTGGCGCATCGGGCGCGATCCTGTCCTACATCATGTGCAAAGGCATGAACCGCAGCATCATCAATGTGTTGCTGGGCGGCTTCGGCACCGATAGCGGCGTGGCGACGGGACCGGCAGCCGGTGGCGACCGATCGGTGCGGGCCGGTGCTGCCGAAGACGCGGCCTTCATCATGAAGAACGCCTCCAAGGTCATCATCGTGCCGGGCTACGGCATGGCGGTGGCGCAAGCCCAGCACGCGCTGCGCGAAATGGCCGACACGTTGAAGAAGGAAGGGGTGGAGGTGAAATACGCCATCCATCCCGTCGCCGGGCGCATGCCAGGACACATGAACGTGCTGCTGGCCGAAGCCAACGTGCCATATGACGAGGTGTTCGAGCTCGACGAGATCAACTCGGAGTTTTCGACCGCCGACGTGGTTTATGTGATCGGCGCCAATGACGTGACCAATCCTGCCGCCAAGACCGATCCGTCATCGGCGATTTATGGCATGCCAATCCTGGAAGTCGATAAGGCGCGGACGGTGCTGTTCGTCAAGCGGTCAATGGCGTCAGGGTATGCCGGCGTCGATAATGAGCTATTCTTCCGGCCCAATACGATGATGCTGTTTGGG
>JANYCX010000091.1 GCA_025360065.1 Acetobacteraceae bacterium | reverse complement strand
GATATGTTCAGCGGGATTTTGTATGGGTTGCGGATTTCGTTGGGCGTAGGGTTCGGCTCTGCCGCGACGGCGGGAGTGATTGGCTCCGCGCTTGGGTTGATCGCGGCCTATGCCGGTGGTTGGGTGGAAACCGCGATCATGCGGCTGGTCGATCTGCAATTGTCGTTTCCGGCGATCCTGGTCGCGCTGATGATCCTGGCGTTTCTTGGCAAGGGGGTGATGAACGTGATGCTGGCGCTGGTGATCGTCGAATGGGCGCGCTACGCCCGCACCGCGCGGGCGGCAGCCTTGGTTGAACGGCGGCGCGAATACGTTGAGGCTGCGGAATGTTTGGCGCTGCCGCAATGGCGGGTGCTGTTCCGCCACATTTTGCCAAACTGCATGCCACCACTGATCGTGATCGGGGCGATCCAGGTGGCGTCTGCGATTCTGCTGGAAGCGACGTTGAGCTTCCTTGGTTTGGGTGTGCCGATCACTGAACCTTCATTGGGGTTACTGATCGCCAATGGGTATCAGTATATGCTGTCAGGCAAATACTGGATCAGCTTCTATCCCGGGCTGGCGCTGCTGGTGACGATTGTCTGCCTCAATCTGGTCGCCGATCAGTTGCGCGACGTGCTGAACCCGAGGCTGCAACGATGACCGACGCAACCCTGGTGGTTAACAACCTGCAAACCCATTTCCAGATGCGCAACGGGGTGGTGCGCGCGGTGGATGGCGTGTCATTCGAAGTCCGGCGTGGAAAAATCCTCGGCCTGGTGGGGGAATCTGGTTCCGGCAAGTCAGTAACCGGGTTTTCCATTCTTGGGCTGGTGGACCCGCCGGGCGGGATTGCGGGCGGGTCAATCAAGTTCCTTGGGCGCGAACTTGTGGGCATGTCGGAGCCGGAATTGCGCGGGCTGCGCGGCAATCGCATCGCGATGGTGTTCCAGGACCCGATGATGACGCTCAATCCGGTGCTGCGGATCGATACGCAGATGATCGAAACCGTGCGCGCCCATGCCGATGTGAGCCACGCCGAGGCGCGCACACGGTCGCGCGATGCGCTGGGATTGGTCGGCATCCCCAGCCCGGATGAACGCCTTTCTTCATATCCGCACCAATTCAGCGGTGGGATGCGCCAGCGGGTGGCGATTGCCATCGCGTTGCTGCATCAACCTGATCTGATCGTGGCCGATGAACCGACGACGGCGTTGGATGTCACCATTCAGGCGCAGATTTTGTCGGAAGTGCAGAAACTGGCTGCCAATTTTGGCACCGCGCTGATCTGGATCACCCATGATTTGTCGGTGGTGGCGGGATTGGCCGATGATCTGGCGGTGATGTATGCCGGTCGGATTGTGGAGTCCGGTTCAGTGGAAGCCGTGCTCGATCGGCCATTACACCCCTACACCCACGGATTGATCGGCAGCGTGCCGAGCCGCAACAAGCGCGGCAGCAAACTTCGGCAAATTCCGGGAATGACGCCGAGCATGCTCGGCCTGCCGCCCGGCTGCGCGTTCCGCCAGCGCTGCGAACGGGCGAGCGAGGCGTGCAAAGTTTCGCCGCCGATCACCCATCCGGCACCAGAACGGACGTTGCGTTGCTTTCACCCGCAACTGGAGTTGGCGGCATGACCGGGGCGGCAATCGAACTGCGCGGAATTTCCAAGCGCTTCGGCAAACATATGGATTTCGCCGCCCTTATGGCCCAACGCGCCAAGCGGGCGATGGGCGGTGACACGCCTTCAACCGTGGTGCGTGCGGTGGAGTGCGTGGACCTTACCATCCGGTCAGGCGAAGTGCTCGGGCTGGTAGGGGAATCGGGCTGCGGCAAATCCACCCTTGGCCGCATGGTCGCCGGGATCATGCCGCCAACCGAAGGCCAGGTGCTGTGGAAAGGCCAGGATGTTGCGACCTTGAAGCCGGCAGCTGCAAAAGCTGCCATGCTGCAAGTGCAGATGATTTTCCAGGATCCCTATTCCAGCCTCAATCCCCGTTTGCGGGTGGAACAAATCGTTGGGGAAGCGCCATCGGTTCACGGCATGATCGGCGCCGCCGGGTTTGATGCTTATGTGGACGCACAATTGCGCCGCGCCGGGTTGGACCCGGCTGACAAGCGGCGCTATCCGCACCAGTTTTCCGGCGGGCAGCGCCAGCGGATTGGGATCGCCCGGGCGCTGGCAGTGCAGCCTGAGTTCCTGGTGTGCGATGAAGCGGTGGCGGCACTGGATGTTTCGATTCAAGCACAAATCCTGAATCTGTTCATGGATTTACGCGCGGAATTGAACCTCACCTATCTTTTCATCAGCCATGATCTCGGTGTGGTCGAACATTTATCGGACCGTGTGGCGATCATGTATCTTGGTCGAATTGTCGAAGAAGCCACGACCGAGGAAATCTTCGCCCGCGCCAACCATCCCTACACCCAGGCGCTGCTGTCCGAAGTGCCGCGCATCGATACGCGGAAGCGGCATTTCACCGCAATCACCGGGGAATTGCCCAGCCCACTGAACCCCCCGACTGGTTGCCATTTCCATCCGCGCTGCCCGGCTGCGATGGCGGTTTGCAAGGAGGTCGCGCCCGTGGTGCGGGAGATTGCGCCGGGCCACCGCAGTGCGTGTCATTTGAACGGGTGACCGGGCGGGCTACCCAGCGCTCACCGCCCGCGGCCTGACGCCCAATATATGGGCGATGGCGTTGGTGAGATCGGGGCGGTTAAGGGTGTAGAAGTGGAATTCGTCGATGCCGTTGGCTTGCAGTTGGCGGACTTGTTCGGCGGCGACGACGGCGGCAATCATGCGGCGGATTTCAACGTCGTCTTCGACGCCTTCGAAGTAGGCGCCGAGCCAGCTGGGGACCCGGACGCCGGACACGGCGGAAAATTTAACGATTTGGGTGTAGTTGGAAACCGGCATGATACCGGGAACGATGGGGGCGCTGATGCCGGCAGCGAGTGCGAGGTCGAGGAAGCGGAGGAAGGTTGCGTTATCGAAGAAGTAGTTGGTGATGGCACGGGTGGCGCCGGCGTCGAGTTTGCGTTTGAGCACTTCGAGGTCGGCGAGTGGGCTTGCCGCGGTCGGGTGGATTTCCGGGTAGGCGGCGACCGAGATTTCGAACGGGGCGACTTTGGCCAGTCCGGCGACGAGGTCCGACGCGTAGGCGTAGCCCTGCGGGTGGGGAACGTAGTCTCCGCCGCCGGGGACATCACCACGAAGGGCAACGATATGGCGAATGCCGGCATCCCAGTAGGCGCGGGCGATGTCGTCGATTTCACCGCGCGATGCGCCGACGCAGGTCAGGTGCGCGGCAGGCGTGAGGGTTGTCTCAGTGACCATCCGGGCAACAGTTGCATGGGTGCGCGCCTGGGTGGTGCCCCCGGCGCCATAGGTGACCGATACGAAGCGTGGGGCCAGTGGCTCGAGCTTGCGGATGCAGGCCCAAAGCTGGGTTTCCAGCGCGTCCGTGCGCGGGGGAAAGAATTCGAACGACAATTTCGGCGGCGCCTGATCGTCGGCCCGGTCGGGTAGGCGATCAAAACGCGGTCCGGAGAGCCAGCGGGCAAGGGTTGGGGAGGGTGCGTTCATGCCGCGATATTGGCGATTCTGTCGGCTCGTGCAAGCCTCATCGGTTGTTAGCCGTTCAGATGAATTTTTTCAATCGCGATGCCACTGGAAATTGTGGCGCAAACGTGGTCAATTCTGCACGTTTTCGTCACACGCTCATGCGCTTAATATCCCGGATTAGGGTTTATTTTAGAGGCTTTCGATGCATCCTCGATTTCACGCGTGCTTTGCAGCCGCAGCTTTGGTGGCCGGGTTGGGTCTTGTCGGTTGCGCGACGCCGCCGCCGGCAGATGATCCTGATGCGGTCGCGGAGTATAAACAGACCAATGATCCGCTGGAGCCGGGGAACCGGGTGATCTATGCGATCAATGACGGGTTGGACCGGGCGATCCTGCGTCCGGTAGCGGAGGGCTATAATTACGCCCTTGCCCCCGGCGTGCGATCACATATTCATAATTTGCTGGATAATCTTGGCAACCCGGTTGTGTTGATGAATGACGTGCTGCAAGGCAAGCCGAAGCGGGCGGGTGACACGTTGATGCGCCTGGTGTTGAACACCACCATCGGTGTCGGCGGATTTTTCGACGTGGCGACCGGTTGGGGCTGGCCGGTGCATGATGCGGATCTCGGTATGACCTTTGCGGTCTGGGGCGCGCCGGATGGGCCTTTCCTGATGTTGCCGATTTTTGGACCGTCCAACCCGCGTGATGGAATCGGGATGGCCGGCGACATGATGGCGGCCCCGACCGGCTATTTGCCGAAAGGGCTGGAGAATAATGTTTTCAGCTATTCCAAAACCGCGTTGGGTGTGGTCGACGCCCGTGCCGGTGTGATTGACGATCTGGACAAAATCAACGCTCAGGCGCTCGATCCTTATGCCACTATTCGCAGCTTGTGGCGGCAACATCGGCAGTCGCAGATCGACGAGGCTAAAATGCCCGAAACTCTCACACCGCCAGCAGCTTGGGGCGGTTCGAAATGACAGGACAGGGAATGCTGATGTTTGGACGCCGACGCTTGGCGGGCTTGGCGATGGCTTTCGCCACGCTGGTGCCGTTCGTAGCGCGGGCTGATGACGCGGATCAGGCGGAAAAATTCATCGGCAAACTGTTGAAAGACCTTTCAGCAGTGGTCAATGACGGAAAGCCGGTTGATGCCCAGAAGGCGGCAATGCGCCAAATTGTCTTTGATGCGGTGGATGTCGATGGCGTCGCGCGCTTCTGCCTCGGGCGGTTCTGGCGCACTGCCACACCGCAGCAACAGAAAGAATACACCGAGATTTTCCGCAACGTGATGGTTTCCAATATCACCAGCAAAGTCGGCGAATATCAGGGCGTGTCGTTTGCGATGGGCAAGGCCCAAGCCCGCGCCGAGGAAATTGCGGTAGGCAGCATCGTGAACCGACCGGGCAATGCGCCCAACAAGGTGGATTGGCTGGTGGCGATCGTCGGTGGCAAACCGAAAGTGATCGACGTGATCGCCGAAGGCACGAGCCTGCGTTTGACTCAGCGTAGCGATTACGGGGCCTTTTTGGCGCGCAATAATAATGACGTTCAGGCGCTTATCGACGCGCTGAAGAAGCAGGCCCTTGCCGCAAACTGAAACACGGCTGGTTCGGGCGGGCGCCCTCGATATTGCTTACCGCGCCTATGGTCCGGATAGCGGCCCTGCGGTCGTGCTGCTTCACGGATTTCCCGATGACGTCGGCGCGTATGCGCTTGTGGCACCAGGCTTGGCGACCGACGGTTTTCGGGTGCTGGTGCCGTGGTTGCGCGGATATGGCGCCACCCGGTTCGTTGACCCGGCCACGCCCAGATCGGGCGAACAGGCCGCGCTTGGTGCTGATTTGCGCGACTTTCTGACTGCGTTGTCGATCGATCAAGCGGTTCTGGCGGGATATGATTGGGGCGGGCGCGCGGCCTGTGTGGTCGCGGCTTTGTGGCCCGATCGGGTGCGTGGGCTGGTAACCATCGGCGGCTACAATATCCAGCACATCGCGTCTGCCCGCACACCTTTGCCGGTCGAAGACGAGGCCCGGCTCTGGTATCAATGGTATCTCCAAACCGAGCGCGGGCGGGAAGGTCTGATCGCGGATCGTGCGGGGATGGCGCGCTTGCTGTGGCGACTTTGGTCGCCCAATTGGGCATTTGATCGGGAGACCTTCGCCCAGGCGGCGGCCAGTTTCGACAACCCTGATTTTGTCGATGTGGTGATCCACTCCTACCGGCATCGCCACCAGAACGCGGCCGGCGACCCGAATTTGGCCGATATTGAAGCGAAATTGGCCCAGAGCCCGACCATCGCGGTGCCGACCGTTGCGTTGGAAGGTGGCGCGGATGGGGTGCGCGTCCCAGATCCCGCCGATCCGGCCCGGAAGATGTTCACCGGATGGTATCAACGGAAGATTCTACCCGATATTGGTCATTTTCTGCCGCATGAGGCACCAGGGGCGGTGATCGAGGCCGTGCGCGCGGTCAGTCAGGCGCCGAAAACGTAGCCTGCCAGCAAACGCTTGGCCTCCGACAGAACCTGCGCCCGTGCAACAAGGTCTGGCTGGTCGAACGCGAAGGATAACAGCCGATCGCCAACCTCGGTCGCAATACGAAGCCGCAAGGTGAAATCCTCACTTGGGGTGAGGTCGAATGCTTCGACCAGAAACTCCCTCACCATTTCAGCCACCTGCCCCGACGTCGCTTCGGCATCGCGGATCGGGCGGCTGACGGCCCGGCCTGGAAGCCCGGTTGCCGCGCCATAGGCAACCGTGCGGAAATCCGGATGGGCGTCGAGATAGGTGACGAATTCATCGACCACCAGCCCGAGAAACGCGCCCGGATCGGCCGGGAAGGCGGTCATCAGGCGGAGGCCGAGGGTTTCCTGGAACAATTCCATATGCCGCAGCGCGATCGCATCGACAATTGCCTGCTTGTCTGGGAAAAACCGGTAGAGCGCACCGATCGACAGCCCGGCCGCACCGGCGATACCCGCAGTGGTCAGTGCTTCGACCGTGATGCCGCGGGCGAGCAGCGCCGATGTCGCCGTCAACACGCGCTGCACGGTTTCCTGGCTGCGGCCCTGCACCGGCGCCCGTCGGCCTCGGCCATTATCCTGAACGATCGCATCACTCATATATCCGATGTAACCCCGATCCCACGGCGATGCCAGTTGACAGCGACATAGCGGCTGGCCAAAAAGCGAATGCGACGTCTTGTTCGCGTTTTTCTGGAGACTGCTCGATGGGTATCCCGCTGCACCAAGCCGTTCGCGTTGGCGCTTATGTCGCAAAGCAGCATCTGCTGGGCCGCAAGCGCTACCCGCTGGTGCTCATGCTTGAACCCCTGTTTCGCTGCAACCTTGCCTGCTCCGGCTGCGGCAAGATTGACTACCCGGCGGAAATCCTCAACCAGCGCCTGTCGGTTGCCGAGTGCCTGCAAGCCGTCGATGAATGCGGCGCGCCGGTTGTGGTCATCGCTGGTGGTGAACCGCTGCTGCACAAAGAAATCGATGAGGTTGTGCGCGGCATCATCGCGCGGAAGAAATACGTTATCGTCTGCACCAACGCGTTGCTGTTGGAAAAGAAGATGGAGCTGTTCAAGCCGAACAAGTTCTTCTCGTGGTCGGTCCATCTTGACGGCGACAAAGGGGACCATGATCGTTCGGTTTGTCAGGACGGGGTCTATGACCGTTGCGTATCCGCGATTGCCAAAGCCAAGGCCGCCGGCTTCCGCACCATCATCAACGCGACCTTGTTCAACAATGCCGATCCTGAACGCACCGCGAATTTCTTTGATGACGTGATGGCGATGGGCATTGACGGTATCAGCGTTTCGCCTGGCTACGCGTACGAACGCGCGCCCGACCAGCAGCATTTCCTCAATCGAATGGCGACCAAGGAACTGTTTCGCAACATCTTTGCGCGCGGCAAGGCCAAAGCCGCTGCCAATCCAAAACACAAGAAGTGGGAATTCAACCAGTCGAGCATGTTCCTCGACTTCCTGGCCGGCAATCAGAGTTTTCATTGCACGCCCTGGGGCAACCCCACCCGCAATTATTTCGGTTGGCAACGGCCGTGCTACCTGCTCGGCGAGGGCTATGCATCATCCTTCAAGGAGCTGATGGAAACCACCGAATGGGATAAATATGGCGTCGGCAACTACGAAAAATGCGCCGATTGCATGGTCCATTCTGGGTTTGAGGCGACGGCGGTGGCAGCCTCGGTCAGCAATCCGTTCAAGGCGCTGAAGGTGGAATTGTCCCCCATTCGCACCGAGGGTGATTTTGCGCCGGAAATTCCGCTCGATCGCCAACGCCCGGCCGAATATAGCTTCAGTCGTCATGTCCAAACGGCGATGGACAAGATCAAGCATAAGAAGCCCGAGCCAGCTGAACTGGTTGACGCGGACAAGTAATACCAATCCCCCTTGACGATAACTCTTCCAATCGTCAAGGGGGATTGGTATTGCGCGCCGGGTTGGCCGGCGGCGGCGTGCCAAACAAAGACTTATACCGATCCGCGTCGGCCCAGTCTTCATCGGTCAACGCGGGTCGGTATAAGCAGGCGCTGAACCACCGCCTCGACGTCTTGCGCGGCCGGGCAGTTGGGGTGACGGGTCAGTAGCGGTGTCTGGCGGCGGATGCTGTCGGGCACCCGTTCATCGTTGCGAATAATGCCAGCTAATGGTGGCGTATGGCCGAGGAATGCCGTGCAGGCGTGCGCCAGGGTCGCATAGGTTCTGGTCCCCGATGGCGGTGATTTCGCCCGGTTGACGATGATCTCGCCACGTCCGGCATCGCCGTCCCGACCATGCAGCTTGAGCACCGCGTAAGCGTCGGTCAGGCTGGTCGGCTCATCGGTCACGACCACCAGCAGCAGGTCTGCGGCGGCCGCCATGCGTCGGACGCCTTGGTCCAGCCCGGCAGCGAGATCGCAGATCACATAGTCATAGTCCTGGGCGCATATGCGTACGGCGGCGAGCAGGTGATCCAGCGTTTCCGTGTCGAGGCCCGCCATTGCGCCCGTGCCCGAACTGCCGGCCAGGATGTCCAGGCGCGGGGCAAAATTGATGATCGCATCGGCGATCGGCTGCCCCCGGCGCAGCACCTGCATCATGTCACACCCTGGCGTCAGGCCAAGCTGTACGTCGAGATTGGCCAGACCGAAATCCCAATCCACCAACAACACCCGCCGCCCGGTGCGCGCCAGGCCATCCGCCAGCGTGGCCGAAAACCAGGTTTTGCCGACGCCACCTTTGCCAGATGCGATGGCCACAAGCCGTCCGGTTTCTGCGATGGCGGCAATCATTGGGCTGACGCTCCTGGCGAACGCCGCGACGACAGGCGCTCGGATAAAAAATGCGGGGTAAGTGGGGTAAGTCCGTCAGCTGCGTTGGCGCTGATACCGGCCTCGGTCATCGTCAACCCGACCGATGCTGCGGCCAGCACGCCACCTATCCGGCGTGCGAGATCAAGTTTGGTTGCAATCAGCATCGATGCCCCGGCTGCGGCAAAGGCCGAGGCGGTGTCGTGTGATTCCATCATATCCTGCCCGGCCGACAACACCAGCGCCATGCGCGCCCCCGACCGCCTGCCGATTGCGGCAAGCCCCGCCAATCCGACGGGATCGTAGGGACTGCACCCGGCCGTATCGATTAGCACGGGGCCGGTTGGATCGGCGAACGCGTCGTCGATTTTCGCTGGATCGTCACCGATGACCAGTCTTACCCCGAGAATTTTGGTAAAAGCCTGTAATTGTGCGTTGGCACCGGCCCGGCAGGTATCGGTCGATACGATCACCGGGGACTTGCCGGCCAACACCAGCCTGGTTGCCAGGCGGACGATGGTGAGGGTCTTGCCGACCCCAGGTGGCCCGACGCAAATCAGCGGCGCGGACCGCGTGAAATCGAGCTGGCCAAAGCGAAACCCGACCTGCAATGCAAACGGCAGCGGGCCGGTTGCCAGGCGGGCGCGCACCGATACCGGCAGTCCGTGCCACACCAACTGGCTGGCACGGTCCGATGTTGGTGCAGTAACCGGGTCCGCGACCGGGGCTGGCAGCGGTGCCAAGGCTTCAACCCCGGCGGTTACTTCCACGCCGTTGCGCGTTCGCTTGGTTGCCAGGATCAACGCATCCCCGCCGAGCTCGGCGCGGATGTTCTGCATTGCCTCGGCGACGCTGCTGGCGTGGAAGAGTTTCAGGCGCATTGGGAGGTCAGGACATCGACAATGGGAGGGGGACCAATATCTGCAAGAATTAATCGTCGTGGAGCATCAATTGTTTCAGTGCCGGATTTCAAACACTTCCGACTGTGCGAATGCGCGCGCGTGGCGAGATTTCGACTTGCGCGAGCACTGGAATTTCGGGTCGCAACCGCTCAACAATCATCCGCACCTGGGGACGGATCGCGGCGCTGGTCAGCAGCACTGGGGCATCGCCGGCCGCAATGGCGCTATCCACGGCACCGCGAACCGCCTGACTGAATTCCGCAAGCTTGCTCGGCGCCATCGTCAACTGACGGTCCTCGGCCGGGCCGATCACGGTGCTGGCAAATTCGACTTCCCATTCTGGCGATAGCGGAATGATCGGGATGTAGCCCCGGCTGCCACGGCAGGCTTCGCTGATCTGGCGGGCAAGGCGTGTCCGCACCGTTGCAACGATCGTCGCAGTGCCACGCTGTCCGGCGGTGCAGGCCTCCTGAATGCCTTCGAGAATGGTCGGCAGGTCACGGATTGAGACACGTTCGATCAACAATGCCTGCAACACACGCTGAATGCCGCTATTGGTAATCAGCGACGGCACCAGATCGCCGATCAGCTTCTGTTGTTCCTGTGGCAAGTCTTCAAGCAATTTCTGGGTTTCGACGTAGGACAGCAACTCGGACATGTTTTGCTTGACCAATTCGGTCAGGTGGGTGGTTAGCACGCTCGCGGCATCAACCACGGTGCAGCCGGCAAACACCGCTTCTTCGCGAAATTCAGGCGCTATCCAAACTGCGGGCAGCCCAAAGGTGGGTTCGGTGGTCGGCTCACCCGGGATGGTTGGCATCTGTCCGGACGGGTCCATCACCAGCAGACCGGTTGGGCGCAGGCTGCCGCGTCCGGCCTCGATTTCCTTGATGCGGATCACATAGTCATCAGCGGCGAGCTGCAGATTGTCCTGGATCCGTATTGCCGGCATCACAAAGCCCATTTCGCTGGCAATCGCGCGGCGCAAACCTTTGATCTGCTCGGTCAGGCGCGGCTGATCGCCGCTGGCCAGGCTCAACAGCCCGAAGCCAAGTTCGATCCGCACGAGATCGAGCCGCAGGGATTGGCTGATGGTGGGCTCGGACGGCGCAATGTCGATCACCGCATCACCATCCGGCTTAGGTGGGCGGGTAAAGGCATACCATGCCCCCCCGCCGGCAAGGCCTGCCAGCATCAGGAACGGGATCGCCGGGAGTCCGGGCATGAAGGCCAGCATGAGCGCGCCGACGGCGGCCATCGCGAGTGGTTTCGGCCGGCTTGCCAATTGGTCCATCAACGCGGCATCGGTGCCGCCTTCAAGCCCGCCTTTGGTCACCACAATACCGGCCGCGATGGAGACCAGCAGGGCTGGGATCTGGCTTACCAGGCCATCACCGACGGTGAGGGTGGTATAGGTCGAAATCGCGTCAGCGAAGCTCATGTGGTGGCGCAAAAGACCGGTTGCGAACCCGCCGATGATGTTGATTGCGGTAATGATCACCCCGGCGACGGCATCGCCACGGACGAATTTTGCCGCACCATCCATGGCCCCGTAAAAGGCGGTTTCTTCCTCCAAATCCTTGCGGCGGATGCGTGCAGTGGCTTCGTTGATCGCGCCCGACCCGAGTTCGGCATCGATCGCCATCTGCTTGCCCGGCATGGCATCGAGGCTGAAGCGCGCCGCAACCTCGGCGATGCGGCCCGAGCCTTTGGTGATGACGACAAAATTGATGATCAGCAGGATGGCGAACAGGATCACCCCGATGACAACATCACTGCCCATCAGGAATGATCCGAACGCCGCCACCACGCGCCCGGCAGCATATTTGCCCTCATGGCCGTGGGCGAGGATCAAGCGGGTGGTTGCAACGTTCAATGACAGGCGCAGCAAGGTGGTGAGGAGCAACAGGGTCGGGAATGACGATAGGTCGAGCGGGCGATGTAAGAAAATAGCGACCATCAGGATCAGCACAGAGAGCGTGATTGAAATCGACAGCGCGAAATCCAGCAACGGCCCGGGCAGCGGAACGATCAGGACCGCAACGATCGCAACCACCCCCGCCGCCAGCATAATATCGGCGCCAGGCATGAAGCGGGTGAAGTTCGGTGGCAGGCCGGGCAGACGGAATGCCATCGATCAGGCCGCGATGCCGCTGACAGGTGGCGGAACCGCGAGGCCCTGGGCGCTGTAGTCGCGGAGTTTGTTGCGGAGCGCGCGAATGGAAATCCCCAACATCACTGCCGCCCGGGTGCGATTGCCCAATGTGTGGGACAGGGTTTGCAGGATCAGATCGCGTTCAACCTCCTCCACCCGCATGCCGACCAGGCCGGGGGCGTCTTCCCGCGCGCTGGCAACGCGGTGTGACTGTGGCCCGGCGAGTTCGATTGCATCGGGCGCGATGACGTCTCCTATGGACAACAACACCGCGCGGTGGATGCAGTTTTCCAGTTCACGGACATTGCCGCGCCACCCATGATGTTCCAAAAGCCGGTAGGCATCGACGGTCAGGCGGCGATGCGGCAATCCGTTGAGCTCGGCATATTTATGGGCGAAGTGATCGGCGAGGGCGGCAATATCGGCGGGCCGGTCGCGCAATGGCGGCAAATGCAGGCGGATCACGTTGAGGCGGAAATAGAGGTCGTCGCGAAAGCGGCCGGCGGCGGCATCGGCGGCCAGATCGCGGTTGGTGGCCGCCAGGATACGGACATCGATCTTGACCGGGGCGTTGCCGCCAAGCCGTTCGATTTCGCGTTCCTGGAGTGCGCGCAGCAATTTGGATTGCAGATTGATGTCCATCTCGCCGATTTCGTCGAGCAGCAGCGTGCCGCCGTTGGCGGATTCAAACTTCCCGATCCGGCGCGCCAGCGCACCACTGAAAGCGCCCTTTTCATGGCCGAACAATTCACTTTCGAGCAGATTTTCCGGGATTGCCGCGCAGTTCAGCGCGACGAACGGACCAGCCAATCGGCGCGACGCACGATGCAGATGGCGCGCCACCATTTCCTTGCCAGTGCCCGACTCGCCGGTAATGAGCACCGACGCTTCTGCCCGCGCGATCCGATCGGCGAGCTTCAGGACATCGAGCATGGCCCGGTCCTGGACGACGAAATTTACCTGCTGCAAGCTGACCGCGGTCAGAAGTTCGGCAATCATGTCCGCACTCGGCGGCAACGGCAGGTATTCGCGTGCGCCAGCCCGGATTGCGTCGGCGGCGATGTCGGGGTTCACGTCTATGCCACAGGCGACGACCGGCACGAAAATCCGCTCGGCCGCTAATGCGCGCACCATGGACGAAATATCGTGCGGCAGTTCGCAGAACACGACGTTAATCGAACCGTTGCGGCGCAATGCGGCGAGCGCGGTGTCGAGGGTCGTTGCATGATCGACCGCTGCATTTTGTGCGCGGGCAATCCGTGCTGCTTCCCCCAACGGTCCCGATAATGCACCGATAATCAGGATACGCATGCCGATCAGACCCCCCGGTCCGCTTTGACGATTTCCGTCATCGTGACGCCGAGCCGATTGTCGTCAACCATCACCACTTCGCCACGGGCGACCAGGCGGTTATTGACGTAGATGTCGATCGCTTCGCCGAGTTTGCGGTCGAGTTCCACCACAGCGCCACGCCCAAGTTTCAGGAGTTGTGAGACTTGCATCGTGGAACGACCAAGCACCGCGCTTACCGTGACCGGTATGTCATAGACTGCTTCCAGGTCACGGGTAGAACGTGGCGCCCCCGCCTCGGCGGCCGGGGGAGGGGTGAAGTCGCTCAAGTCCAGTTCGTCAGCCATGCGCATGTCCAATCAAGGTTCGGGTCTTAGGTGGGATCGGTTCGGGGTCGATGATATCGTTAAGGTGCAGGACACTCAGTATTTCTGCCCACAGCACAGCGGCGTTGCGGTCGGCGCGGCCGTCCTTCCATCGCATTGTGGCGTCTCCCGGCGGAATGGTATCGCTTGCGACCAAGATCAACTTGCTGTCACCGTCATATGGGTTGGCCAGTAGATAGTGTTCCAGATCGGCAATCCCGGCCGGGCAGGCGCGGATTTCGACTTCGGGTTCGGCAATCAAGCCAGCAAGCACGATCTTGACCATGTCGGTTGTTTCGGTTGGACCATATTCTGCGCAAAGGCGGGGGAAAAACATCCGTAACTGATCCATCAAAAGCTGGACGATGAGCCGACCGTTCGCGTCAGCGGATTCTTGGGCTGCATCGGTAACGGTGCCGATTTCTGTCAGCAGTGCCCGTATCATTTCGTGTGACTGACGCGCGGTGTTGATCAACGCCGTGGCCTGGCCGTCTTGCAGGCCGCGTTGATAAGCGGCTTCGACATCGGCGGTGGTAATCGGTGGCGGTGGTGCGGGGGCTGGCGTCAGCTCAGGCGGCTTGTCCCCAGCGTGATTGCGAGGGTGCGCTGCCTCGAAGTCTTCGCTGAAAATCTTGAGATATTGGGCCATGACTTGCCGATCTTTGCAATATTAAGGGGAACGTCAGACAACCATTTCGTCGTCCTTACTCTGGCTGATTTGAATTTCACCCTGGGCAGCAAGGTCCTTTGCCAGAACAACGATGGAGGCTTGGGCATCATCAACATCGCGCAGCTTGACCGGACCGAGATTGGCGATGTCTTCACGGAGCATCTTGCCGGCGCGTTCAGAAAGATTTGCGAAAAACATGTCGCGTAGTTTCTCCGACGCACCTTTGAGCGCGAGTGGCAGTTTGGTCTTGTCGACCGATCGCAACAGAACCTGAACCGCCTGGGCGTTTAGGCGCTGCAGATCGTCGAACGTAAACATCAATGACTTGATGCGATCAGCCGATTCACGATTTCGTTCTTCAAGCGCGGAGACAAAGCGCGACTCCGCCTGGCGATCGAGGTTGTTGAAGATATCGGCCATTACTTCGTGGGAATCACGTCGCGTGCTGCGGGCAAGGTTGGACATAAACTCAAATCGTAACGTTCTCTCGACCCCGTCGAGGACATCCTTCTGGATGCTTTCCATCCGTAGCATCCGCATCACCACCTCCATGGCGAAGCTGTCCGGCAGGATCGACAGCACGCGGGCCGCATGATCGGGGCGAATTTTCGATAGCACAACGGCAACGGTTTGCGGGTATTCGTTCTTCAGGTAGTTCGCCAGCACCGCTTCATGCACATTGCCAAGCTTGTCCCACATCGTGCGGCCGGCGGGGCCGCGAATTTCCTCCATGATCTGGCCGACGCGATCGCGCGGCAGGGTCTTGAGCAGCAGCCGCTCGGTATTATCAAAACTGCCGATCAGGCCCCCGGCGCCGTCGAGCTGCTCGGTGAAGTCATGGCATAGTTTTTCCACCAACTCGGACCGCACCGCGCCAAGCTGGGACATCGCGGCAGAAACTTCCTTGATTTCGTCTTCGTGCATCATGCTGAACATTTGCGTGCACTGGTCTTCCCTCAAAGTCAGCAGTAGCACCGCGGCCTTCTGTGGCCCGCTTAGGCTGAGATAGTCTGGTGACTGGGCCATGGTTAGTGCGCTTCCTGCTGGATCCAGCCGCGGATGATCGAGAGCGTCTGCTCGGGGTGTTGTTCAACAAGTTCAGTCATGCGACGCAACGATGATGCGCGCATCTGTCCTTCAACCTTTGCCAGCGTTACCATTGCCTCGGGATCGGTGTTGTCGGGCCCCGCCAACAAGCTGGCGCCGCCGCCGTGCCCGTCCGCAAACATGGCGGTCTGGCGCGGTAGCCCGTTCGCGGCGCCCATCGCCACGGGTTGCGCGGCGCTCGCAAGCCCAATTCTGCCCGTGCCTTCCGGTGCGCCCAGGGCGATCAGCCGGTTCACTGTCGGGCGCACCACCACCAGAAGTGCGATCAGGCCGGCCGCCACCAGCAATCCAGTCTGCCCAAGCCGCATCATGTCTGACTTGTCGAGCGAAATACCAAACAGACCTTTGGGCGCCTCGGCGGCAAGTTCAAGCGGATTGGTGAAGCGCATGGTAACAACTTCGACATGATCGCCGCGTGCTGCGTCATAACCGATTGCCGACTGCACCAGTCTGGCGATCTTGGCGAGGTCGGCGGCCGGGCGTTCCTGCCACTTCACCAATCCATCGGCACCCTTTTCGTCAATGCCGTCAACCATCACGGCCAGGCTGATCTTTTTGATCTGCGGCTGGTCGCGCAGCACGGTGCGCACGGTCTTGCCGATTTCGTAGTTGGTGGTTTCTTCCTGCTTGGCCGCCTGGGTGCCAGTCGCGGTCGCACCAGCATCGGCATTGGGCAGATTGTTCTGCACCGAAGTGGTTGGGTTTGTTTCGGCGGTCTTGCTTGTGTCACTGCTGGTCTGTGTGCTGCGCACCACCTGGCCGTCGGGGTCATATTTCTCCTGGGTTTCCTGCACCCGGTCAAAATCCATTTGCACCGACGCTTCGACCCGCACCCGCCCAGGCCCCAGGCTGCGTTCGAGCATGTCTTCGACCGCGCGTGACACCCGCGCTTCGGTCGCGCGGCGAATATCGTCGGGCGCGGCGGCACCGGACGTGCCTGGCGCGGCGACACCGGCCCGCGCCAGCACGCTGCCATTGCTGTCCACCACGCTGACATTTTTGGCCCGCAATCCCCGCACCGCACCGGCGGTCAGGTTGACAATGGCGGCAATCGTTTCCTGATCAAGCCGCACGCCTTTCGTGGTCGATATCATCACCGACGCCTGCGCGTCCTGTTGTTCGAGCGAAAAAGGTTCACGGCGCGGTAACACCAGATGCACCCGCGCGGCCTTGACCCCGATGATCGTGCGCATCGTGCGGGCGATTTCGCCCTCCAGCGCGCGTTGTTCGGCCATGCGCTGCTGCGCCTGGGTCGCGGTCAGGCTGTCAGCCCGGTCGAGCAGTTCGTAGCCGATCGATCCCCCGCTCGGCAGGCCGTCCCGGGCGAGTGAAATCCGTGCCGCAGAAACCCGATCCGCCGGGACCAGGATCTGCGTGCCGTTGGCACCGAGTTGATAGGGGATTTGCTGTTTGTCGAGCGCGTCAACCATCTGGGCGGCTTCCCGGCCATCAAGGTCTGCATACAGCAACGCCATTTTTTCTGTCGGGCTGTGATTTGCCAGCACAATCAGCAATCCGAACAAGGTGACAGCTACCAGCCCCATCGCCGCGAGGCGGGCAACGCCGAGTGCCTTCAGCCCATCCAGTAGGCCGTTCACGCTGCACCATCTGCATGTCGTAGGCTAAAAAAAATCATGTCCGACCCGCATTTCCAAGCAACGATGTGACACCGCTACCTATCCATGCGTTCTAGGGACCGGAGGTTGCCGAGAGGTTAACCAGCCGGCAAATTCTGCCGGGTGCGGTGCTGGCTTTCATACATCAGCATCGTTTCGCCTCCGCGGTCCCAGATGTCGCACTCCACCATGCCAATCCCGCCGAGCACTTGGCGCGATCCGATATTGCTGGCACGCGCCACCGCCACCACCCGGTCTATCCCGGCCCGTTCATGGGCAAAGCGTAACGCCGCGCCGGCGGCTTCGGTCGCGTAGCCCCGTCCTTGCGACGCCGCCGTCATCGCAAACCGGATCGCCAGGCCGCGCCCGTCCGGCCGAGCATGGAGCCCGACCAGCCCGAGAAAAACCTCGTTCCGCACATCCCGCACCGCCCACATGCCCACGCCATGCGCGCCCCAGAACCGGATGTCGGCTGCGAGTTCATCCGCCACCGCCACCGTGCCGCGCACCCCGCCGAGCATAACGGCAAACACCAGCGGGTCCGATTTCAGTGCTCGCAAATCCGCGAGGTCCGAATACGATACCGGCTGCATCATCAGCCGTCCGGTGCGGATCACCCAGGCCGGGTTCATCCCGACACCTGCGTTGCGCGAACCGAGCCCGTCGGTCGGCTACCGAACCAGCGGCCGATACTTAATCCGGTGCGGCTCCGTTGCGTCCGAGCCCAGCCGTCGTCGCTTATCCTCTTCATAGGCCTGGAAATTACCCTCGAACCATTCAACGTGGCTGTCGCCTTCGAAGGCCAGGATATGGGTCGCGAGCCGATCCAGGAACCAGCGATCATGGCTGATTACCACCGCACAGCCGGCAAATTCTTCCAGCGCCTCCTCCAGCGCCCGCAGTGTATCGACATCCAGATCGTTGGTCGGTTCATCGAGCAGAATAACGTTCGCCTCCGTCCGTAGCATCTTCGCCAGATGCACCCGGTTGCGCTCGCCGCCCGACAAAATACCAACCCTTTTCTGCTGGTCCGAGCCCTTAAAGTTGAACGCCCCCACATACGCCCGCGACGGCACCGCCCGCTTGCCGAGGTAGATCACATCCGTTCCGCCCGAGATTTCCTCCCAGACCGATTTTGCCGGATCGAGGCTGTCGCGGCTCTGATCGACATAGCCGAGCTTCACCGTTTCCCCGATCTTCAGCGCCCCGCTATCGGGCATCTCGACCCCGGTAATCATCTTGAACAGCGTCGATTTGCCGGCGCCGTTCGGCCCGATCACGCCCACAATGCCCCCCGGCGGCAGCTTGAAGTTGAGGTTTTCGATCAACTGCCGATCGCCAAAGCTCTTGCCCAGCTCAACAGCCTCGATAACCGTGCCACCCAAGCGCGGCCCTGGTGGGATAACAATCTCGGCCACCCCGATCTGCTGCTCCTGGCTCTTTTGCAGCATTTCCTCATAACGCTGAATACGCGCCCGGCTCTTGGTCTGCCGCGCCCGCGCCGAGCTGCTGATCCATTCCGCTTCCGCGTCGAGCGCCCGCATGCGGGAGGTTTCTTCCTTCTCCTCCTGCTGCAACCGCTTGCGCTTCTGGTTAAGCCACGAAGAATAATTGCCCTCAAACGGATACCCGCGCCCGCGCTCGATTTCGAGGATCCAGTTCGTCACATTCTCCAGGAAGTAACGGTCATGGGTAATGACCAGCACAGTCCCGGCGAAATCCCGCAGAGTCTTTTCCAGCCACGCCACGCTTTCAGCGTCCAAATGGTTGGTCGGTTCATCCAGCAGCAGGATGTCGGGCTTTTCCAGCAGCAGCCGGCATAGCGCCACCCGGCGCCGCTCGCCCCCTGACAAATTGGTGATCGGGCTGTCCGGCGGCGGGCAGCGCAGCGCGTCCAATGCAATCTCAATCCGCCGCTCCAGTTCCCAGCCGTCTTCCGCGTCAATCAATTCCTGCAAATCGCCCTGCTCGGCGAGCAACTTGTCCATCGTCGCGTCATCCATCGGCTCGGCGAACAAATTGGAAATTTCGTTGAACCGATCCAACGCCGCGCGCAATTTCCCGAACGCCAGCTGCACGTTCCCCGACACCGTTCGCGTTTCATCGAGCTTGGGTTCCTGTTCGAGATAGCCAATCCGCACCCCCTCGGCCGCCCAAGCCTCGCCACCATATTCCTTCTCCACCCCGGCCATGATCTTCAGCAGAGTGGATTTGCCCGCCCCATTCACGCCCAGTACGCCGATCTTGACGCCGGGGAGAAATGACAGCGTGATGCCCTTGAAAACCTCGCGCCCACCGGGGTAGTTCTTGGTCAGGTCCTTCATGACATAGACGTACTGATAGCTGGCCATGGGCCTGGGTCCTTCAAACTGCGATGCTGCGGCGGAGCGCACTTGTAAGGGGCGCAGGCAAACGAGGCAAATCAGGGGCGCTAGCGGGCTTGGGAGTTAGCTTTTTGATCACACAAACAGTGCTTTTCCATGCGTAACCTGACCTTCACCGCCGACGATTTCGGCTTGTCGGAAGCTGTCAACGAAGGCATCGAACGCGCCCATCGCGATGGGGTCCTGAACGCTGCCAGCCTGATGGTTGCAGGTGCCGCTGCCGCGGACGCTGTGCGCCGGGCCAGACAATTGCCGGGCTTGCGGGTGGGGCTGCATCTGGTGGTGATCGAAGGGCAGGCAGTGCTGCCGGCCGATCAAATTCCCGACCTTGTCGATGCGAATGGGCAGTTTCCGTCGGATCAATTACGCCTGGGGATCAATTATTTCTTCCGCCCTGCGCTGCGCCGCCAATTGGCCGTTGAAATTCGGGCACAGTTTGCAGCCTTTGCCGCAACCGGGCTGCCACTTGGCCATGCCGACGCGCACAAGCACATGCATCTGCACCCGACGGTCGGGAAATACCTGATCGCGATCGGGCGGGAGTTTGGATTGTCGCGGGTGCGGGTGCCAGCCGAGCCCGCTGCGGTGCTGCGCGCGTGCGGCGAAACGATTGGGCTTGGTGCGCGCATTTTGCCGCTTTGGGCGGAATTGTTGCGCGGCCAAATCCGTCGCGCCGGGATGTCGGCGCCCGATGCAGTGTTCGGCCTCGCCTGGAGCGGGGCGATGACGGAGGCGCGGGTGCTGCGGTTGCTGGTTAATCTTCCCGATGGCGACAGCGAGATTTATTTCCATCCGGCTGCCGGACGGGATGCGGTTCTGGATCGGCTGATGCCCGGGTACCAGCATGAGGGCGAGTTGGGGGCTTTGGTCAGCGCCGCAGTGCGGCGTCTTGTGGTTGGAGCGTAAACTGCTCCGCAATAATACGTTACGACAAGCTTGCCCGGAGACGTTGCTGGGCTTCATCACCGTGACTTGCACTTATTCGCTTACTGGGTATGGCCCAAGAAATCGCACACCATTGAAATGGATCAAATGAGAAGGGGCATCAGCAACCCACACCTCGGTTTCCCATGCGATGTCGCCGGCGTATCGGGTCATGGCCGATCTTGACGGGAAAGCGGTCACATAGACAAGACCGGCGTTCGAACTGCCGAACAGTTGCATCAATTCCATATGGCGCTTTCCGTCCACGGGACCGTGGCTCGTGACGGATTCCACCAGAATTAGCCAATCCTTCGCAGGATAATATATCACGACATCTGGCATTTTTCCATGGCTATCTATCATAACTCCCAATGTGCGCAGTAAATCACGGTCAAAATAGCTCAACTTCTCGCCCGTATCACCGGCATAGTAAGCTGCCCACCAGGGGCGAAGCGCGGAGCGAATTCTTCGATGATCGCCTTGATGAGCAAACTATGTGTACCAGGGCTGATATGGAAAGTCCTTCCTGCCGCGACTGATACAGGTATTCTCTGCATATTTCGCTCTTGCGCATATCGTGCCGCCAGGCTTTGTTGCTTATTAATATAGATCGCAAGGCGCGCGTCTCAAGTTGAAGAGCCGTATGTTCGCATGAGCGCGAGGGCTTCATTACTCACCTGGTAGACCGCACGTGGGCTATTGACTGGTCGGCCAGGGTCGTCGGGATTGTAGCGAACCAGGCCTGCCTGCATGAATTGGTGCATGGTTTGTCGCCGAACTGTCTCCCGTGTGTTCGGCGCATACCGCTTGTCGTAATGTGTCAACAACCAATCCATAATGGGAGTTATGCCCAAAAGAGGCATTGTCGCCTTCTGCCAACTTCGCGTCGGCGTCATATCGAGTATGGCAAGCAACACCAAGCCAGATCGCTCGTTAAGCTGGGCGCGCGGAAAACCCAGTTGCCTGAGGATGCCTATTGCTGTTTCGACGTATTGATGGGTCATGCAATCGCCCGGATTTCTTGATCGATCATTGTTTGCGTTAGGGCAGATTGCTCCTTGGACCAGATCCCGAGCTTCACGAGCGCGTTGCGATCGGGATATTTCATCAAGCGCAGATCAGTGGCGTTGACCTGGGTGTGACCATTGAAACGGCGGAAAAACTTGTCAACCGCCGTTGAATTGAGAAAGGTGGATAACCCACGGGCGAGGTATTCGGGAAGCGGGCGGCGCCCTTCGTGAAATACGTTCAAATGGTTTTCGAACCCTATAACATCCCCCATAAGAGATTGGGGATCAACAAAGGTCGAGAAAATTCGACGTTTTTCCTCTTTTGAGGAAAACCTCCGCACCACGGTATAAAAACCATTTGGGTAGAGCCATTTTTCGGTTTCTACATTGCGATGAATTGCGTTCGGCTTCTTCATGGTCACGATGGGCCATTCAATACCCGCCGCGGTCAAGTGTCCAGGATACAGCAACGGTACTGTGCCCAGCTCCGGCATCGCGCAAAGCCATTCTCGCAGCCGAAAATCAACGACCGGACCTGTCGATACATTGACTCCAATATCGACCAAGCTGAACCTGAAATTGCCGGTGCCGTCAAACTCATCTCCCAATTCTTCCGTCGGAATATGGATGAAACGCTCGGGGTCATCATGCAGCACGATCTGGTCGAAGCCGTATATCTGCTCATTGTAATTATCAAACTGATCGTCGTCGCTGGTTGAGATCGTGATATCGCCCTGCACCGCGCCCCGCACCAGAAAGATGATCACATTTTCCTGAAGCACGGCATCGTCCTTAAATGCCTTGCTACGAGACTCGAAGAGGTGAATATGCCGAATGGCCGCCCGCCGAAGCATGAAAGCTCGAAATGGCTTGTAGTAAGGCCCGTTGCAGAAGCTGCGTGGGATGATAGCAACAAGTTGCCCGCCATGATCCAGCAAATCGAGGCACAAGCCGACGAATCCTGGATAGAGATTAACCGTTTCCAAGCCGACCAGACGGAATAATTCGCGATGTCGCGATCCGTTGTTTATTTTCTTGTATGGAGGATTGAGTATGGCGTGAGTGTATCGCGCACCACGCTGCAAGCGAAGCATGGTCGCAGCAATCTCTACGAAGTCGCCAGGAATTAATCTGGTCGTAACCCGGTTTCCATTTCGGAGCGCCAGCAGAGTTTCATCCAGTTCGGGGAGAACCAGACTGTCAAATTCATAGGCATGGGCTTCGAGGTGATCGCTGACTTGGCCCGCCCAGTACGCGAAAAAAGCCTTGGTCAGGGCGCCTCGTCCGGCGCCAGCATCGAGTAATCGGACCTCC
>JANYCX010000114.1 GCA_025360065.1 Acetobacteraceae bacterium | reverse complement strand
CATGCCGCAGCAACCCATCAACCAGTGCTTCCCCGCCCGTCATCCGCGCCATTTTCGTGCTCCGTCATTGCTTGCGGCGATGTTGGCACGCGGCACGGTCCGGGGGAAGTCATGTTCCGGGGTAAGTCAGGGGTCCCGCGTCAACCCTTGGCGCTTTAACGCATCCAGGTAGGCATGCCACTTATGGGTCCGCTCACGCCCGAGTTCATGGAGGTATTCCCACGAGAATATCCCGGTATCATGCTGATCATCAAATAAAATACGAACGGCATAGTTGCCAACCTGTTCAACCCCCAGCATCCCGACATGCCGCCTCCCGGCGATGGTCTTGCGTTCGCTCGGTCCATGCCCCTTCACTTCCGCGCTTGGGCTTTCAACGCGCAGATACTCAGCCGGCAGCACAAAGACGGTGCCGTCGTCAAAATCGATTTCCAGCAGCTTCTCCGCCCGGCGCAGACGAATTTCGGTTGGGATGGGCATGCTCAATCGTCCAACTTGCGGGCTTGCTCGATCAACATGATCGGAATGCCGTCGCGGACCGGATAGGCCAGGCCGGCGGCTTCGCTGATCAGTTCCTGCGCGTCGCGATCATAAACCAACGTGGTTTTGGTCAGCGGGCAGACCAGCATTTCCAACAATCGCGGATCGACCGGGACATGGGTTGGCGTGATCATTGTGCATTCTCCTTAACTTGCCCGGCCAGCCTCGGGCGCATCGCTGCTGTAGGCGTCCATGCGCAACAGCGCCAGCAGCACCGCCGCCCGCTCCGCAAGGCTGTCGGCTTCGAGCAGCGCCTGCTTCTCGGCATCTGCGAACGGGCAGACCATGGCCAGGGTAGTGATCAACGCCGGGTCCGGCATGCGTTCGACATGCTCCCAGTTCACTTCCATGCTGCGGCGGACAAAAAATGGACGCAATGCCGTCAGCAGCGCATCCCGATCGCCGCAATCGGGATCGGGTGACAGCGCCACCATCGTTGCACGCACTTGGCGGAAGCCGTGCCGCTGCGCCAGTTCCTCGGTAATGCGAAAGCGCTTGGTGCCCTGCAAGGTAATCAGATAGCGGCCATCATCGGTTTCGCTGAATGACACCATCCGGCCGAGACACCCGATCTGATACAAGGCAGGACCGTTTGCGCCTTCAACCTGCGACGCATCCGGCTGCACCATCCCAAATACCCGCCCCGCACCGAGGGCCGCTTCCACCATCGCTTTGTAGCGCGGCTCGAATATATTCAGCGGCAGTTTTCCGCCCGGCAGCAGCAACGCGCCGGAGAGCGGGAAGATGGGAAAATGGTCAGTGTCCGCCATCAACTGAACAATAGCGCCGACAGCTTGCGGCGCGCTGCCATGGTCGCGGGGTCTTCAAATCCCCAGGCTTCGAAAAATTTGAGAAGTTGCAGACGTGCCGCGCCGTCATGCCATTTTCGGTCCCGGCGGATCACTTCCAGCAGCGCTTCGGCGGCGGCTTCGCGCTGGTCGGTTGCGTTGAGCGCGGTTGCCAGTTCGTAGCGCGCTTGGTGATCGTTGGCGTCGGCTGCAAGCCGCGCTTGGTAGGTCGCAAGCTGAGTGGCAGCCACGGCACCTTCGGCGGCCAGAGCCAGCACGCTGCGGGCGCCGGAGATCTCCGGATGCTCGGCGATCTTGGCCGGCACCCGGTCGAGCGTGGCCTGCGCCTCATCGGCATCGCCCAGGGCATGCAGCGCGCGGATCATGCCGGCCCAGGCATCAGGGTTTTCCGGCTCGGTCTGCAACACCTCGGCAAAACCACCCGCCGCGACCTCATACTGGCCAGCCTCCATGGCAGATTTTGCTTCGGCCAGCAGCTCGGCGGTCGGCATTGTGCCACCGGCCGCCGTCAATAGCTTCTCGACAAAGCGCTTGACCGTCGATTCGGGCTGCGCGCCCTGGAACATGTCGGCGATCTGCCCTTGCCAGAAGCCCACCACCGTCGGGATCGACTGCAATGGCAGGCCCATCTGGGAAAGCTGCTGAACCAATGCGGCGTTGGCGTCGGTATCGATCTTAACCAGATGCACCCGGCCACCGGCTGCGCGCACCACTTTTTCGAGCACCGGCGTTAAGGTTTTGCACGGACCGCACCAGGTCGCCCAGAAATCGACCAGCACCGGCACGGTGCGGGATGCCTCAATGACGTCCTTCATGAAGGTCGCCTGGGTGCCATCGATAATGAAATTGGCGGCGGCGCCACCTTCCGGCTGGCCGATCAGCGTGTCCATGGAGTGGTCCTGTTTGGTTGGGGCATTGGTGACAGATATGGGTGTTTCCTGCCGGCACAAGCCATGAATTTTTCCGCCGGGCAAGAGTGCCATGCATGGATACGGGGGCTGCGGCGGCAATGGGGGTTGCAAGCCTTTCGAATCAGTCCTAAAAGCCCGCCTCTCGCCGGTGCACTTCACCCTTTCCGGCAAGACGGATGCGGGCGTAGCTCAGGGGTAGAGCACAACCTTGCCAAGGTTGGGGTCGTGGGTTCGAATCCCATCGCCCGCTCCAGTCGACCAAACCTCCACAAGCTGCGGACGACCGACATTTTTGGGGCATTGGAGCTTGATTGGTAAGGCGGTTTGCAGACGCGGCTGATTTCCTCTCGGGCTACCGGTTACTTTTCGGTTATACCAACCGCCCTAACCATTGACCGA
>JANYCX010000033.1 GCA_025360065.1 Acetobacteraceae bacterium | reverse complement strand
AACGGCGCCCGCCCGGTCCATTCCGACAGCCGATGGCCCAGCACCAGCGCGTCATCGGCGCGGCGGACCGCAAATGCGAAAAGCGTCACATGTGCCCCACGTCGTCAGGGATGTCGTAAAAGGTCGGGTGGCGGTAAATCTTGCTTTCGGCGGGTTCGAACAGCATCGCCTTGTCAGCAGGGTCAGACGCGACGATCGCGTTCGATGGCACCACCCAGATCGACAGCCCCTCGCCGCGCCGCGTGTAAACATCCCGCGCCGCCTGCAAGGCCATGGTGGCGTCAGCGGCATGGACCGATCCGGCATGGCGGTGCGACAGGCCGTTGCGGCTGCGGATGAAAACCTCCCACAGCGGGAACTTGGCGCGGCTCATGCCGCCTGCTGTCGTGGCGCATGTTTTTCCGCGTATGCCAGTGCGGCGTCGCGCACCCAGGCACCGTCTTGATGGGCTTGCTGGCGTGCGGCCAGCCGTTCGCGGTTGCATGGCCCGTCACCGCCGACCACGCGCTTGAATTCCGCCCAGTCGATGTCGCCATAGCGCCAATGGCCGGTGGCCGCATCGAGGGTCAGCGCCGGGTCAGGGATGGTCAGCCCGACAAACTGCGCCTGTGGCACGGTCGCATCGACGAATTTCTGCCGCAGCCCATCGTTGGAAAAGCGCTTGATTTTCCATTGCATCGACGTATCGGAATGCAGCGAGGTGCCATCCGGCGGTCCGAACATCATCAGGCACGGCCACCACCAGCGATCCAGCGCATCCTGCGCCATCGCCTTCTGCGCCGGCGTGCCATTCGCAAGCGTGATCATAATCTCGTAGCCCTGGCGCTGGTGGAAACTTTCTTCCTTGCATACCCGGATCATTGCCCGCGCATACGGCCCATAGGAACACCGACATAGCGGGATCTGGTTCATGATCGCCGCGCCATCGACCAGCCAACCGATCGCGCCGATATCGGCCCAGGTCAAAGTCGGATAGTTAAAGATCGAGGAATATTTCGCCCGGCCTTCCAACAACTGATCGATCAAATCCTCACGCGCGACGCCCAGAGTTTCAGCGGCGGCATATAAATACAGCCCGTGCCCCCCCTCGTCCTGCACCTTGGCGAGCAGCGCCGCCTTGCGCCTGAGGCTCGGCGCACGGGCAATCCAGTTGCCTTCCGGCAACATGCCGACAATCTCGGAATGGGCGTGCTGGCTGATCTGGCGGATCAGGGTGCGGCGATAGGCGTCGGGCATCCAGTCATTGGCTTCGATGCGGTCCTCGGCATCGATGCGCGCCTGGAAACGCTGGGCTTGTGCGCTGGTATCGGATTGCACGGCGTCGCGCTGGTTCAGGCCTTGTGTGTACATTTGGCACCTCGTTCCGCGGTGCAGTGTAGCAGGGCAAGGCAGGGAAGGAACGTGTTCTTTTGGGTAACTGCCCAGGCACATTTCCCCAAGCCGACGATAATTTGGGTCGGAACATTCAAACAAAGAAGGCGCTCGCCTCTCCTTTGCGTGAAATATTCGTCAGTCTTAATAACTTTTGTTGCAGCGAAAATTTTCCTATTGCACGGTCTCTCCAGCGAAGGAGCACCCTGCATGTCATTCACCCTAACTCAAGACATCACCACCGCGTTGCGTGCCGCCGCCCCCAAACTGCGCCCGGCCGAGGCCGCCGCCTGGGCCGCGGCGCTGGCCGGCCCGATGCGCGACGCCGCCATCACCACCGCCTATCGCATCGCCGGCTTCATCGGCCAATGCGCGGTGGAAAGTGATGGCTTCACCGCCACCGCCGAAAACCTGACCTACCGCAGTGCGGCGCGGATTTGCGCAGTGTGGCCATCGCGCTTTCCGACCGAGGACGCCGCCGCCGCCTATGTTAACGCCCCCGAAGCGCTGGCCAACAAAGTCTACGCCGACCGCATGGGCAACGGCCCGCCGGAAAGTGGCGATGGCTGGCGGTTTCGCGGCCTTGGGCTGATCCAGATCACCGGGCGCCGCGAATACGCCGCCTTCGCCGCCAGCATGGCTTGCCAGATCGACCGCACTGCCGCCTGGGCCACCACGCCGGAAGGTGCGGCCGCCAGCGCGGCGTGGTTCTGGGCATGGAAAGTGCTGAACCCGGTCGCCGACGGTTGGGACCTTGCCACCCTCACAAAGCGGATCAATGGCGGCCTGATCGGGCTGGCCGACCGCCAGCGCGCCTGCACCGCCGCTTTGGCCGCGTTGGGGGGACGTTAGATGTTCGCATCCCTGCTGCCCCTGATTCTCGGCATTGCCCCGCAACTTGCCCAGCATTTGTTCGGTGCCAACGGCGGCGAAATTGCCGCCTCGGTTGCAGGCGCAGTCGCGGCAGTGACCGGCAGTGATCTGGCCGCCCCCGGCGGCGCCGAGGCCGCCATCCTGGCGATCCAGGGCAAATCCGAACTCGCCGCGCAATTGCAGATCAAGCTCGCCGAAATCGCCGCCGCCGCCCATGCCGAGACCAATCGGGCTGCCGATGCGCAGCGCCTGGCCGAGCTTGACGCGATGAAAGCCGCCATGGCCGATGTTGCGTCCGCGCGCGGCACCGAGGTTGCGCTGGCGCAGGGCCATAGCAGCCTGGCCTGGGGCGCACCGCTGCTGTCGGGGATCATCCTGCTGGCATTTGGCGGGATGCTGTTCGTGGTGCTGACCCGCGCCATTCCAGAAAATTCCACCGCTTTGGCCAATGTGCTGCTCGGCACACTCGCGGCGATGGCGAGCCAGGTGGCGAATTTCTGGCTCGGCAGTTCCAGCGGTTCGGCGAGCAAAAGCCTGTTGCTGGCCAATTCCATGCCCATTCCAAACCAAGGAAAACCCCGTTGAACCCCGTCGCCGTATTCGCCGCTTTGGTGCAGTGGGGCGTTTGTGCTCCGGTGAAACGTCGCCCAATGCTCGCCGCAAGCTTCGGCCTTGCGATGCCCTCCATCGCGCGGTCCTAGAGCGTGATCCGTTCAGGTTGAATCAGCGGACACGCTCTAGAGTCTTGTTTTCACGATCATCTTTATCCGATCGAATAGGCAAGCCGATCGGATGATGCTCTAGGCCGTGCGCAGCCTGACATTCATCCCGCTGGTGCGCGCGATGCGGGCGGCGCGATCGATGCCAGGCCAGGACGTTTGGCGCGGAACGGGGTTGCCTGCTCGAACGCGTCAGCGACCTGGAACAGTTTTGCTTCCTGGAACGGTTTGGCCACGATCTGGATCGCCACTGGCAGTCCGCCGACGCCGAAGCCGGAACAGATTGCCATCGCCGGCCAGCCGAGCACGTTGAACGGTGCGGTGAAGCCGGGCTTGTCGGCATTGACCCATAATGCCATGCCGTCGATGAGCGGCGCCTCGGACTGGGCGCCGGCGGTGATCAGGATGTCGATCCCCTTGGTCGCCTGCGCCACGATCGTGCACAGCTCCGCCCGGCGCCGCAGGGCCTGGACATAGTCCGCGCTTGTCATCAACGCGCCCATCGCCAGCCGCAACCGTAACCGTTCGCCGTAATCATTGAAGCGGGTTTTCATCCACGGCTCATGCACGGCATAGGCTTCGGACGTCAGGATGACAGAGCAACACGCCTGGAATTCATGCAGCGACGGCAGCACCACATCGACGATCTCCGCCCCTTGCGCTTTCCACACTGCGAGCGCGCCATCGATGCCTTTCTGCACCGCGTCCGACACCGGCGCATCGGTTTCGTGCCAATGGCGCACGACGCCGATTTTCATTCCCCTGGCGTCACGGCCCAGCCCGGCCGAGAAATCCGGCACTGGCCGGTTGGCGGATGCCGGATCGGCCGGGTCGTATCCGGCCATGGTTTGCAGCAGGATCGCGCAATCTTGCACCGTCCACGCCATCGGTCCGGCATGGTCGAGGCTTTGCGACAGCGGCTGAATGCCAACCCGTGAACACAGCCCGTAGGTCGGCTTGATCCCGGCGATCCCGCACAAGGCTGCCGGCCCGCGGATCGAGCCGCCGGTATCGGACCCGGTGCCACCCAGGATCATGCCGGCGGCAACCGCGGCCCCGGTGCCGCTGGACGACCCGGAGGTGAAATGATCGGGGTTCCACGGATTGCGCGCCGGCGGCCAGGGCAGATCGAAGCTCGGCCCGCCCATGGCAAATTCATGGGTCGCGAGTTTGCCCAGCATGGTGATGCCGGCCTCGGCCAGCTTGGCCACGGTCATCGCATCCTCGGTCGGCACATAGCCTTGCAGCAGCTTGGAATGGGCGGTCGTCGCGATGCCTTTGGTGCCGTAAATATCCTTGTGCGCGATCGGAATGCCGTCGAGCGGCCCGCGCGCATTGCCCGCCATGATCCGCGCTTCGGCCGCGCGCGCATCGGCGAGCGCCCGTTCCGGCGTGGTCGCGATAAAGGCGTGCAACGTGCCATCGAGGGCCGCAATTTTGTCGATGCAGGCCTGGGTCAGTTCCACCGGCGACAGCTTGTGTTCGGCGAAAAGCTTGGACGCTTGGGCAATGGTCGGGGTGTCCATTATACTTGCCCCGCTTGGTGATCTTCAGTTCCAAAAACATCGGGGCGGAAGATGTGCCCGGGCTCGGCCTCGCGGCCACGGCCGTACATCCGCACCCGTTCAAGCTGCGGGACCATCAACGTCCAGCCTTCATACAATTGGTCGATCTGGGTCGGGGTCAAGGCCAGGCCGGCATGGCGCAGCAGCGCGTCCATATCGTTGCGGGGGGTGACTGCCATTGGAATATCCCTTCGGTTTCGCTGATCCATTATGGCAAGCATAGCATATGTCGCGCCGGCGTCACGATCATCGACCTGCCCGATCACGCCGCCGGCAGGTCCTCGACCTCCGACAGCACCGCCTCCTCGGCCGCCAGGTGCAGCGCGATGATCGCGTCGAGCCCGTAAAGCAGACGCTGGGCCTCCTGCTGTTCGGCTGGCGACGGCGGGGCATCATGCGCGCCGTCGGTGAGGGCTGCGAAGCGGCGGATCAGGTTGCTGGTTTCGGTGTGGATTTGATGCAGCGTCCCCAACGGATCGCGGCCACCCAATCTGGTCGCCAGTTCGGGGAACACATGGCGCTCCTCGGCTGCCTGATGGCTGAGCAGCTGGCCGGACAGGTCGGCATTGATCGCCGCCAGCGGGTCCCACCCAACCTCCCCCGAGCCGATCCGGTCGGCGGCACTGCGCATACGCTCCAGCAATTCGCGCATCCGCAGATGCTCATCGAGCAGCTTGCCGAGGGCTGCGCGGTCCGTCAGTTGCGCGGGCCTGGAGGTGCCGGTAAGCGCGCGCAGCGCGTTGAGAATAACCGCGACGTCAATCGCTTCCTGCAGGATTGCGCCGGCGACCGGGGGCAAATAGCCGGCGGCGGCGAACCCCATTGCCGCCACCGACAACCCCATCCCCACCAAGACCGATTGCAATGCGATGTAGCGGGTGCGTTTGGCGATCATCCGGGCTTCGGCGACGCGGTCGAACCGGTCCACAAGCAGCACCATGTCGGCGGCCTCGGCGGCTGCCATCGCGCCGCGCGCGCCCATCGCGATCCCGACATCGGCCGCGGCCAGCGCCGGGGCGTCATTGATGCCATCCCCGATCATCACTGTGACGGCCGCGTTGTGCTCGGCCTTGGCGACGGCAATCTTGCCGGCAGGGTCACGTTCGGCAAACACCGCGTCGAGTCCGAGCGCGCTGCCGATTGCCTCGGCGCTGATCGATCGGTCGCCGGTGACCAGCACCATCCTGGTGATCCCATCCTGGCGGAGATCGCGCAGCGTCCTGGGCACCTCAGGGCGCAGAGTATCGGCCAGCAGCAGCGCGCCGGCGATCACCCCGTCGATTGCGACCCAGGAAACCGATGCCGCCGCCGCCGCCAGGCGCACCGTGGCGCCACTGCTGGGTGGCGGCACGCCTTGGGCCTGCAACAGGCTGGCAGTGCCCACGATGACTGCGTGGCCGTCCACGGTTCCTGCCAGGCCGCCACCGTCAATTTCCACCACTGCCTCGGGCGCGGACAGCACAAGCCCCTTCGCCCGCGCGGCGGCAACAATGGCGGCGGCCATGACATGTTGCGAATGCTGGTCAAGCGATGCCGCCAATTGCAGTATTGTGTTTGCGGAATGGTCGCCAACCGTCTCGACACCGGTCACAAGCGGGGTGCCGCTGGTCAAGGTGCCGGTTTTGTCGAACAGCACCGTTCGCGCCCGCGCCAGCCGTTCCAGCACCCCACCGCCCTTGACGATAATGCCGCGCGATGCCGCCCGCGACACACCGCAAATCAAGGCAACCGGGGCTGCCAGAATGAGTGGGCAAGGTGTTGCCACCACCAGCACCGCAAGCGCGCGCAACGGTGTTCCACTCAGCCACCAGGCGGCGCCGGATACCACAACGGTAACGGCCAGAAAGCCGAGCGCCCAGGTATCGGCGAGCCGCGCCATCGGCGGGCGTTCCGCTTCGGCAGACTGTACCAGCCGCACCACGGCGGCGAAGGTGCTCCCTTCGGCAGTGGCGGTCGCGGTAAGCTCGAACGGACCGCCGGCGTTGACCACGCCGCTGCGCACCGCCCCCCCCTGGGCGCGGGTAACCGGCATCGGTTCCCCGGTCAGGGCAGCTTCGTCGAGGGTGGCGGACGCGGTGGCGACCACGCCATCGACCGGGATGCCCTCGCCGGGTTTGATCAACAGCCGGTCACCGGGCGCGACATCGCCGACCGCGATATCGCTCAGTTCGGTGCCAATCAGCCGATGGGCCACGCGCGGGGTGCGGTTGAGCAGCGCCGACAATTCCTGGCGCGCGCGGGCGGCGGCAAATTCCTCCAGCGCTGCGCCGCCGGCGGCCATGACGGCGATAATCGCAGCCGTAAGGCTTTCGCCGAGCGCAATCGCCGCCGCGATCGCCAGCAGCGCGATGAGGTCAACGCCCAGCTGTCCGCGACGCAGGGTTTGCACAAAATCGACGGCAACGAGTGCTGCCTGGGGAACGGCGCTGGCCGCCCAAATGGCCGTGGCGATGTCTGGCGCGCCTAGTAACCACGCAGCCCCACCGGCCAGCAGGCCGGCCAAAGGAAGCAAAAGCGCGTAGCGGCGGAACCAGGTCATCGTCATACCGCAGGCCTAACGCAGGATTGCGTGGGAGGCGAGGCGTATGGTGCCGGGTGCAGGATTTGAACCCGCGACCTTCGGTTTACAAAACCGCTGCACTACCACTGTGCTAACCCGGCAGTCTCCGCACTGGAATATCCGGCGGGCGGCGTCAGCACAAGCGCGATTTGGTATCAGGCCGCGCATCATGCGCGGCCTGATACGGGCGGCGGCGATTTTATTTGGCGGTTGAAACGCGGGTGGCGAACGCGGCCTTAAGCTCCTGCGCGGCGAAGTCCTGGGCCTTAGCCGCGGCGACGACGGCCGCATCCATGCCGAAGAATTCGTGGGTGACGCCTGTGTACACCTCACGCTTGGTTTTCACGCCCGCCGCCCGCAGCTTGTCGGCCAGGAACTGGCCGTCAGATGCGAGCGGATCGATTTCGGCATTGATGATGGTCGCCGGCGGCAGCCCTGCCAGGTTGGCTTTGGCGTACACCGCCAGCCGGCGTTGGCGACGCGCTTGGGATCACCACCAAACTTCGCCGCATTGTCCAGCGTCCATTTATAGGCAGCAAACGTGTCGTCATGCGCGGCGGGAAAGCGGAATTCAGGCGCATGGCGGTATTCGACACTGACCACGATAGCGCCGGTTTTTTTGGCGAGCGCCATGGGGGAGCTGTCATAGGTGTTAAGGTCAGCGATCACCCAACCGTCGCGGTGGATATAGACAATAACGGGCAGCTTGCCGCTTGAGCTACTGGGTTTGTATATGCGGACCGCTTGGGTGGTGCCCGCTGTTGGGTAGGTCAGGTCCTGTTTTGTGACCCCTGTTGCTGCTGCCAGTGAAGCTGGATTTTTGCCCTGGTCACGCAGCACCGCAGCGACCGCATCGGCGGGCGACGGACCCTGTCGGGTTTCCTCGACGGACTGGGTGCCGAGCGGCTTGGCCCCAAGCTGCATCAGCTTTTACAGCACCTGCCGCATGTCTGGATTGGCACCCGGATGCGACGGACGCGCTGGCCGATTAACGCCGTATTCACCTCAGTGCCATCGGGCGGCAGGCCGGGCTGCCATATGCTTATCCGCAAGGCAAGGACGGGTAACCGTGCTGGTGCCGACCGCTTTCACCGAAGGTAGAATGATATGACCAAATCGCCTTATTCGCTTCCCCGCCTGATGCGCACTGGTCTGCTGGCGGTGCTGCTTGGATCATCGGCGCTCGTGGGCGTTGGCACCGCCGCCACGCCAGCCCCGATCAATCCGCCGTTGGCCGCCGGCCCAAATCTGTCGAACGTGCCTGACTTTGCCGATCTGGTGGCGCGGGTTAAACCGGCTGTGGTGTCGGTCACCACCAAGATGGCGGTCAAGCCGGCAAGCGATGACGGCACCCCGATGCAGCCGGGCCGGCGCCCGGGCCGGACATCGGAATCCCGTGGCTCGGGATTTCTCGTCAGCGCTGACGGCATTGTGGTGACCAACAACCATGTCGTCGCCAATGCACAGTCGGTGACCGTCACGCTTGATGATGGGCGAGAGCTGACGGCCAAAGTGCTCGGCCGCGACCAGCGCAGCGACATCGCATTGCTGAAAATCGACGCCAAGGCAGATCTGCCCTACCTCATGCTGGCGGAAACCGTCAGCGCGCGCCCCGGCGAGTGGGTGCTTGCCCTGGGCAATCCGTTCGGCTTGGGCGGTTCGGTTACGGCGGGGATTGTTTCGGCACGCGGGCGTAATATTGGCGCCGGCCCGTATGATGATTTCATCCAGGTTGATGCGCCGATCAACCACGGCAATTCGGGCGGGCCGCTGTTCAATCAGGCCGGCCAGGTGATCGGGGTGAACACCGCCATCCTGTCGCCCAGCGGGGGCAGCGTCGGCATCGGTTTCGCCATTCCGTCCGATATGGTCAAGAAAGTCGTGGCCGAGCTGCAGAGCACGGGCCATGTCACGCGCGGCTATCTCGGGGTCGAAACCCAACAAATTGACCGTGCTTTGGCGGCCGCCCTCCGTCTCGGTAATTCCGACGGCGCGGGCGCGCTGGTGGCGACCGTTGCCCCGGATTCCCCCGCCGCCAAGGCTGGATTGCAGGCGGGCGATGTATTGCGCGCGGTTGATGGCCAGAAGCTTGCCGATCCGCGCGCCCTGGCCCGTGCGGTGGCAGCGTTGAAACCCGGCAGCGATGCCAAGTTTGATGTGCTGCGCGATGGCGAAACCAAGACCATCACTGTCGCGTTGGGCGCGATGCCGAACGAGCGTCTTGCCGATGCCGGGGCTGCCGACAAGCAGGACGGGATCGGGGTGAACCTGGCGCCGATCACGCCGCAACTGCGTGCCCAGCTTGATCTGCCGGCCAGTGCCAAGGGGGCAGTGATCGCCGGCGTTGAAGCGGGATCCCCCGCCGAGCAGGCCGGGCTGAAGGAGGGGGACATTATCCTCGGCGTTGGTAGCCGCGCGGTCACAACCCCAGCTGAAGCGGCAAGTCGCATTCGCCAGACCGTCAAATCCGGCGAGACTGTGGCGTTGCGGGTGCTGCGCGACGGGCGTGCGGGCTACGTGGCGGTGGAAACCCCGCAGGCTGGCTAGAATGTGATTGTTTCCTGCCAAGGGCCGTTGTCTGTAGCTCTTGTCCGTACGGTGTCAGTGCTGCTTGGCACTGACACTGTAAAGGCTTGATCGGTCAGAGGTTGAGCGGGGCCGCAGCGTAGGTTGGAATGCCAAAGCGCATGCCACTTTACCGACAAGATCCATAGTGAATGGCGCGTGGTTTTGCACCAAGCGCTGGATCGCCACGCGAGGGCTCGCGATGACGATGGTCTGATTTTTGGGTTCTGACGAGGATAAAGCAGGTCATCTTGGGCAGTTACTATTTTTGCACAGCGGAAAGGACTCCACTGGCCAAGACTACGATCTGCCTGCGCGACATCAACGACGACGCTGAAGCGGCGGCGCGCCGGAATGGTAAATCTGCAACGCAATGGAAAGCGTTGACAATTTCCATAAGTTAGTTTATTTGTCAACAATGCACAATTTTTCCATCATCCTCTCTGCGCTACAGGCCGCGATTGCGGTGGTGGCAGCGCGTGAGCGGTCGATGACGGTGCTGCTGGTGGCGATGTGGGGGCGGGTTGCGCGGATCGGCAGCCGGTTGGAACGGCTTGTGGCGCAGTGGCGGGCCGGGACTTTACCGCCGCCGCCTGTGGCGCGCACGCGGGTGGCGGGCACCACGGCGCGCCGGCCCAATTATCCCACCGCGCCCAAATGGCTGTTGCGGACACTGGGGCATGACGCGGTGGCGGCGGGGTTGCAGTTGCAGCATCTGCTGACGGACGCGGAATGCGTGGCATTTCTGGCCGCAGTGCCACAGGCGGGGCGGATTCTTCGGCCGTTGTTGCGGATGCTCGGGGTGGCGCCTCTGCCGGCGGCGGTGTTGGTGGTGGCGCGCACGCCGGTGCGCGCCTCGATCGCGACGGTCGGCGGCGGCGCGGCAAGGACGACGTGGACGACAATCGGGCCTGCCATTGCGGTGTCGGAAATTTTAGACGCCTAGGGTTCGGCGGATTTTTGTGCGATATTTGTTTCGATAACGTAACTAATATTAGATGGAACTCTGCGAAAATAGCGCAATTCCAAGCAAAACTGCGGTTACCCTGGAATCTTCGCCGAAACCATCGCCAGCAATTCCTCCGCCCGCACAATCCCACTCCCGATACCGGACCCGACCAATCCACAAGCGGCGCGGGCGACGGCGGCGGCAACGCGGGGGGTGACGCCGGCGGCGAGGCAGGCGGCAAGGGCTGCAACGGCTGCATCGCCCGCGCCGGCGAGGTCTCGGGTTTCGTCTGTCGTGAGGCGCATATGCATGCAGCCATCGCCATCGACGAAGGACAGGCCTTCGGCGCCGCGCTTAATCAGCAGCGCGCCGAAACCATAGGTGCGGCGCAGGGCTTGCCCGGCCTCGGCGATCTGGGCATCGGTGCCGGCGATGTCTTCGCCGAGCAGGTTATGGGCATGGGGCACCAGCACATCAGCTCCGGCGAAACGGGCCCAGTCTTCCGATCGCAGATCGATCACCACGCGGCGGCCGGCAGCCTGGGCGGTGGCGATCAACTGGGCGGGAATGTCGCCCGCGAGCACGCCCTTGCGGTAATCGGACAGCACCACCACCGAGGTCGCGGCAATGGCACCGTTGGCGACGCGCAGCAGGCGTTCGGCGAGTTTGGGGTGGATGGGCCGGGTGTCCTCGCGGTCAGCCCGCAACAAATGCTGTCCGCCACGGCGGGCACTTTCGGCGACGAAGCGGGTTTTGACTGTGGTTTGCCGGCCGCCTTGCACCAGCAGCCAAGGCTCGACGCCGGATTGCCCGCCGATCAGGCCGGTAAGCTCGGTGCCGGCGCGGTCGTCACCGATCACCGAAACGAAGGCGCAGGCGGCGCCCAGGCCAATCAAATTATGGACGACGTTGCCGGCGCCGCCTGGCTCGGCCAGTTCTTTTTCGACCACCATCACCGGCACCGGCGCTTCCGGGCTGATCCGGGTGATGCGGCCAAAAATATAGCGGTCGAGCATGGCGTCGCCGACGACGAGAACCCGGGCATGTCCGAGTTTTTTGACGGCGGCAGCGAGTTCGGCCGAGGACACGGGATTGAGGGTGGGCATAGGGTTGGCCTAGACTTAAGACGGTCCGATGACAAGCTTGGGTTAGACCTGCAGAAACCCCATGCGATCATCCCGCAACACGACGCAGGTCAAATGTCCGCCCAGAACCGCGCCGGTGTCGATGCCGATGCGGTTAGGGCGCACGACCGGCGCATGTTCCACCGTGTGGCCGTGAACCACCACGTAGTCGAGTGGGCCATCATGGTCGAGGAAGGGTTTGCGGATCCATCGCAGATCATGCGCGGTCTGCGCGGCCAGCGGGACCCCGGGCCGGATGCCGGCGTGGACGAACAAATAGGAGCCGATGATATGATGGAGGGCGAGTTCGCGGAGCTGGCGCACCTGGTGGGCGGGGATAAAATTCGGCCAGTCGCGCGGGCGGGTCCGCGGTGGCACCCCCCAGCTGGCGAGGGTCGGGACCCCGCCATTTTGCGTCCAGACATCGACCGCACCACGATCGCCATCGAAGGCGGACAGAAACAATTCCTCGTGATTGCCCATCAGGTTGATGGTGGGAATGCCGAGCGGGCGCCGCATTACCCGTTCGATAACCCCGGCGCTATCGGGTCCGCGGTCGATATAGTCACCGAGATGGATCAGCCGCGCGTCGTCGCACGGCCGGCGCCGCAGGTCGGCGGCGATCAGGGCATGGAGTTCATCGAGCATGCCGCTGCAGCCATGAACATCGCCAATGGCGTAAACGCGCTGCCCGGCCGGCACGCAGCCCGGCGCTAACTGTTCGGTCATCATACGGTGATAGGTTCCGGTTCTGCGTGATGATCGCAGCTTTCTTATCTGACATCTTAACTGACATCCTATCTGACATCGGGTCTGGGACAAAATGCACCTCGGCAATCAGATCGCCCCCAGCCTGTCCGAACACATGCTAGTCGACACGATCGATCGGTTTGGCCGGACCCCAAGCAGCCGGGTTGCGGTGGTGCTGCATCTGTCGCGGTTGCGGCCGCCTGCCCCACGTCCGCATCATCGGCGGGTGGCACGGGCATTGTTGCAGGATACCGCCCAGCGCCATGACGGGCAGGTTTTTGTGCTGCGTAATGGCGACCAGGTGTTGATCTGCCTGCCTGGCGTGCCGGGCGCGGGGACGGTGCCGCGCCGCATCCTGCACGACCATCCGATCATCGGTTCGTCCACAAGGCTCGACCCGCGCGCGTTGCCACCGATGCTGATCCGGCTGATGCAAATCGATGCCCCCGATCCGACACGCTTGACCTCGATTTTCACCCTGCCGGCAGACCAAAGCCACCTTGCCGCTTATGCCGCGGCGAGACTTGCGGAAACCGTGACGCCAAGCTCGCCCGAGGATGAAGGATTCGGACCGACAGCCGCGGCCAACGCCATCGGCCGTGCAATCCAGGCCGCGCCCCACGCCCACCGGCTGCATCGCCAGACTGGGGTGATGGTGTCGCTCAGTACAATGTCGGGCTTTCGCCAGCTTTTCGCCGAGTACGACATGGCCGGTCCGGGCATCGCGGCCACTGGGCTGCCCGGATCACCCCCGCCGGTCCGCGATCCGTTTCTGCTCCGTCATCTGGCCGGTGCGCTGGATCAACTGCTGCTTCAAACCATCGTCAACACCGTGCGCCGCCCTGGCCCGTTTGCCCCCGGCAATGCCGCGATCCGGCCCCGGCTGCACATCAACCTCACCCTCGCAGGGCTTGGATTGCCGGGTTTTACAGCCCTTCTTGAACGCTGCCGGAATGCGCGGATTAGTTTAGCGGTCGAGGTTTCGCTGCTTGATGCGAGCGCGGACCCTGACGGATTTTTTCGGGCGCGCGACAGGCTGCATCGATCCGGGGTGGACGTGGTGCTCGACCAGATCACCCATCTTGCGCTCGCCATTGCAGCGCCCGCCACATTAGGCGCTGATTTGTATAAGCTCGACTGGTCACCCAGGCTGCGCACCCTCGACCCGCATGACCACGACGGGCTCCGCCGGTCCCTGGCCGAGATGGGGTTGGATCGGATTGTCCTCCTCGGCGCAAACGGGGAGGACGCGTTGTTGTGGGGGTTGAGCCATGGGATCCGGCGCTTCCAGGGCCGGCATGTCGCGATCATTTTGGCAGCCGAGCGGGTGCTGGCGTGCCCGCATTCGGCCGGATGCAGCCTGGCCCAATGCGCCGACCGCGCGGCCGCCACGGATCCTGAGGGTCGAAATGGCTGCCTCAACCTCGATCTGCTGGACGGCATAACCTCGCCGCAGGCCGTGCCGCCTGATGGGCTTGGACAATGAGCAGTTTCAGCACCCCCGACCCACGATCCGCGGCCGGCGGCGACCTCGCCCGTTCGCGCATGGATGATCCGGCGCGGCTCCTGACCCTGATTGGCGAAACCGTGAATACCGGAACCGCGCGGGAGGTTTTGTGGCTGAGCCTGTCAATGCTGCCGCGTCCGCTGGCCGAGCCACACCATCTGCGCCTCGCCGGGGATGCGCTCGCCCCGCTTGAAGCGGCCGACCGGATGCGGAAATTCGGCCTGCCGAATGACGACCAGATCGTGGTGTGGCGGGGCGCGGCAAATGAACTGGTGGCCCAATGCGAAGCTCTGGTGCGCCATCTTTTTGCCGATGAGCCCACCTTGCTGCCCGAACCCGACCGCCTGGTGCAGCGCTTTCGTCTGCCGGTCGATGCCGCGCGGATGCGGGAGAAAATCGCCCGGAGCGTTCCACCCGAACCGGACGAGCCATCGGCGTTATCGGTTGCGGCGGCTTTGACGCTGGCGACGCTTGCGGCACTCGAAGACAATCTGGCGTCGGCCAATGTTGCCCGCTTCGCCCGCCGGCGCGACATATGTATGTGCAATGACGACGGCAGCTTTGGCCCGGCTTGGGAAACACGCATCCTGTCGTCCCGCGAATTGGCTGAAACCTTGAAGCCGGATCATGATCTGCGCGCCGATCCATGGCTGTTTCGCCGACTGACCCGCAGCCTGGATCGGCGGATGCTGGCATTGCTGAGCGCGCCGGAGGAATTGCGCTCGGCCGGCCCGTTCGGCATCAACCTCACCATCGGATCGATCCTGGCGCCGGATTTCCTGCGCTTTGACGAAGCTCTGCCGGGCCGCTTGCGCGGACATGTGGTGATCGGGCTCGATCCAGCGGATGTAATGACCGATCCGGCAGGGTTTGGCTTCGCCCGCGATTTTGCCCGCGCACGCCACTACCGGCTATTATTGCGCGGGCTGTCCCCGGCTGGGTTCGCCCTGCTGCCACGAGGGCGAAGCGGCATCGACCTGGTGCAGCTGCGTTGGTCCCAAGCCTGGGCCGACACTGAAATGGCGCTCGACGATCCGTCGACGATCGTGGTTTCGGGGGCTGACACCGTCGCGGCGCTGGATTGGGGCCGGGCGCGCGGGGTGCGGCTGTTCCAGGGCCGGGTTGTCAGCCCGGCCACGCGCCGCAACACCGGCCACAGGCTGTGACTGCCGTTGGCAGGTGCGGTGAGCGCGTTTATCTTGGTAAACAACATCAAGCTTGCCTGATAAGGGCTTGCAGCGGCAGACTCGTCAACCGATATTCAAGCTGCATAATTCGGAGACTGCCATGATCCGCCTTTTGTTTTTGGCCCTGCTCGGCCTCGTCCCGATTGCCGCCCAAGCCCAGACTGAGCAGCAGGCGCTGGTTGATCGCGCCACGCTCACGGTTCAGGAAATGCTGTCTGACACAAGCAACGTCCAGGCCCGCAAGCTGTTGAAAAACGCCAAAGGCGCGATGGTGTGCCCAAGGGTGTTCAAGGCCGGCTTTATTTTGGGCGGTGAGGGCGGCAGTTGCGTGCTGGTCGGACGCGGTGAGAAGGGATGGAGCAGCCCGGCGTTTTATGGAATGGGCAGCGGCAGCGTCGGGTTTCAGATCGGGGTGCAGGACAGCCAGATCATCTTCCTGATACTCACCGAAAATGGCTTGAGGGCTCTGATGAACAGCCAGTTCAAGTTCGGCGCCGATGCCTCCGTCGCGGTCGCCACGATCGGGGTCGGGGTGCAAGGCTCCACCACCACCGCATTGCGGGCTGACATTGTGGCGTTTGCGGCCACGCGCGGTCTGTTTGCTGGGGTTTCGCTCGAAGGCTCGGTGATTTCCCAACGCAGCGAATGGAACCAGGCTTACTATGGCCAGAGCTTCTCGCCACAGCAGATCGTGTTGAGTGGGCAGGGGCAAAATCCGGGCGCAGAACCGCTGCGGGAAATGCTGACGCGGATGGGGGAATAAAACTTCCCCCCGTTATCCACAGCTATCCACAGGGACAGGGTCTGCCGTCACGACCTGGGAGCGCCTAGGGTGCCCCCCGCAACAATGACAGTCCCATGAACAACATCGATACCGCCTCCAGCCTGTTCGGCCTGTCGCAACGCCTGCCGCCGCGCAATGAGCAGGCCGAGCAGGCCCTGCTTGGCGCGCTGCTGGCCAACAACAAAGCCTATGAACGGGTCAGCGATTTCCTGCTGCCGGATCATTTTGCCGACCCGATTCATGGCCGAATTTTTGACGCCATCCGCCGTCGGGTTGAGCGTGGGCAGCTCGCGGACGCGGTAACGCTCAAGGCCGAATTCGAGCATTCCGGGGTGCTGGATGAGGTCGGCGGCACTGCCTATCTCGGGCAATTGCTGTCGGCGATGGTCGGCATCATCAATGCCGGGGAATACGGCAAGGCGGTGCACGATGCCTGGTTGCGGCGGCAGTTGATCGATATTGGTGAGGTGGTGGTCAACAACGCGTTTGGCGCGGATGCGGCGCTCGACGGCAGCGGGCAGTTGGAACAGGCCGAGCAGGCGCTGTTCGATCTGGCGGCGCGCGGCGGCAATGACGGTGGGTTTGTTACATTCGAAACCGCGCTGGTTGGCGCCATCGACATCGCCCAGTTGGCCTTCAAGCGCTCGGGCGGGGTCACTGGCCTCACCACCGGATTGCGCGATGTCGATGGCAAACTGGGCGGGCTGCATCCTTCCGATCTGCTGATCCTGGCGGCACGACCGGGTATGGGCAAATCGTCGCTGGCGGTGAAAATCTGCTACGGGGCGGCGAAGTCATTATTGGAGGAGGCGCGCGCGATTGATCCGGCAGCCAAGCCGAAAGCGACGGTCGCATTTTTTTCCCTCGAAATGGGCGCCGAGCAGATCGCCACACGCCTGCTGTCGGAGGAGTCACGGATTTCCGGCGACCGCATCCGCCGCGGCGATATCGGGCAGAAGGAATTCGATAAGTTTGTCCAGGTCAGCCGCGAAATCAGCGCGCTGCCGCTGCTGATCGATGACACCCCTGCGATCACCCTGTCCGCGTTGCGCTCGCGTTGCCGGCGGTTAAAGCGGACCCAGGGGTTGGCGTTGGTATGCATTGATTATTTGCAGCTGATGCGTCCGGCGTTGGGGACACGTCCGGAAAACCGGGTGCTGGAAATCTCCCAGATCACCCAGGGCCTGAAGGCATTGGCCAAGGAAATGGGGGTGCCGGTGTTGGCGCTGTCGCAGCTGTCGCGCGCGGTGGAAAGCCGCGAGGACAAGCGGCCGCAGCTGTCGGATCTGCGTGAGTCAGGCAGCATCGAGCAGGACGCCGACGTGGTGATGTTCATCTACCGCGACGATTACTACCTCAAACAGCGCGAGCCCAAGCCGATCGCCTTCGACAACACCGAAAAATACAATACCGCGATGACCAAGTGGCAGTCCGACATGGAGGCGGTGCATAATCGCGCTGAACTCATCATCGAAAAGCAGCGCCATGGCCCGACCGGCAAAGTTGATCTAATTTTCGAGGGCGAATTCACGCGCTTTGCCGATGCCGATTTGCACCATGATGGCTATGACGGGCACTGAAACCTCCCGGCTGACCATCGATCTCGGCGCCATCGTCGCCAACTGGCAGGATTTGCGCGACCGTCACGCGAGCGGCGAGGTGGCCGCCGTCGTCAAGGCCGATGCGTATGGGCTGGGCGCGCAGATCGTTGCCCCGGCGCTGCATGCGGCGGGATGTCGGCATTTCTTCGTCGCCCATCTGTCCGAGGCGCTGGCGATCCGGCCGTTGCTACCGGGGGCGATGCTGGCAGTCTTGAATGGACTGGCGCCTGGGCAGGCGGAGGTTTTCGCGGACCGGGACATCACCGCCGTGCTGGGATCGCTGCCGGAAATTGCCCGCTGGGTCGCCGAGGCGCAGCGGCTCGGGCGTCGCCTGCCGGCATTGTTGCATGTCGATACAGGGATGAACCGGCTGGGCCTGGATGAAACCGAGCTTGCGACGCTTGCCGCCGACCCTGAAGTGCTGACCAACCTCGATCTGCTCTATTTGATGACCCACCTGGTGTCGTCCGAACTGCCGGATGACCCGATCAACCAGCGCCAGCGCGCCGAGTTTGCCGCCGCCTGTGCGGCTTTGCCGCCGATGAAACGCAGCCTGGCCAATTCATCGGGGATTTTCCTTGGACCTGACTTTGCCTCCGACCTCGCGCGGCCGGGGGCCGCACTTTACGGGATCAACCCAACCCCGGGCCTGCCAAATCCGATGCGCCAGACCGTACGGCTAGATATCGAAATCCTGCAAATCCGCCAGATCGAACAGGGCGACAGCGTCGGCTACAACGCCGCCTGGCGCGCGACCCGGGCGAGCCGGATTGCCACCGCACCATTGGGCTATGCCGATGGCTGGCCACGATCGATGGCAAGCTGCTCGCACGCAATCTTTGACCGACGGCCGGTGCCACTGGTAGGGCGTGTATCCATGGACCTTACCACCTATGACGTCACCGACTTCCCCGAGATAATGCCGGGGGACTGGCTCACGGTGATCGGCCCCGATCGCACACCGGACGACATCGCGCGCGACGCCGGAACCAATGGGTATGAGGTTTTGACATCCTTGTGGTCGCGCTACGCACGGACTTACCTGGCGTGACCGCGGCGCTCGATCTGCTGGCCACGATCGGCCGCTTCGTGCTGGGCGCGTGCCAGGCCACCGGGCAACTGACGCTGTTTGCGCTGGCCGGCCTGTCGCATGTTGTCCGTCCGCCGTTTTACCCCCGCGCCTTTGGCCGGGCGATGCTGGAAATCGGCTATCTCAGCCTGCCTGTCGTGGCGCTCACCGCCGTTTTCACCGGCATGGTGCTGGCGTTGCAGTCATCCACCGGCCTGTCGCGGTTTTCCGCCGATAGCGCGATTGCGTCTCTGGTGGTTCTGTCGGTGACGCGGGAACTTGGCCCGGTGCTGGGCGCGCTGATGGTCGCCGGCCGGGTGGGGGCAGCGATGGCGGCCGAGATCGGCACCATGCGGGTCACCGACCAGATCGACGCATTGACCACCTTGCAGACCAATCCGATGAAATATCTGGTGGCGCCTCGGCTGCTTGCAGGTTTGATCGCGCTGCCGCTGCTGGTGCTGGTTGCCGATATTTTGGGCGTGCTCGGCGGGTTCATCATCGCAACCCTGAAGCTGAATTTCAGCGCGGCGACCTATCTCAACAACACGATCAATTTCGTCCAAGCCGATGATGTGATCTCGGGGTTAGCGAAAGCGGCGGTGTTCGGGTTTCTGATCAGCCTGATGGGCTGCTATCACGGCTATAACAGTAAAGGCGGCGCCCAGGGCGTGGGGGCGGCGACCACGGCGGCGGTGGTAACCGCGAGCGTGCTAATTCTGGCGTTCGACTATGTGCTCACCGAATTGTTCTTCGCAAGATGAGTGCATCCCAGCAAGACCGCGCCACCCGCACGCCCAAGATCCGCATTCGCGGCCTTTGCAAATCCTTCGGCGCCAAGCTGGTGCTCGATGGGGTGGATCTCGACGTCGCGCCCGGGACCTCAATGGTGGTGATCGGCGGCTCAGGATCGGGCAAATCGGTGCTGCTGAAATGCGTGCTCGGGCTGATCGAACCCGATGCGGGCACGATTGAGATCGATGGCAAGAACCTGCTCGCGATGGACCGCAGCGACCGCGAGGCAACCCGCGCCCATATCGGCATGCTGTTCCAGAACGGCGCGCTGTTTGACAGCCTGCCAGTGTGGGAAAACGTTGCCTTCGGGCTGCTGGCCCAGAAGCTGGTCACCCGCGACGAGGCGAAGGATCGCGCGATCGGGGTGCTCGGCCAGGTCGGGCTCGCCGGCAGCGTTGGCGATTTGTGGCCAGCGGAATTATCCGGCGGCATGCAGAAGCGGGTCGCCTTAGCGCGCGCCATCGCCGCCCAGCCGGACATATTGTTTTTCGACGAACCGACGACCGGGCTTGACCCGATCATGGGCGCGGTGATCGACGGGTTGATTGTTGATTGCGTGAAGCGGCTCGGCAGCACCGCGGTTGCCATCACCCATGACATGATCAGCGCCGCCCGCATCGGCGATCAGGCGGCGATGATCCATAAGGGCAAGATCGTCTGGCAAGGACCGGCCAAGTCGCTGATGACAAGTGGCAATGACATGGTCGACCAGTTCACCCATGGCCGGCGTGACGGGCCAATCCAGATGGAATTGCGGAAGTGATGCGCCCGCCATCTCCCGGAGGAAGAAGCTGCCCGCTCTCCCTCATGGTGAGGGGAGTGCGCTGAAATGGCTAAACCCATTGCCCGCTATGTTTGCCAGGATTGCGGCGCCGTCACGCCCAAATGGGCCGGAAAATGCGAAACCTGCGACGCCTGGAACAGCATTGTTGAGGAAGCCCCACCCACCGCCGGGCCTGGCCTCGCCAAGGGGGTGTTGAAATCCGGCGGCAGCAAAATCCAGTTTGTTGACCTCGCCGGCAGCGCCGAACCGCCGCCACTTGTGCCGACCGGGATTGCCGAGTTCGACCGGGTGCTGGGCGGCGGGCTGGTGGCGGGCTCGGCGCTGCTGGTCGCCGGCGATCCCGGCATCGGCAAATCGACCTTGTTGTTGCAGGCGGCGGCGAGCCTCGCCAAGGCCGGCAAGCGGGTGTTGTATATCTCGGGCGAAGAAGCGATCGAGCAGATCCGGCTCCGCGCCCGCCGCCTGGGCCTAACCGATGCGGCGCTCGAACTCGCGGCCAGCATCAATCTGCGCGAAATCGTGGCGAGCCTCGAAGCCGCCAACAACGTCACCCTGGTCGTGATTGATTCGATCCAGACCATGTGGATGGACAACCTCGACAGCGCCCCAGGCACCGTGAGCCAAGTGCGGGCGAGCAGCTTCGAACTCATCCGCCTCGCCAAGACCAAGGGCTTTTCGGTCGTGCTGGTCGGCCATGTCACCAAGGAAGGCGCCATCGCCGGGCCGCGCGTGTTGGAACACATGGTCGATGCGGTGCTCTATTTCGAAGGCGATCGCGGCCATCAGTTCCGCATCTTGCGCGGCGTGAAGAACCGCTTCGGCGCCACCGACGAAATCGGCGTGTTCGAAATGACCGATCGTGGGCTGGCTGAGGTCACCAATCCGTCAGCCTTGTTCCTTGCCGAGCGGCGCGGGCATATATCCGGCAGCGCGGTTTTTGCCGGGCTTGAAGGCACCCGCCCGGTGCTGGTCGAAATCCAATGCCTGCTGGCACCCAACCCGGGAGGATCGCCGCGCCGGTCGGTGATCGGCTGGGATAGCGGGCGGCTGGGGATGCTGCTGGCAGTGCTCGAAACCCGCTGCGGGGTTCGCCTCAACACAATGGATGTCTATCTTAACGTCGCGGGCGGCCTGCGCGTGACCGAACCGGCCGCCGATCTGGCGGTGGCTGCGGCCTTGACCTCGGCGGCGACCGATACACCCACCGACCCGGGCAGCGTCTATTTCGGCGAGGTTGGTTTGTCCGGTGAAGTCCGCCAGGTCGCCCAGGCCGATGCGCGGCTGAAGGAAGCGCAAAAGCTCGGGTTCGAAACCGCCTGCCTGCCGCGCCGCGTCGCCCGTGGTAATGCCAAGCTGTCCGCCCCTGACGGGCTGATGCTGCGCGAGATCGGGCATCTGTCCGACCTTGTTGCCGGCTTTGCCGCAAAACATAGTCAGCGTGAATGATCAACGCCTTTGGTGAAGCCGCCAAAACCGACCCTGCGCGAATGCGGGCAAGCCATCCGCATGGCGGGGTGGTATCCGCCGCCCGGGCTACGATATATGACGCTAATATGAAGCGCCACACCGCATGAACTGGGTCGATCTTTCTGCCGTTGGCGTGGTGGTGGTTTCAGCCATGCTCGCCTTTTCGCGTGGTTTCGTGCGCGAAATCCTCGGCATCGTTGCCTGGGGCGGTGCGGCATATGTCGCCGTTGCCTTCAACGACCTGGTGCGCCCGCAATTTCACCAGTGGATCGCATCGACCGAAATCGCCAATGCAGTCTCATATGTCGCCTTGTTCGTGGTGGCGCTCATCGTGTTCTCGCTGGTCACCAATATCATCGCCAAGGGCGTGCGCAGCATCGGGCTCGGCGGGATAGATCGCAGCCTCGGCGTGCTCTACGGTGCCGCCCGCGGGGCTGTGGTGCTGATGGCGGCCTACATCATCGCCGGCCTGTTGACCGCCCCTGAAAAATGGCCCGAACCAGTGCAGACCGCGCGGCTGCTGCCGAGCGTTTACGATGGTGCGAGCTGGATTGTCAGCCACTTGCCGCCCGAGCATCGCCCGAGGCTCGCGGTCCCGCCCGCAGGTACCGCAACAAGTTCGGCCGATTTACTGCGCGCCAACCCGATCGGGCGCGCGACCGGCAAGCCACCCGCGCCTGCCCAAACGACGACCCCTTAGGAGAGCACCCAATGGACATCGCACCAGAACAGGTCTCCGCCGACGGGCATTGGAACCTGGAACGCCCGCATGATGAATGCGGCGTGTTCGGAATTTGGAACCACAGCGACGCGGCAGCACTCACCGCGCTCGGCCTGCACGCACTCCAGCATCGCGGCCAGGCCTCGGCCGGCATCGTCAGCCATGACGCCACCCGCTTCTATTCCCATCGCGGGCTTGGCCTGGTGGGGGAGAATTTCGAGAACCGTGCCGTGATGGAAACCCTCAAAGGGCATCGCGCGATCGGCCATAATCGCTATGCCACGACCGGCGGGGTGGTGCTGCGCAACGTCCAGCCGCTCTATGCCGATTTTGCCTTTGGCGGCCTCGCCGTCGCCCATAACGGCAACCTCACCAACGCGACGTTACTGCGCCGCGCGCTCGTCGGGCGTGGCTGCCTGTTCCAATCAACCTCGGATAGCGAGGTGTTCATCCACCTGATCGCGATGAGCCGGTTTGCAACCGTGATCGACCGGCTGACCGATGCCTTGCGCCAGGTCGTCGGGGCCTATTCGCTGATCGCGCTGACCGAAAATGCCCTGATCGGGGCGCGTGACCCGTTGGGCGTGCGGCCCTTGATCCTGGGCCGGGTCGGCACCGATGGCTGGGTGCTGGCAAGCGAAACCTGCGCGCTTGAAATTGTCGACGCCGAATTCGTCCGCGATATCGAACCCGGTGAAATCGTCGTCATCACCGATACCGGGGTGCAGAGCATCAAGCCGTTCGGTGTCCAGCCGAGCCGGTTCTGCGTGTTCGAATACATCTATTTTGCCCGACCGGACTCGGTGGTCGAGGGCATGCCGGTCTACGAAGCCCGCAAGCGCATCGGCGAAGTTCTGGCCCGCGAAAGCCATGTCGATGCCGATGTCGTGGTCCCCGTGCCCGATTCAGGGGTGCCGTCGGCGATGGGCTATGCAACCGAGTCCGGCATCCCGTTTGAGCTTGGCATCATCCGCAATCACTATGTCGGCCGCACCTTCATCGAACCGACCGATAATATCCGCCATCTCGGGGTCAAGCTGAAACATTCCGCCAACAAGGCGGTGCTGGAGGGTAAGCGGGTGATCCTGGTGGACGATTCCATCGTGCGCGGCACCACCTCGCGCAAGATCGTCGAAATGGTCCGCAATGCCGGCGCGACCGAGGTGCATATGCGCATCTCATCCCCGCCCACCACCCATTCCTGCTATTACGGTATCGATACGCCCGAACGCAGCAAGCTGCTCGCCTACCGGCTGACGGTGGAGGAAATGGCGGCCCGCATTGGCGTCGATAGCCTCGCCTTCATTTCCAAGGACGGGCTGTATCAGGCGTTGGGCCAGGCTAACCGCGACCCACGCCAGCCGAAATATTGCGATGCCTGCTTTACCGGCGACTACCCGATTTCGTTGCCCGATATCAGCGACAATGACACGCGGCAGTTGACCCTGCTTTCCGAGGCAGGTTGATCCCATGGTGCTGGACGGAAACATCGCGCTGGTCACCGGCGCCAGCCGGGGCTTGGGCGCGGCGGTGGCAATTGGGCTCGCGGCACTGGGCGCGCATGTCGTGCTGGTTGCCCGCACCCAAGGCGGGTTGGAGGAAACCGATGACGCGATCCGCGCGGCCGGCGGCCAGGCCACCCTGCTGCCAATGGATTTGCGCGATGGCGCCCAGGTTGACCTGATCGCACCGAGCCTGTTCCAGCGCTTTGGCCGCCTGGATATCCTGGTCAGCAACGCCGGCGACATCGGCACCCTCACCCCCATCCCGCATATCGACATGAAGGAGTGGGCCGGCGTTCACGCGCTCAATGTCGAAGCGCCCCTGCGGCTGATCCGCGGCTGCGCGCCTTTACTCCTTGCAGCCCCTGCCGGGCGCGCGGTGTTCGTCACCGCTGAGCTTGCCAACCTGCCCCTTGCCTATTGGGGCCACTATGCGGCAAGCCTCGCCGCCGCCCGCGCCCTCGCACTGACCTGGGCGGCGGAGACGATCAACACAAGGCTGCGGGTCAATCTGTTCGACCCCGGCCCGATGGCAACCCGGCTGCGCCTGCGGGCCTTTCCCGGCGAACCTGCCGACACCAACCCCGCCCCGGCATCGGTTGCGCCCCGCCTGGTCGCGCTGTGCTTGCCGCCGTCGCCTGTCAGCCAGGGTTTTGACAGTTTTTAATTACGATATCGAAACAAATAAGACGCAAAAATCCTCGTGCCTGCCTACCCGCTTCTGACCACCCCCTCACAATCCCCCAGCACCGCAGGTGCCTCGTACGGCGCCAAATGCTCCCCAACCACCATTTGAGGTGGTAACAGTTTCAACACCACCGCCGCCGGAATCCCCAGCATCCGGCAAATCGGTCGCAATATCCGCGCCGCCTGTGGCGATCCTGCCCCGGTTGTCCGCGCCGCAACCTCCGCCAGCAGCGCTTCCATCGCCCCCAGATAGGCCGCCGCTTCCCAGCCGAGTTCGCGCACAATCCACCCCCGCCCGGCCGGCAAAGCCTCCGGCCGTATCGGTCCAGCATCAGAACGCGCGGCCCGTGCGGCCCGCCCCCGCTTGGTCTGCGGCCGGGTGGTCGCGGTCAGCGCCCGATGGAACCGCCGCACCGACCGGCTCAGATAATTCCACAACCGCACGGTGAATCGCGACAGTTGCGGCATCTTCAAAAACCGCCGCGCAATCAACGCCGCCAGCCCACCGATGATCACAGCAAAACGCCGCGCCAATTCGGGCGCGGTATCTGGCAGGCCAAAAGGGGTTGCGGAATATGTATTCATGATAAAATAACTAACTCAACATCATCCGCGTTGCAAGCCTTTTCTTCCCCTCTCCGGCAAGCCCCGCTAAACTCTGCCAACGCGCCCCCGCACCGGCGCGAACATGGAGAGGGAAACACAGATATGCCCAGGATTGCACTCGTCACCGGCGGCACACGCGGCATCGGCGCCGAAATCAGCCGCGCGCTGAAGGACGCTGGCCGCACCGTCATTGCAAGCTATGCCGGCAACGACACCGCCGCAGAAGCATTCCATGCCGAAACCGGCATTCCAGTGCGGAAGTTCGACGCCGGGGATTTTGCCGCCTGCCAAACCGCGGTCGAAAGCATCCGCGCCGAGTTCGGCAAGATCGAAATCCTGGTCAATAATGCCGGCATCACCCGCGACACCACCATGGCGCGCATGACCCGCGACATGTGGGATGCGGTGATAGATACCAATCTCGGGTCGTGCTTCAATTTGTGCAAGCTGACATTCGAGGATATGCGGGCGGCGAAATTCGGACGGGTGGTCAATATCGGCTCAATCAACGGCCAGGCTGGGCAGTACGGGCAGGTCAACTACGCTGCCGCCAAGTCCGGCATCCACGGCTTCACCAAGGCGCTGGCCCAGGAAGGCGCGCGCTTTGGCATAACAGTTAACGCGATCGCGCCCGGCTATGTTGATACCGACATGGTGCGCGCGGTACCGCCCGACGTGTTGCAAAAGATCATTGCCCGCATCCCAATGGGCCGGTTGGGGCATGCCGAGGATATCGCCCGCGGGGTGGTGTTTTTGACCGCGGATAATGGAGATTTTATCACCGGAAGCACGCTCAGCATCAATGGCGGGCAGCATATGTATTAACGGACCAAGAAAGGTCTTCTTTGTTTGAAAACAAAGAAGCAAAAAAACTTTATCTATTTGTTGACACACCCTCATTCCGGCCCTCTCCCGGCGGGAAAGGGGGCAGCAGCTTCTCCCTCGCCCGCCGGGTGAGGGCCGGGGTGAGGGTGCTTAGGCCGTAAGACCGCAGTTGACGATGGAAGGGCTATCGTCAAGGTGGGTTGGTATTACTTACCGCTTCCCTGCTCCAAAACCTCTATTTCTTCGTCGCTAAACCCAAAATGATGCGCAATTTCATGCCACAGCACATTGCGCACCAGCCGGTATAAATCCTCCCCCAGTTCGATCCATTCCAACAGGATCGCTTGACGATAGAGGAAAATCTGATCGGGCAGCCGCGCGACATCGCCGGTGCTGCGCTCCCCGATCGGGGTGCCGCGATAAAGCCCTTGCAGATCGAACGCGGACTCGATGTCCATGTCCTCAAGGATATCATCGTCGGCAAGTTCCTCTACGATGATAGCGACGCCGTCAATTTGGCTGCGCAGCATGGCGGGAATTTCCGCCAAGGCGCGCTCGGCGAGTTCGGCGATATGGGCGGCATCGGGTGCGGTGGTGAACATGGCGATTAGCTGCGCATGGCGACGGGGCAGGGTCAACCAGGGAGGATGCGATGATTGCGAAACTGACGGAGGCCGAGCGCGCGGGTCTGGCCGCAACACTGCCGCTTTGGGCTTTGCATCCAACCCGCGACGCGATCGAGCGGCACTTCAAGTTTCGCGATTTCAACCAGGCCTGGGGCTTCATGGCCCGGGTGGCGCTGCTGGCCGAACAGCACGACCATCATCCGGAATGGTCGAACGTCTATCACCGGGTCGCGATCCTGCTCACCACCCATGATGCTGGCGGGTTGAGCGGGCGCGATGTGAAACTGGCGGTGGCAATCGATGCTGTTGCGCGATGACCGCACGGCTGCGATCAGGCTCGCAACCGCGCGGTTGTGCCTCCAGCTCAGCTGGGCGCCGCTGCATGAGGTGACCTTGGCCAATGGCCGCCGCGCCGACATCTTGGCGCTGCGCCCGGATGGTGGGTTTGTCTGCATTGAGGTGAAGTCGGGGGTGGCTGATTTTCTGGCGGATGCCAAGTGGCCGGCCTATCGCGATTTTGCCGACGCACTCTATTTCGCCGTCGATAGCGACTTCCCGCAGCATTTTCTGCCCGACGATGTTGGATTGATCGTCACCGCCGGATTGGAAGCTGCCTTGCTGCGCGATAGCGCCACCCATGCGATGCCGCCCGCCCGACGCCGCGCGCTACTGCGCCACTTCGCCACGCTGGCGGCCAACCGCCTGGCGCTGGCAAGCGATCCAGCTGGGATGATCGGCTTGCGGGCGGCATTGCGCGCCGATTAATCCGCCGGTCCCGACAAAATTGACGTGGGAACGGTCTTCACCGCGCGGATAAAAGCACGGATGCGGGCCGGGTCCTTGACCCCCGGCGCGCTTTCCACCCCGGATGACAAATCAACCGCCGTCGCCGCCGTGACGGCAATAGCTGCGGCGAGATTATCCAATGTCAGTCCGCCGGCCAGCATCCAGGGACTGGGCGGCTGCCATCCACGCAATACCGACCAGTCAAACACCGCCGCGTTTCCACCAGGGCGGCTGGCATTTTTCGGCGCTTTGGCATCAAGCAGCAGGCGGTCGGCATGGGCGATTGCGGGTAGATCGGTCGCCGAGGTCACACCCACGGCGCGCCAGACTGGCACGCCAAAGCGGGCGGCGATTTCGCCAATCCGGTCAACGGTGCAGCTATGCAGTTGCAATGCATCAAGCCGGATATGGCCCAGCACGTCGGCAATGGCCGCATCGTCGGGATTGACGAACAAGCCAACCCGCTTCGGCCCACCGTTCGCGCGTGCCGACAAGGCAGCGGCCTGCGCTGGACTGACCGCGCGCGGCGATGGCGGAAAAAACACGAAGCCGACAAAATCCGCGCCTTCATCAACCACCGCATCGAAGCCCGCGATGTCGCTGATCCCGCAAATCTTGACCTCGATCACGCGGCAAGTTCAGCTTGGATGGCGGCTGCCGCTGCGGCGGGGTTGGCGGCGCCAGTAATCGGCCGGCCCACCACCAGCCAGCTTGCGCCGGCGGCGGCGGCCTCGGCCGGCGTCATGGTGCGGACCTGATCGCCCTTGGCGCTGCCGGCCGGGCGGATGCCAGGCACCACCAGTTCCGGGCCATCGCCGAGCGCATCACGCAGCATGGCGACCTCATGCGGGCTGCACACCAGGCCATCGGCACCCGCATCGAGCGCGAGCCGGGCGAGGCGCAGCACCTGCTGGCGCGGCCCGCCGGCAACCCCGGTTGAATGCAGGGTTTCAGCATCGAAGCTGGTCAACACCGTGACCGCCAGCAAAAATGGGCGGCCCGGCCCGGCAGTTTCGGCGGCTTCCCGCGCGGCGGCGATCATCGCCGCCCCGCCCGAGGCATGCAGCGTCAGGAAATGCGGCGCAAGCGGCAGGATGGCGCGAACCCCACCGGCCACTGTATTGGGAATGTCGTGCAGCTTGAGATCGAGGAACACCGGACGATCATCGATCAACCGAACCCCTGCCGCCCCATTGGCCAGATAAAACTCAAGCCCCAGTTTCAACATCCCGCAATGCGGCGCAATCGCGGTTGCCCACGCCCTGGCGCGCTGCGGATCGGTGGTATCCAGCGCCGCGATCAGTCCGGTTTTCATTGTGTCTCTAGCTAGGGGCTGGAAGGATGACAGTTGCCGGCGGACGGGCCTCCTGCGCCTTGACCTGGGCTTCAAGCGCCGCGACCCGCAAATTCGCCTGCCGTGCGGCATACCGCGCCGCGATTGCATTAAACCAGATCAGTACGGCACCGAGCAGAAATGCAACAGCCATACCACTCAAAATCGCAATTGACAGCGGCATGGACTGGGCCAGATCGGTGGGCCACAGGCGGATCACCACAGTATTCGGGTTCGACAGCACGAAGGACACCAGCACCGCAAGAAAAGGCAGGGCCACTATCAAGCGAAACCAGAACATCGGCATCGTCAGCCGGACTTGCCGCGGTTAACCCGCTCGCGCAATTCCTTGCCGGCTTTGAAAAATGGGATCGCCTTTTCGTCAACCGGAACGGATTCCCCGGTGCGCGGATTGCGCCCGGTGCGGGCATCGCGCTGCTTGACGGTAAAGGCCCCAAAGCCGCGCAGCTCAACCCGTTCCCCACGCGCCAGGGCTGCAGTAATTTCGTTGAAGATTGTGGCGACAATTGTTTCCACATCGCGGCTCAACAGATGTGGGTTGGCCGCAGACAATTCAGCGATCAGTTCCGACTTGGTCATCCGCGAGCCCCATTTCTGCGCCGAATTGGCGAATTCCTCTGCCGAGCGTTAGTTTGTATCGAAAGGTTGCCATAGGGCTACCGCGCCGTCAAGCTTAACATGTTGAGAAAACAACGTTTTCAGGACATCCCCAAAAAGCTCGTCCACCGTTTCGCCAAATACGGCTTCGAATTTGCTTTTCACGTCAACGTCGCGAACCGGCAATCCAGCCGTGATCCCGCGATCGGCCACCAACCAGGCCCGCGCTTCGGTTTCGCCGCCAATCGCATCGATCAGGCCAACCCGCAGCGCCTGCCGACCGGTATAAACCCGGCCATCCGCCAGTTCGCGGATCTTCTGCACATCCATCTTACGGCCGACGGCAACTTTTTCGACAAACTGGTCATACATATCCATCACCAGCGCCTGAAGCGCCGTCCGGCCTGGCCCGGTCAAAGGTTGGGTCAGGCTCGGCTGGGCTTTGAGCGGGCCGGAGGTCAGGGTTTCGGCCCCAATACCAACCTTGCCGAGCAGGCCCGAAACTTCAAAATTCGACAGTAAAACCCCAATCGAGCCGGTGATCGTTGACTCGCGGGCGAAAATCCGCGGCGCTGCAATCGCTGCCATATAGCCGCCCGATGCGGCAACACTGCCCATCACCGCCACCACCGGCTTTTTGGCGGCAACCTCGCCGATTGCGATATAAAGCGCTTCACTGCCACCGACCGACCCACCGGGGCTGTTGATGGCAACGATCAGCGCACGCGCGCTGTCATCCTTGCCGACCGCCGCAATCGCCTCGATCAATTTGCGATTATCGCCGATCACGCCACTTATCCGCACCCGCGCGATATGGCTGCCCGCACCGGCAAAGCCGACCACACTGCCACCACCGCCCAGGCGGAACGCCAAGCCCACGCAAACGCCGACTGCGACAAATGCGATCACCCGCCAAACCAACAGGCGGCGCTTGAGGCGCCGCCTGTCAATCAGCAGATCAGTTTCGAGGGTCATTTAACCGACCAACCCGATCCTACTCCGGCAGGTTCTGGTTGCGGCGACGGATCGCGGCCCCCAGAATATCGCCGAGCGACGCGCCGCTATCGGACGTGCCGAATTCAGCGATCGCCTGCTTGTCTTCTTCGATCTCCTTGCCTTTGATCGTCAGCTGGAGCTTGCGGGCAGCGCGGTCAATGGCGGTGACCCGCGCATCCACTTTCTCGCCGATCGCGAAGCGGTCCGGACGCTGGTCGCCCTTGTCGCGTGCCAGTTCGGCACGGCGGATGAAGCCGGTCAGCACGTCATCGATTTTCACTTCAATGCCGTTGGACTGCACCGCCGTCACCACGCAGGTGACGATTTCGCCCTTCTTGATCCGATCGAGCACGCTGGCCGCCGGGTCATCGCGCAGTTGCTTGATGCCGAGGCTGATGCGTTCTTTCTCGACATCCACATCGAGCACCTTGGCGGTGATCATCTGGCCTTTGTCGAACTTCGCCATGGCGAGCTCGCCGGGTTCGTCCCATGACAGGTCGGACATGTGGACCATGCCGTCGATATCGTCCGACAGGCCGATGAACAAGCCGAATTCGGTCATGTTGCGGATTTCGCCTTCGACTTCCGATCCAATCGGATGGGCCTCGACGAACTCCTCCCACGGGTTGCGCTGAACCTGCTTGATGCCGAGCGAAATGCGACGCTTGGAGCTGTCGACGTCGAGCACAAGCACCTCGACCTCCTGGCTGGTGGCGACGATCTTGCCGGGGTGGACGTTCTTTTTGGTCCACGACATTTCCGACACGTGCACCAGGCCTTCGACGCCGGGTTCGAGTTCGACGAACGCGCCGTAATCGGTGATGTTGGTGACGCGGCCGGAATGCTTGGCGCCCGGCGGGTATTTCGCGGTGACGCCTTCCCACGGATCGGCTTCAAGCTGCTTCATGCCAAGGCTGATGCGCTGAGTGTCCGAATTGAAGCGGATAACCTGCACCTTAACCGGCATGCCGATCTGGAGGGCCTCGCTGGGGTGGTTGATCCGGCGCCAGGCGATGTCGGTGACATGCAGCAGGCCATCGACGCCGCCAAGATCGACGAACGCACCATAATCGGTGATGTTCTTGACCACGCCGTCGAGGATCATGCCCTCTTTCAGGCCCTGGATCAGTTCGCTGCGCTGTTCGGCGCGGGTTTCTTCCAGCACCGCGCGGCGCGAGACAACAATGTTGCCGCGGGCGCGATCCATCTTGAGGATCTGGAACGGCTGCGGCTGGCCCATCAGCGGGCCGACGTCGCGGACCGGGCGGATATCGACCTGGCTGCCCGGCAAGAAGGCCACAGCGCCGCCAAGATCGACAGTGAAGCCGCCTTTGACCCGACCATAGATCACGCCATTGACGCGGGTCTGCGCTTCGAACGCTTTTTCCAACGCGGTCCAGGCTTCCTCGCGGCGGGCCTTTTCACGCGACAGCACAATAGCGCCATCGCGATCTTCGTAGCGTTCAACGTAGAGTTCAACGTTGTCGCCCGGCTTGACTTCCGGGGCCATGCCGGGAAGCGCGAATTCCTTGAGCGCGACGCGCCCTTCGCTTTTCAGACCGACATCGACGATGGCGAATTCTTCGGTGAGGCGGATCACCCGCCCGGTGACGACGGAGCCTTCAAAGCCGGTATCCCGGCCGAGGGTCTCATCGAGGAGGGCAGCGAAATCATTTTCGAGGTCGAGGGAAGCTGCGGCTGATGCCATAGGGAGAATTTCGTCCTTGCGCGGGGCGGATGGGCCGCTGGCCGCATTGCGTGCGCCCTCACCCTGCGGCAAGCACGACATGCCCGCGCCCCGATACTTAGATCGGACGCAGGCCGATAGATCAAAAAACCATGCGCCTAAGCCACATGGGCGCAAGACCGGAATGTCTGCGCGCGGGGACACATACGCCCCGCGCGCCCACTGTCAAGCGAAAGCTTCGGTCTTATTTACGCCGACGCAGGCGCAACAGGCCAAGCAGGCCAACCCCGAGTACCGCGATCGACGCCGGTTCCGGCACCTGGACCCCAGAGAAACTGGAGCCTGATGGCAAGGACAGGCGAACAAGTGAATTCGATTGCGAGATAATGGCGGTGTTGTTGGTGGTGTCGAGCGACATCAGATCGCCGCGCGATCCGCCATCCGCGATCAGCGTCTGGCTCGAGTTCGACAGATTGACCTCCCATAGCTCGCCGTTGTTGGTGTTAACAAACAAAACATCCTGGCCACCCAGATTGGCCAGCAGCGCACCGTCGGCCCCTGAAATAAAGCCTGAATCAAACACTTGTGTGCCGCTATTGGTCAGATCATAGCCATAAATATGCTGGTTAGCTTCGGCAAAAAGCACCTGGCCGTTACCGGAGACCGTAAGACCGTCATAATTACCTGATTTGAACAGGGTTTGCGTGCCGCTGGTGCTAAGGGTGTAAAGCCCGCCCGCCGCCGATACATAAAGCTGGCCGGTCGCCACGCTGCCGACAATGCCGGTGGCACCCGACATAGCGGCCGTCGCACTGATCAGATTACCGCTGCTATCGACCCGGGAGACACCGTAGCCCTGATCGGCGACGTAAATATTGCCGCCCAGCACCGCAAGTCCCGCCGGCGCGCTATAAGCCTGAGTGCTCGCGGTGCCATTGCCAATCGTCTGTCCATCGGCGTTGGTGGCGAAATTATAAAGCAGGTGGTCGGCATAGCCGCTCACCAGAACATTATTGCTGCCCGGCACATTCACATAGCTGATCGGCCCGGCGCCGTTCGCGCTCGTGCTGGAAAAGCCGCTGGCAAAGGTCGTCAGCACCAAGCCCTGACTGATCCCGGCCGCCGTCAGCGCCAAGGGTGACGCTGACGCCAGTGATGTGGTCAGCGCCAACAGCGCCACCCCATTTAGCAATACGGATGCGATACGCGACATGCCCATTGGCAGTTCCTTCCTAAATTCTTCCCGAGATCGCTGGACAGGGGAGTGATTGCAACAAAACGATAAAAAAATAAATGCCGCCGAATAAACGACCATTCAACCATTAACTTATTTTTATCATGTTGCAAACTGTAAAATTTTCCGACAAATTAAAATCGTGCCCGAACAGCCTCAGCGGCAAACTCGAAGGCGCCATCCGCATCAAGATCAGTCGTATCAAGCAGGATCGCGTCCGCTGCTGCCTGCATCGGTGCCGCCGCCCGCGCCGCATCATTTGCGTCACGCACCCGCATGTCCGCGCTGATCTGGTCGAGGTCAGCGGCAACACCACGCGCCTGCAATTCAAGCCAGCGCCGCCGGCTGCGGGCGCTGGGGCTGGCGGTGACGAAGAACTTGATCGGGGCGTCGGGGAAGATCACCGTGCCGATGTCACGGCCATCCAGCACACCGCCCTTGGCGCGGGCGAATTGGCGTTGGAAATCCACCAGCGCGGCGCGGACCGCGGGATAGGCACCGACCTGGCTTGCCGCGCCGTCCACTGGCGGGCCGCGCAAATCACTGCGCGCGGTGTCTTCCGGGCGCAGGCGCCGGGCCGCGCCTGTTGCGGCATCTTCATCCCCAGGATCACCACCGGCATCGAACACCAATCGGGCAACCGCACGATATAACAAGCCGGTATCCAGATAGGGCAGGCCAAATTCGGCGGCCAAACGGCGGGCCAACGTGCCCTTCCCCGCCGCTGCCGGACCGTCCACCGCGATGACAAGGGCTGGCCTGACAACGCAGCGAAGATCGGGTTGACCACGCAGGAGGATCACGCGCTGGCCGGCTTCGACTGTGTCGGACACTTCAGCGCCGAATCCGCGTAGCGTCGTAATGCCGTGCGCAATCATCGGCGGCAGAACGGTCCCGGTGAAGGCAAGCCGGGTGGTGCCACGCGCGTTCAGCCCAGCCACCAGGGCGGTCACAGCAAGGTTGGTCTCGGTCACCTCAATGTCGATCGGCAGCGCATCGCGCGCCCCGGCAATCGCCATTGGCATACCAAGGGACGCAGGCTGCTGCACCCGCGCCCCGATCAACTGCAACATCGCTTTCATGCCGGCGGGCAAACTTGCCGCGCCCGTCAGCACCGCAAATATCGGATGGCTGGCCAGCAACCCGGCGAGGGCGGCCAGCAGCCAGCCATCCGCCCCGACATCCAGCACTGTATCAGGCTCAGTCAGTGCACCGATCCCGCGGCCGTTAATCACCCAGGTGCTATCCGGCGCCTGTCGCGCCGTTGCCCCAAGCGCACCAAGGGCGGCGATCATGGCGGAATGGTCGCCGCGTGCGCTGATCCGGCTTTCACCGATCGCAAGACCAGCGAGGAGGAATGCCCAACGGGCTGCAAGGTCGGAATAGGGCATAAGCGCCCTCTAACATACGATCGGCACCGATAGAAATATTTGACAGCAGCGTGTGGCAATGGCATGGGGCGCGCCCTCTAGCTAAATCCCGCGCCGCCTTGGTGGTCGGCTCTCCCTTTTTTTGTTCCAGTCGTGAGGCGATCCATGGCCAAGCCCGAACTCGGCACCAAGCGCATTTGCGTATCGTGCGCCGCCCGCTTTTACGACCTGACCCGCCAGCCTGCGGTCTGCCCGAAATGCGATACCGAACAGCCGGCCGAACAGCCGCGCATTCGCCGTCCGATCGGTAATCTGATGGACGAAAAACGCCGCCCGAAAGCCCCCGTCGCGCCGGGCCGCGAAGACGCCGATGCCGAGGTCGAAGTGGCCGAGGACGACGCGGATGAGGACGTGCTCGAAGATACCAACGACCTTGAAGACGAAGCCGAGGCGATCGTCGAGGTTGAGGTTGAAAGCAACGACGAGGAACGCTGAGCCGACCAGCCGACATGCGAAGGCCGCGCTTGTTCGGCGGTGTCGGGATCGGTATTTATCAGCGCATGCGAACCACCCTCCTCCTGCTGGCAATCGGCCTGGTGCATCTGCACGCTGCTTCGGCTGCGCCCACCAAAACGCCAGCGTCCGCGCCGGATAGCGCGGTGCGGAAATCCATTGGCACGTTCGATGACTGGCAGGCGGCAACCAATGTCGAGGCCGGGCAGACGGTTTGCTATGCGTTCACCCGCGGCAAATCAGCCTCGCGCAAACTGGCAGGCCGTGGCGATGTGGTGCTGACCGTGACCCAGCGCGGTGCGGCGCGCGATGCGGTCGCGCTCAATGCCGGATTTGCCTATGCCGCCAACGCGGCCGTGGTGGTGCAGATCGACAAGCTCACGCTCGATTTCTACACCGCCCAACGCTACGCTTTCGCCCGCGACGGCGCTGCCATGATCGCCGCGTTACAAAGGGTCGGCACGATGACCGCGAAATCCCCGGTGCCGAAAGCCGCCGATGTGGTCGATAGTTTCAGTCTTAAGGGCTTCAAACCGGCCTATGATGCGATCAACAAAGTCTGCCCGGTGAAATGAATGCGCTCAGCGACCTGACCGCGGCCGAACGCGATCGTATCCTCGCCAAGACCGCGCGTTTCAACCCGCCACCGCCAGTGCTTGCCGATGGCAGGCGCGAACTGATTGGGCTGACGCGGGAAGAAATTACCGCCTCCCTGGCCGACATTGGCGAACCCGCGTTCCGTACCAAGCAGATATGGCATTGGGTTTATCACCAGGGCGTGACGGATTTTACCCGCATGTCGTCAATCGCCAAGCCGTTGCAAGCCAAACTCGCCGAGCATTTTATCATCGGCCGGCCAGAAGCGGCGATGGTGCAAACCAGCAGTGATGAAACCCGCAAATTCCTGTTCCGCTTTCGTGATGGACAGGAGGCCGAAACCGTCTACATCCCCGATCCGGTTGCCGATCGCGGCGCGGTGTGCATCTCGTCCCAGGTTGGCTGCACCTTGTCATGCAAGTTCTGCCACACCGGCACCCAGACATTGGTGCGCAATCTCGGCGCGGCCGAAATCGTCGGCCAGTTCATGGCCGCCCGCGACAGCTACGGCGAATGGCCCAGCCCGCGCGGCGAAACCCCGCGTTTGCTGTCGACCATTGTGCTGATGGGCATGGGCGAACCGCTGTACAACTACGACAACGTTGCGCGTGCCATGCGCATCGCGATGGACGGCGAAGGCATCGGCCTGTCGCGCCGGCGCATCACCTTATCAACCTCGGGCGTGGTGCCGATGATGGATCGCTGCGGGGATGAACTCGCAGTCAATCTGGCGATCTCGCTCCACGCGGTCACCGACGACCTGCGCGACGACATCGTGCCGCTCAACCGCAAATACCCGATCAAGGAGCTTATCGCCGCCTGCCGACGCTATCCGGCGGCGAGCAATGCGCGACGGATCACCTTTGAATACGTCATGCTCAAGGGCGTGAACGACTCCCCGGCCGAGGCCCATGAACTGGTGCGCCTGATTGCCGGCATCCCGGCCAAGGTGAATTTGATCCCGTTTAATCCGTGGCCCGGCAGCAAATACGACACCAGCACGCCGGCCGCGATCGACGCGTTTGCCAAGATCGTGATGGATGCCGGGTTCTCATCGCCGGTGCGCACCCCGCGCGGACGCGATATTCTGGCAGCCTGCGGGCAGTTGCGGACGGAAAGCGCGAAAGCTGGGCAGCAGTCATAACCTGCCAGTAGGCATTACAGGTAAGGACATCACGGAATGGCCAGACTCCCCGCATTCTCCCTGCCGGCGCTGGGGTTCAATCAGCTGGTGGAATGCCGCCAGGGGATCATGATTTACAACCGAAACGACATGTATGTCGGGGAATCGCTGCGCCGCTACGGCGAATTCTCGCCGGGGGAATCCGAACTGTTCCGTAAAATTCTCCAGCCCGGCATGCTGGTGGTCGAAATCGGCGCCAATATCGGAGCCCATACCGTCGAACTGTCGCAATTGGTCGGGGTGCGTGGAACAGTCGTCGCGTTCGAGCCGCAGCGCGTGGTGTTCCAAACCTTGTGCGCCAACATCGCGCTCAACAATTGCGCCAACGTTTACACATTTCAGAGCGCGGTGGGCGACCACGTCGGCACCATCAAGGTTCCCTTCCTGCCGCCAGACCAATTCAACAATTTCGGAGGCCTGTCACTGCGCGGCACCGCAGCCGGCGATGACGTTCCGCTCACCACATTGGACGCCCTCAACCTGCCGACCTGCCATCTGCTCAAAATAGACGTCGAAGGGATGGAGGTCGAAGTCCTGCGCGGCGCAGCCGACACGATTTCACGATGCCGGCCGGTGATCTACGCCGAGGATGATCGTGTGGAACGATCAGCGGAACTGGTCCAGTTGCTGACCGATTACCGCTACCGCATGTACCGCCACGAGCCTTTACTCTTTTCGCCGGACAATTTCGCGGGCGAGCAGCAGAACATCTTCAACAACACCGCGTCCTTAAATCTGCTCTGCATCCCGGAAGAAATTAATCTTGTGGTTGAAGGACTTAAGGAGGTTACCGCCCCGCCGCAAGCGTAGCCTCCACCGCCGCCGCGACCCGGAACAGATGCGCGTCGCCCAGCGTTTCGCCCATCAGCATCAACCCGACCGGCGCATCGCCGTGGCGATGGCAGGGCAGCGAAATCGCGCAACGATCCAGGAAATTGCCCACCGCGTTGTTGCGCAGTTGCAGCATGTTAACGCGGGCGTATTCGGCTTCATCATCCAGTGCCGCAATCGCCGGCGGCACCAACGGGCAGGTCGGCATCATCAGCGCGTCGTAATCGGCGGTGCAGGCGTTCATCCGGGCGACGATATCGGCGCGCGCGTTGAGACAGTCGATGTAATCGGCCGCCGACATGAATTCACCGCCGCGAATGCGCACCAGAACGCGTGGATCATAGCCGGCGGCCTTTTCGGCAATCAGCGCGCGATGCCACGCCCAGGCTTCAGGCGCGGCGAGGCCACCGGCGGCATTGGCACGCGGAATTTCGTCGAAGATCGGGAAGGCGCGGCGGACAATGATCGCGCCGGCGGCGGACAGGGCGGCGACGCTGCGTTCAAAGGCCGCCGCCACGATGTCGTCCACCCCGTCGAACATGAAGTTGCTCGGCACCGCCAAGCGTAACCCGGCAATCGGCATGGCGCGCAAATCGGGCAAGGCAATGCCGGCGAACACCGCATCAACCGCCGCGCAGCAGGCAACCGAATTGGCCAGTGGCCCGACCGAGTCCAGGCTGGTCGACAGCGGCAATATCCCGGTAATCGGCACCCGCCGCGCGGTCGGCTTATAGCCCACCACCCCGTTCATCGCCGCCGGGATACGACACGACCCGCCAGTATCGGTGCCCAGCCCGGCGAACACCATGCCATCGGCGACCGCAACGCCAGTGCCGGATGACGATCCCCCCGGAATACGGCCGGTAGCGCGGTCCCATGGCGATTTCGGGGTGCCGTAATGCGGGTTGATGCCAAGGCCGGAAAAGGCGAACTCGGTCATATTGGTGCGGCCCATAATCACCAGACCGGCATCAATGGCACGCTGGATCACCGGCGCGTTGGCAGCGGCAGGTTTGGCATTGGCCAGAACCGTCGATCCAGCCGGCGTTGGCTCGCCCGCAATATCGGCGAGGTCCTTGACCCCAAACGGAATGCCCGCCAACGGCCCAGGCGCGCGGCCCGCTTTGCGCAGCATATCCACGGCATCGGCGGATGCCCGTGCGCCGGTCGCATGGACCTTGATGAAGGCCCGCGCACCCTCCCCCGCCGGGTCCTCAATGCGGGCGAGGCAATCCTCGACCAGTTGGCGCGACGTGGTCTTGCCAGCGGCAAGGGCGGAGGACAGGGATGCGATGGTGTTCATGGGGTGGGAGCGTGCCGAACTGGAGCGTCGGATGCAAGGGTGGTGGCGATTGCGGTGCAAAGTCACACGGATAAGACTAAATCCTATCCACAGTTAATCGGGAAGCCGCCATGCGGACGACACAGCAATTCAGCATCACCTTGCCGCTCGACATGGCGGAGGCAGTTGCAGAAAAAGTCCAGTCCGGTGGCTATGCCTCGGTGAGTGAGGTTTTGCGGGACGGCGTGCG
>JANYCX010000028.1 GCA_025360065.1 Acetobacteraceae bacterium | reverse complement strand
CACCGATGACCACCGATGTCGCATGATCGATCAGGATGCGCCGGCCAAGCTGGGCGGCGGGGTGGAAATCGACGCCGAAGACTTCCGACATCCGGCTTTGCATCAGGCGCGCGAGATGCTGGCGACCGTTGCTCCACAGCCAGTGCGACACCCGATGCGCCTGGACGGCATGGAAGCCTTTGAAATACAAAAACGGGGTCAGCAGATCGGGGCAGGCGGGGTCGCGGTCGCGGATTGCCACCAGATCCTCGGCGGCGGCTTCGACCAGCCCGGGATCGGCTTCCATCGCGTCGGCAACCATCGCGGCGAGGCAATCGGCGCCGAGATCGTCGCTCGCAAGCTTCTGTGCGAGCCGGTGCGCCAGCGCGTCAGCGAGGCCCATATGCGGCAATATCCCGCGTTCGATGGTGCGGGTCAGCATCGGTTCGCGCCGCATCACCAAGCGGCCTTCATCGGTCAGCGTTGCCCAGACATCGGCGCCCGGTTCAAGCCGGCGGGACCGTTGGGTAAGGGACGCGGTCAGGTCTTCGCAGCCGAAATTGGACATCTTCAGTTTCCCTCCACCCGGCTAAACGTGAAAACTTTCCCCGCAGCCACAGCGGCCTTTTTCGTTCGGGTTGGTGAAGCTGAAGCCGGCTGACAGGGCCTTGGTCTCGTAATCCATGATTGAACCGATCAGGAACAAGGTGGCCTTGCGGTCGACCAGGACGGTGACGCCATTATTGGTCACCGCTTCATCGGTCGGCGCCGGCGCATCAGCCCAGCTCATATCGTACGACATGCCTGAACAGCCCTTGGTGGACACCGCAATGCGCAGCAGTTTTCCTTCCTGGCCATGCGCATAAAGCCCGCGCAGGCGTGCGGCGGCGGCGTCACTGACTTGCATCAAGGGCGGCAAGGCGCGGCGCGAGCGGGTCGGGGTCAGGGTTGCGGACATTTTTTCACCCTCAAAACATGTTCAGCGCAAGGCGGGCATCTTCGGTCATGCGGCTTTGGTCCCAGGGCGGGTCCCAAACGACTTCCACATCACATGATGTCACGCCCGGCACCATCAAGATGGCATCGCGGATTTGCTCCGGCAATTCCTGCGCCGACGGGCAGGCTGGGGCGGTGAGAGTCATTTCCACCTTCACCGCGCCATCGTCGGTCTGGTCGATGGCGTAAATCAGCCCGAGTTCGTAGATATTGACCGGGATTTCCGGGTCATAAACGCTGGCGCAGGCGGCAATCAACTGGTCCTCGGTCGGCTTGGGAGCGATTTCGCCATCCGGCGTCCAGCTCCCTGGTGTGTCGTTCATGTGGACCCTCCCTCGCTGCTGACGCTTGCGGTTGTGCCATCCAGTGCGGCAATCAGCGCGTGCCACGGCAAGGTCGCGCACTTGATCCGTGATTTGTATTTATGCACCGCCGATAGCGGTTGCAGCGCTTCATCGCAGTCGGCGCAAATCCCGGTTTCAACCATTTGGCGGAACGAGGAAAACAGCGCCTTGGTGGCAGCCGGGCTATGGCCGGCAACCGCTTCGACCATCAGATCGGCGGACACCACGCTGATTTCGCAGCCCCGCGCTTTGTAGCCGGTTTCAGCGATCACGCCGCTCTCAGCGAGTTTGACCCACACCTCCACCCGATCTCCGCACATCGGGTTGTCACCCTTGGCGGTGACGTCGAAGGCGGCAAGCGCGCGCATATGCAGCGGCTTACGCCCGCGTTCGAGGATGGTTTTGTTGTAAAGATCGCGCACGTCATCGAACATCAGGTGAAGAACTCCCTGATTTTGCCCAGCGTGTCGGCCAGCGTGTCGATTTCGCCTGCTGTGGTGTAGATGCCGAAGCTCGCCCGCGCGGTGCTGTCAACGCCGAGGCGGCGCATCAGCGGTTCCGCGCAGTGATGCCCGGCGCGCACCGCGATGCCCTGGCGGTCGAGCAAGGTTGCCACATCATGGGGATGGGCGCCGGCGAGGGTGAAGGAAATCACCCCGCCGCGATCCTGGGCGCGGCCAAGGATGGTGAGGCCCTCGACATTGCCGAGGCGTGCCAGCGCATGATCGGTGAGGGCGGCTTCATGGGCGGCAATCGCGTCATAGCCGACGGCCTGAACGTAATCGATGGCAGCCTTGAGGCCGATGCCTTCGATAATTGCCGGGGTGCCGGCTTCGAACTTATGCGGCACTTCGGCCCATTTGCTGGCCTCGAAACTCACCGACGAAATCATATCGCCACCGCCCATGAACGGCGGCATCGCATCGAGCAGTTCCCGCCGGCCCCATAGCACCCCGATGCCGGTCGGGCCGTAGAGTTTGTGGCCGGTGAAGCAGTAGAAATCCGCGCCGAGCGCCTGGACATCGATGCGCCGATGCACAATCGCCTGGCTGCCGTCGAACATCACTTTCGCGCCGTACGCGTGGGCGATGGTGCAGATGCGTTCGGCGGGGGTGTAGCTGCCCAACACGTTGGACATATGGGTGATGGCGACGAGGCCGACTTTGCCGTCCGCCAGCAGGGCTTCGAAGGCGGCGAGATCAAGTTCGCCGGCATCGGTGATCGGGGCGATGCGCAATTCGATGCCATGGGCATCGCGCAGCATCTGCCACGGCACGATGTTGGAGTGATGCTCCATTTCGGAGATCACCACCGCCTGGCCGGGTTTCATCACGCCGCGACCGTAGCTATGGGCAAGCAGATTAATTGCGCCGGTGCTGTTGCCAGTAAAGATGATCTCGTGGCGGTCATTTGCATTGATCAGGGCGGCCACGGCGTCGCGGGCTTCTTCGTAAGCCTCCGTCGTACGCTCGCTCATCCAATGCAGGCCGCGATGGATGTTGGCGTATTGATGCTCCATGGCATGAACCATGGCTTGGATCACCGGGCGCGGTTTCTGGGCCGAGGCGGCGCTATCGAGGAACACCAGCGGCTTGCCACGAATGGTTTCGCCGAGAATGGGAAAGTCGGCGCGGATGCGCGCAAGGTCGATCATTGGGTTTGCCGATCCCACCATGTGGCGATCGCGGCTTCCATCGCGGCGCGGCCGTCTTCATGGGCAATCGGGTCGAGCGCCTCGGTCAGGAAGGCGCGCACCAGCATGGCACGGGCTTCGGGTTCAGGGATGCCGCGGGTGCGGAGATAAAACAGTTGATCGCCATCGAGTTCGCCGATGGTGGCGCCATGGCTGCACTTGACGTCATCGGCGTAGATTTCGAGCTGCGGTTTGCAGTCCATCTCCGCATCCGGCGACAGCAGCAGCGCCTGGTTCATCTGGTAGCCATCGGTTTTCTGGGCGATGCGCAGCACTTCGATCTTGCCCTGGAACACGCCGCGCGACTTGCCGGACAGCACGTTTTTCACTGTCTGGCGGCTCGCGGTATTGGGTGCGGCATGCTGCACAACCGTGGTGAAATCCGCATGCTGATTGCCGCCGAGCAGTTGCGCGGCATTCAAATGCGCACTGGCCTGTGGGCCGTTGAGGCTGGCATGGACTTCCATCCGGGCCAGGCGGGCACCGAGGGTGAGCGCGAAACTGTCATAAGTGCCGCTGGCCGCAACATCGGCGTAAACCGTGGACAGGTGGAACGCCCCAAGCGCTTCCTGCTGCAAGCGCAGATGGGTGAGGGTCGCACCTTCGGCGATAGTGGCCGACAGCACCGGGTTGTGGAGATAGACGCCGTCGCCGAGTGTGAGGTCAAGCAAGGTCAGCTTCGCGCCCGCGCCAAGGGTGACCGCATGATTGGGATGGAAACTGACATTGCCGCCGGTGCCAATGCTGACCAGCAGCAATGTGCCGGCATCATGGCCGGCGGGCACGGTGATGGTAACGCCATCTTCTGCCAGCATGGTGTTGAGGGCGACGAGCTTCTGCTGATCCGGGCGGTTGGCGGCACCGTAGGCCGGTACGCCCGCGATGATGCCGGCTGGCAGGTCGGAAAGGTCAGCCCGGAAGCGGCCATCAACGAAGATCAGGCGCGGGGCGTCGATCCTGGGCAGGCGGGCAAGGGCGGCGCTGACGTCGCTGTGGCCATGCGGCGCGGCGACGAACTGCACATCGGTGACCGGGCGCAGCAGGCTGTAGCGCCAGTCTTCCTCACGCGGGCCAGGCAGGCCGTTGCGGGCGAAAAACCCGGCGGCTTCAGATTGTTGCACCGACCCGTTGGCGGCGTAGCGCGCCAGGAAGGCTTGCGCGCCGGCCTGCAACTGGCCCGCCGGGGCTAGTGCGTTCATGCCGCTTCCGCCACAATCGCGGCATAGCCGTCCGCTTCCAACTGATGCGCGAGTTCCGGCCCGCCAGACCGGATAATGCGGCCGCCGGCCAGCACATGCACCCGGTCCGGCACGATGTAATCGAGCAGGCGCTGGTAGTGGGTGATGACAAGTGCCGAGAAATTCGGCCCACGCAGCGCGTTCACGCCGTCGGCAACGATTTTCAGTGCGTCGATATCGAGCCCCGAATCGGTTTCATCAAGAATCGCAAGTTTCGGCCGCAGCACAGCCATTTGCAGAACTTCGTTGCGCTTTTTTTCGCCGCCAGAGAACCCGACATTGACGTTGCGCTTGAGCATGTCATCCGGCATCGACAGGCGCTTGGCCTCGGCACGCGACAGTTTCAGAAACGCAACCGCATCAAGCTCGGCCTCGCCACGGGCGCGGCGTTGCGCGTTGAGCGCGGTGCGGAGGAAATTGGCATTGTTCACGCCCGGCAGTTCAACCGGATACTGAAACGCGAGGAACAGCCCGGCAGCCGCACGGGCTTCCGGTTCCATGTCAAGCAGATCGGCGCCATCGAACGTCGCGGTGCCGCCGGTGACATCGTAACCTTCGCGGCCCGACAGCACGTAAGACAAGGTGGATTTGCCCGACCCGTTGGGGCCCATGATGGCGTGAATTTCGCCGTCAGGCACCACCAGATCAATCCCGTTGAGGATGGTCTTGTTGTCGATATTGGCAGTCAGATTCTTGATTTCGAGCATTGTCCGTACCTTAGCCCACCGAGCCTTCAAGGCTGATGGCGAGCAGTTTCTGGGCTTCGACGGCGAATTCCATCGGCAGTTCCTTCAACACGTCCTTGCAGAACCCGTTGACGATCAGGCCGACCGCGTCTTCTTGTGACAAGCCGCGCTGGCGGCAGTAAAATAGTTGATCGTCGGCGATCTTGCTGGTGGTGGCTTCATGTTCCAGCTTCGCAGTGGGGTTGCGGCTTTCGATATAAGGCACCGTATGCGCGCCGCACTGGTCACCGATCAGCAGCGAGTCGCACTGGGTATGGTTGCGCGCGCCATGGGCCTTCGGCAGCACCCGCACCAGGCCGCGATAGGTATTGTTGGACTTGCCGGCGCTGATGCCCTTGGACACGATGGTGCTGCGGGTGTTGCGGCCAATATGGATCATCTTGGTGCCGGTATCGGCCTGCTGATGGTTGGTGGTGACGGCAACCGAATAGAATTCGCCAACGCTGTCATCGCCTTGCAGGATGCAGGACGGGTATTTCCAGGTGATCGCCGACCCGGTTTCGACCTGGGTCCAGGATATTTTACTGCGTGCGCCGCGACAGGCACCGCGCTTGGTGACGAAGTTGTAAATGCCGCCCTTGCCGTCCGCGTCGCCCGGATACCAGTTTTGCACGGTGGAATATT